>JBEKLY010000237.1:0-12257 GCA_050010015.1 Terriglobia bacterium
GAGGACAACTGGGCGTCGGAAAGGCCGTCAAAAGCGCTGTTGACGGATCGGGCAGACCGGTTGACACACCGACCGCGGGTCAGCTGCCCAGCCTGGTTTCTTACTGTCTGAATCGCAGCCACAAAAGCAGGGCCCGGCCAAGGTCGCGGATTCCAACGGCTAGTTTTGCGTATCTGACGAACCCGGCTTGCCCCCCGTGAGAGCGAGGTTCCTCGCGTCGCTCGGAATGACAGCCCGAAAGAGGTTCGCGCACAGACTCTAACGCCGCGGGCTAGTGGAGGAAGATGATGATCGCCGGCGTGCCCACCGGCGTGTAGTGGCCGGTGAAGGTCAGGCTACCGGTCTCGCGATCCACGCGGAAGGTTGTAATGGCGTCACTCCTCTGATTGCAGACATAGAGAAAGTTCCCCGTGGGGTCGATGTTGAAGTGGCGCGGGTAATCGCCGCGAGTCCAGGTTTCGCTAACCCAAGTCAGCTTGCCTTCCGGCCCAATGGAAAACACCGCGATCGTGTCGTGAAGCCGGTTGGCAGCGTAAACGAACTTGCCGTCGGACGAGACCATCACTTCCGATGTGAAGTTCGTTCCTGCGAACCCTCTGGGCAGGGTCGAAAGGGTTTGCTTCGCGGTTAACGTGCCGCGCGCGGCGTCGAAATCATAGACCACCATCGTGGAGGACTCTTCTTCGAGCAAGTACATCCAGCGGCGATTGGGGTGGAAAGCGAAATGGCGCGGCCCGTCCCCGGGCGGCAGTGAGACCGACGCGGGATCGTTGGCGGTGAGCGTGCCTTTCTCGGCATCGAACTTCCAGATCAAGGTCTGATCCAGCCCCAGGTCGTTTACCAGAACGAATCGGCCTGAAGGATCGGCCTCAATCATGTGCGCGTGCGGAGCCTCGTGGCCGCTGATGGCGAAGCTTCCGGGAGGCGCGCTCGAAGCGTGCTCCGGCCCGACCTTGCCGGCGTCCTTCTTGATGTCGGTGGCAGGACCCAACTCGCCATTTGCCCGGATGGGCAGCACCGCCACCGTCCCGCCTTCATAGTTGGCCACCAGAACGTATTTCCCTGACGGGTGGACGCTCAAGTGAGCAGGGCCGGCCCCGTGCGAGCTGACTGTGTTAAGGCGCGTGAGATGGCCAGTTGATCGATCGATTGAGTAGGCGCTTACCGAACCTGACTTCGTGCTTTCGAAATTGCCGATTTCGTTCGCCGCGTACAAGTGCGTTCGCGAGGGATCGAACGACAGCCAGGAGGGATTCGAGTCGTTCGCAAAGAGCCCGACTTGCGACAGCACCCCCGTGCTGGGATTCATCTGAAAGAGATAAATGCCTTGCCCATACCCCTTGCTTCCCTCGGGGCCTTGCGGTGAGCTGTAAGTGCCGACATAAGCCAGGATTGGATTGTGCATCGAATTCGCCTGCCCTTGCGCGATCAGTGATGAATTCATTAAAGCCATAGCTGTGGCGCCTCCCAGGAAGTGACGACGCGAGATTCTGCCCAAAACGTTGCGTGGGCGTGATGAGTTCTTGCTCGACATTGGAACTGTCCTTTGGTGACCTGATTCACAAATTGGCAAGGTAAGATTATGGGACTGATTCGTTTCGCAACGCAAGGGCTCGCTAGCGTCCTGGGTCAAAGGTTCGTTAACAAAGTCTATCTTATGCTCGACCGTTATTTAGAGCCCCGTTAGGGGCGGCATAGAGTAGCCCAGGGCGTAAGAAGGTGTGAAGAAATTCGGAAGTGTCATCCTGAGCGCAGCGAAGGATCTCTGCAGTTGTTCGTAAGTCGCTGAACCACAAGAAACTGCCGGGATCCTTCGCTTCGCTCAGGATGACAGGCGTCGATTTTTTCCCAGCTTCTGGCGCCGTGGGCTACTCGCTGCCGCCCGCTCCGCGGGCTGAATTATTCGACGAACTTCTGACTCGGGACGTTCGCTTGTCATTCTGAGCGAAGCGAAGAATCCCCGCAGTTCGCGACGACTCAACGACAGAACTGCAGAGATCCTTCGCTTCGCTCAGGATGACAGGAGGGCAAATGCGCCTCGCCCCTCGCAGAGGAAGAAGCGCTACATGCACCACGCAGCGCTGGTTGCCCACGCACACCGCCCATGGTAAAGTTGGAGCATTGAGGTTCGGGGTTCGGGCTGCTTTTGCATTGCAGGCGGCGCAGGCGGTGATCGTCGAGTTCCTTGGGAGGTGCATCCATGAGGCGTAGAGATTTTCTGGCCAGGTCGGTAGCAGGCGTTGCGGGAACGTGGCTGACTTCGAAATCGTGGGCCGAGGCATTGCCCCCCGCGGCCGGGAAGTTCAGCGCTTCCGATATTGTGGCGCTTGGCCAGACCGGCCTCAAGACGTCGCGGCTGGCCTGCGGAACCGGAACGGTGGGTGTCAATCATCATTCCAACCAATCGGCTTTGGGAATTCAAGGACTGGCCGATCTGCTGTTGCAGGGATACGACCATGGGCTGCGCTTCTTTGACACGGCGGATTCCTACGGGACCCATGCGCACGTGGCGGCAGCCCTGAAAAAACTGCCCAGGGAGAAAATCACCGTCATGTCGAAATCCTGGGCGCGCGACGAAGCAGGGATGCGTGCGGACATCGACCGCTTCCGCAAGGAACTGGACACCGATTACATCGATATTCTCATGATGCACTGCCTTACCGACGACAACTGGACGGAGAAGAGCCGCGGCGCCATGGACGCCATCTCGGAGGCGCAGGCGAAGGGAATTGTCCGCGCCCACGGGTGCTCCTGCCACACCATCGGCGCGCTGCGGACGGCGGCGAAATCTCCCTGGGTCCAGGTCATGCTCTCGCGCGTGAATCCGATCGGATCGCACATGGATGCAGACCCTGCCACCGTCGTCGAGACGCTGCGAGAGGGGCGGCAGTCCGGCAAGGCGATTGTCGGCATGAAGATCCTCGGCCAGGGTGACATGAGAACGCGCGTGGACGAGGCGCTGAAATATGCCGTCTCGCTCGACCTGCTGCACGCCTTCACCATCGGGGCCGAGAATCGTAAGGAGCAGCTCGACTTGATTGGCCGCATCGGCGCTGCGCACGCTTAAGTTCAAGCTGTCGATGCATTTTTTGCAGCCGCCCTCGGAGCTCGATGCATCCAACAGGGGCGGCTCTTTTGGCCGCTCGCTTGGAGTGCGGCAGCGAAGCTGCCGCCATTGGTTTGGGCGCGGACCACGGCTGGCGCAGAGCGAAGCTCTGCGTTTTGGCGATACTCAAATCGATGGAGACCGCAGAGCTTCGCTCTGCGCCAGCCGCGATCCCTATTAAGACAAGTGCTGACGAGACTCTACCAATTCAACCAACGGAGCTGAACATGAAAAAGTACATCGGGTTTCTCGTAGCGTTGTTAGTGATTTCGCTTGCAGCTTTTGGTCAACGAGGCGAGGAACATGCAGCACCACACGCCGCTCCTCCAACGCGCGGCCCGGAACCGGTCCGCGGGAATCCGCATCCCACCCAGGAAAAACGGAATTACAGCGACAAGGCCGGCCACCCGAACGCTCCACACGTCGATAAAGGTAATAAGTGGGTCGGGCACGACACGGGCAAGAATGATGCCAACTACCATCTCGATCATCCCTGGGAGCACGGACGCTTCACGGGCGGGTTCGGCCCTCACCATGTCTGGCACCTTGGGGGAGGCGGTCCGAACCGTTTCGGGTTTGGCGGGTTCTTTTTTAGCGTTGCCCCGTACGATATTGGCTTTTGCAATGGCTGGCTCTGGGATTCCGACGAAGTCATCATTTACGAGGATCCCGATCACATCGGCTGGTACCTTGCCTATAACGTGAGGCTGGGGACGTATGTGCACGTCATGTTCCTGGGAGCGTAGGGGTAGGGCTTGCCCTACCCGGTCGCAAGATAAGGGGACGGCAAGCCGTCCCCCTACTCACAGCGCAGCGCCGTTGCGGGATCGAGCCTGGTGGCGCGGCGCGCGGGCAGGTAAACGGCCACTAAGGTCACCACCAGAAAGATCAACGCGACCGCTGTGTACGTTCGAGGAGAGGCCACCGCCTCCGTGTCGGTCAGCGAGCGAATGGTTTTGCCGGCAGCAAAGCCAAGGTAGAGACCTCCGGCCAGACCTGCCCCCAGCCAAAGACTCGTCGCTGCCAGAACGGTCCTAATGATAGCGCCCCGCCCGGCGCCAAGCGCCATGCGTATGGCAATTTCACTGGTGCGCTGCGAGACCAGGAACGAAATCACGCTGTACATTCCCGCGGCCGCCATGGCCACAGCCAGCAGAGCAAATACGCCAATCAGATACACGTCGAAGCGAGGTTCGACCGCGGAATCGGCAATCAGCTCATTCATGGTCTCGACGCCGAAGACCGACTGATCGGGATTTATCGATTCAATCGCCGCTTTCACCTGCTTCAGCAGCGGCCCGGGTGGAACCACTGAGCGCACCACCAGGTACACATTGGGCCACGATAGCTGCTGTGCCGAATAGTAGCATTCCGGGAACGGCCGGGTCTCGAGCCCGCGCGTTCGGACGGTGCCCACCAGACCAACAACCGTGATAGGTCCTTCCGGGTCGGGGATCTGTTTGCCCACCACGTCCGGTCCCAGCCCAAAATGCTTGGCGAAAGCTTCGTTCACAACCACAACCGTAAGTTTCGGCCCGGCGTCGCTCACACGAAGAGTTCGACCTGCGAGCAGCGGAATTCCCATAACGCGGAAGTAATCCGGGGTCATCTGGTGGGACCACGCTATCGTGCCGGGGTCCGCCACTCCAATAAGCGGGATCGGCCCGCCCCCACGCGCGGGGCGCAACGGCGGACCTGTGATCGTCGCCGCCGCTTCCACTCCCGGGATAGCTTCGATTTTGTCAACGTAAGACTGCAGTACCTTGCCGGCCTTTGGGTCCGGCTGCTCCAACTTTCCAAAGGGCAACTGAAGCCGCATCGCCAGCACATGTTCAGGATTAAAACCCAACGGAGCGGAAACGAGATTCATCAGATTCTGCGTCACGAGACCCGCGCCGCACAGGAGGAAGACTGAAAGCGCTGCTTCGACGGCGATCATCGCGTTGCGCCAGCGGCTTCCTGCGCCCGAAGTGAAGTGAGCGCTGAGGCTCGGCCCGGGCGTCCAGCGGCTGCCCTTCAATGCCGGGATAATAGCGAATACCAGAGCTGATAGGATCGAGACTCCAAGCGTGAATGCTATGGCGCGCGCATCCACGTGCGCGGCTGCGAGCAGTGGGCTGCGCACCGGCAGCAAGCGAACCAGAACGCGCATCAGCCAACCTGACAGGAACAGGCCGGCGATGCCCCCGCATAACGCCAGCACCAGCCCTTCCAGCAGAAACTGGCGGATCAGGCGAAGGCGGCTCGCGCCCAAAGCGCTGCGCACCGCGATTTCGCGCCCGCGCCGCAGCGAGCGCGCCAGGAGCAGTTGTGCGGTATTCGCGCAGGCGATCAGCAGCAGCACCCCGACTCCGCCGAGAAGCAGCCAAAGCAGGGATCGCTGGTTGCCCACGATGGCGTTGCGAAGCGGCGCGGCGTTGAAGCCGAACATGAGGGGGTCGTGAGGATGGCCCGGGTAAGGCGAGGTATTCTCCCGCGCCAGTACTAGCGCCGTGTCCCAGAGGTCAGACTCTGCCTGCTCCAATGTGACGCCCTCGCGCAGTCGGGCCAGCACCCGAACCGGCACGCCCTGGCCGTTGGCGGCGCGCTCGAAGGGAAGGGAAGCCTCAATCGGGTAGGGAGCATAGAGGTCAACCGGTTCGGTGGCGCCGAGCGTGGGATAATCAAAATGGAAACCAGGCGGGAGCACGCCCACCACTACAGCCGGTTGGCCATCCAAGCGCAGGGTTCGTCCAAGCACGCTCGGGTCCGAGCCCAACCGCGACCGCCAGAAACGATCGGTGAGGATGACCACCGGCGGACGGCCCGGCTGGTTCTCGTCCTCGGCGAAGGTCCGCCCCTGCGCGGCGTTCACTCCCAAAAGCGGAAAGAACGACGCCGTCACGCGCGCGGCGAAAATTCGCGTGGGCTCGCCTGTGCCGCTCAGTTGCATGTCCCGATACTCGGCGAAGGCCATTCCTTCCAGTGTGCGTGTGTGGGTGCGAATTTCGCGAAACTCGGATACGGTCGGGATCCAGCCGTCGTTCTCGATGACCGTAACCAACCGGCCCGCGTCGCGAAACGGCAAGCGATCAAGGAAGGCGGCCTTCAGCAGTGTGAAGACCGCGGAGTTGCCGCCAATTCCCAGAGCCAGCACCAGCACAATCAATGCGGAGACGCCTGGATCGCGCCGCATCAGCACCAGCCCGTGCCGGAGGTCTTGAAGCGCCGATGCCAGCCACTCGACCACGCGCTCGTCGCGCATCTCCTCTTTGGTTACAAATCGACTCTTCATGCGACGCTTCACCTCCGCTACAACTGATGAAGTGTGACAGGCACTCCCGCCTGTCCTCGAGACTATTAGATGCCTCAAGAAGGACAGGCAGGAGTGCCTGTTCTACTGCGCCATCGACAATTACTCGTGCCGCAGCGCTGCCAAGGGATCGACCTTCGTGGCTCGCCGGGCGGGAATGTAGCAGGCGAGCAGGGCCACGGCCAGCATCAGTCCACAAACGCTGACAAGCGTGAGAGGATCGGAGGAAGTCACGCCGACCAGCAAGCTGAGCAGCAGGCGGTTGATACCGAGCGCTGCGAGCACTCCCACGCCGATCCCGGCCCCTACAAGGATAGCAGCTTGCCGAATGATCAGCCCCAGGACGCCGGCCGGCCGCGCTCCGAGCGCCATGCGAATGCCGATCTCGTGTTGGCGCTGGCTGGCGCCGTAGGAAACCACCCCATAGACGCCCACCACCGCCAGGATCAGGCCGAGAATGCCGAGCGATGCGGCAAAGCCGGCGCCCACCTTGAAGAGGAAGTAGCCGTTAGCGCCGTCCACCGTTTGCTCCATAGTCATGACGTCGTAGATGGGCAGATTGGGTTCCAGTTCCCGCACCAGAGCCTCGACCGGCGCCCGCAACAACTGGGGCGGCACCGAGGTGCGCAGGTGCAGAACGTGCGTCGCTTTGTAGTTCTGCGTCTGAGGAACGTAGAAGAAATTGCCGGGCGCGTCAAGCAGACCCTGCACCCTTGCATTCCGCACGACGCCGACCACCGTCACCAGCGAATCTTCATCGTCTTTTCGAGCCGACCCGAACGGCCCCTGCGCGCCTTTGTAGCTGAAGCGCCGCCCAACCGCATCCTGGTGCGGCCAAAGCTGATCGGCCATCGCTTGGTTCACGACCGCAACAAGCGGGGTGGTGCTGGTATCGCTTTCCGTGAAGGCGCGTCCTTCCAGAATCTTCATCCGCAGGGTGGTGAAATAGTCCGGCGTGACGCAGTTGTAGCCGGCGCCCGGCGCGCGCTTATCCGTCGATTCGCGTTCCTGCCCCTCAGGGTAGACAGCCGTGCCGTCGCCGTAATAGCCCAAAGGAACCGAGAAAGCGAGGCTGACCGACTGGACGCCGGGAAGCGCTCTCACCCGCGGCAGCAACTCGCGGAAGAATGCCTCGCTCTGCTTCTGGTTATAGCCCTGGAGGCTCGGATCGAGGCTCATATTGAGCACATGATGGGGGTCGTAGCCGAGGTCGACGGCTTCGGCGTTTCTGAGGCTGCGCGTGAAGAGGCCCGCGGCGACAAGCACGATCAACGATCCGGCCACCTGCGCCACCACTAACCCGTTCCGCAGCCAGTGACGGCGCGTGTCGCCCACGAGTCCACGCCCTCCCTCGCGCAAGGTTTCATTGAGGTTGGTGCGGGAGGCCCGCAACGCCGGCGCTAAACCCGAAACGATTCCCGCCAGCAACGCAATTCCAGCGACGTACGCAAAGACGCGCCAGTCAAATGAAAAGCCAAGCCGCAGCGAGAAGTCGCCCAGCGGGCGCAGCTTCTCGAGCCCCCGGATCACCCAATTCCCCACCAGCGCGCCGCCCACAGCACCCGCCACTGCAAGAACCAGGCTCTCCGTGATCATCTGCCTGATCAAACGAGCCCGCCCCGCGCCCATCGCCGCCCGCACCGCGATTTCCTTCTCGCGCGAGGCCGCCCGCGCCAGTTGCAGATTGGCTACGTTAAAACACGCTACGAGCAGAACCAGCCCGACCATGATCAGAAAGATCGTGGTCACCAGCGGCATGTAACTTTCGACGGCGGGTTCGGGCCGGGCAAGCCGCTCCGGAACAACCCGTACCATCTGCCCTTTGTTGGTTTTGGGATATGCTTTCGCCAGGCGCTCGGCGATGACGTTGAGAGAGGCTTCCGCTTGCTTTGTGGTTATGCCGGGCTTCAAAGTGGCCAGGACCCGCAGTTCGGTTTCACCACGGTCTTGATAGAACCCGGAATGCGTGGGCGTATCGTGAATTCCGATGGGGGCGTATGCGTCCAGTTCGATGAGGTTGTACGGGCCGTTGAATTCCTTCGGCACTACACCAATCACGGTCACCGCCTGCCCGTCCAAGGTCACGCTGCGCCCGATGATGCCGGGGTCGCTGCCGAAATGCCTCATCCAATAGCTGTGACCAAGCACTACCACGGGCCCGGTTTTGGGCGCGTCGCCTTCGCCGGGAGCGATCAAGCGTCCAAGCGCCGGTCGAATGCCGAGCATGGAGAAGAAATTGCTCGGAACGTACGCCATGATGATGCGGTTGGCATGTCCCTGGTAACTGATTCCTGAAACGCTGAGGTCGAAGAACGTCATGTCGGTAAACACATTCGACTGATTGCGGAAATCCTGGTAATCAGGATAAGAGAGTTGGCCGGGATCGGCGTCGGCGTGATATTGCACCGCAACCACCGCCAACCGCTCAGCGTCTTTTACCGGCAGCGGGCGAAACATGAAGACATTGCCCAGGCTGAAAATCGCCGTGTTGGCGCCGATACCGAGCGCCAGAGTCAACACCGCAACCGCGGTGAAGCCGAGATCCTTGCGAAGCATCCTCAGGCCATAGCGGAAGTCCTGCCCGAGCGTCTCGAGCGAAGTCCATGTCCACATTTCCCTGCTCCTCTCTTGTGTTAAGGGCACGTTGCCGAACCGCCGCAACGCCGCATAATAAGCTTCCTCCGGCACCATGCCGGCTTCGAGGTTCTCACGCTTTTCCATTTCGAGATGCGCGCGAATTTCCTCCTCGATGTCATCCGCCGGCTTCAACCGGCGAAATAAAGCGCCGAGTTTGGAAAGTCCGCGCCGTAAGCTCATGCTTAGTGCTCAGTTATCAGTTCTCATTCTTCAGTTAAGAAACTCAACCGAACCCTTCATCCCTTGCGCCCGTGTGGGGGCGGTTCGCGAACCGCCCCTACCCCCGACATACGTCAATTATTCATTCCGTAGCGCCACCAGAGGATCGACCTTCATTGCTCGTCGCGCGGGAATGTAACTCGCAAGGCCTGTGACCGCGGTGAGCAAGAGGATCGTCCCTGCGATCGTCAACGGGTCTGCTGGTTTCAACCCATAGAGGCGGCTCGAGATCACTCGTGCAACGGCAATGGCGATGGGCAGCCCGAGGACCACGCCTGCCAGAATCAGTAACGCCGACTCCCGCAGAATTGTTCCCACAATTTGTGCGCGCCCCGCGCCCAGCGCCATGCGAATGCCGATTTCGCTGGTCCTGCGCGCCACGGAATAGGCCATGACTCCGTACAAGCCCACGCAGGCGAGCACAACTGCTAAGGCCGCGAACAGGCTCGAAAGCGTAGCCATCAGGCGTTCGTGTCCCAGGGAATCCTCCACATGCTCCTCCAGCGTCGTGAATCCTCCGATGCGCAGGCCCGCGTCGATGGCGTGGATCTCGCCGCGGATTTGGGAGATCAATGACGATGGCCTCACCGAGGTCCGAACTTCAAACGTGATGCCCTCAAGCGGCCTTTGGAAGCAATCGAGATAAGCCGTACGGGGGATCTTCTCGCGCAACGTTTCATACTTGGAATCTTCCGCAACCCCCACGATTTCGAATTGCATTTTGTTCTTGTCGTCACCAAACCAGCCGAACTTCTTTCCGATTGGGTTGCCGTTCCCAAAGAAATAGCGGGCCATAGTTTGGTTGATGATCGCCACTTTCGGGGTGGCGTCTGTATCGCGCAGGCTAAAGTCACGGCCAAGCAGAAGCGGCGTGTGGAGAGTCTCGAAATACCTCGGCCCCACCGCATTTACAAAGACCGTAAGGTTCTCGTCCGGCCGTGGCGTGTAGCCCTCGACCGCAACGGAATTGTCAATTCCTCCCCCGCCGGTTATTGGCGTCATCATAGAAACACTTGCCGAGCTCACGCCGGGAACGGAATCAAGATGCTCGATCATTTGCTTGTAGAGTGCGTTCACGGCGGGACCCTTGTAACCGCTTTTGGTGGGGTCAAGGCTGAAGAGCAGCACACCCTTGCGGTCGAAGCCGGGGTCGAGGCTTCTGAGGTTCTCGAGCGTGCGCGCAAAAAGGCCAGCACCAAACAGCAACAAGAGCGAGAGCGCCACCTGCAGAACCACCAGGCCCTTTCCCAATCCCAGGCGGGAAATTCGGCCGCCCGACCCGCCCGCGCCTTCCTTGAGAGCTGGCGCCAAGTTGACCCGAGTGCCGCGCAGGGCGGGTGCGAGACCGAAGAGCACAGTCGCGAACAGCGCCACGGCTCCCGTGAAGCCGAGGACTCGCGGGTCAGGGCGCATCTCGAGAAAGAGCGGATCGCGCCCGACGGACATCAGGGCGACAATACCGGCGCTGGCCCAGTAAGCGCACGCGAGGCCCAGCGCGCCCGCCCCAACCGCGAGCACCATGCTCTCTGTCAGAAGCTGGCGGATCAGTCGAAAACGGCCGGCTCCTATGGCCACGCGCACAGCGATCTCCTTTTGCCGCACGGAAGCACGGCCCAGCAAGAGATTGGCAACGTTGGCACACGCGATCAGCAAAACTAGTCCTACCATCGCCATCAGAATATAGAGTGTCCCTGAGAATTGCTCGGGCAGGCCAAAGATAATACCCCGCGCCGCCGAGTTGACCTCCAGCCGTGTTGAAAGCAGGTCGTTGCGTTCAGCCGGTGACCAACCCTTGGTGGACATGCCGGCTTGAAGTTGACGGTGAATGACCGCAAGCTCCGCTCCCGCCCGCTCCCGGCTCACGCCGGGCTTAAGCCTTGCCATGATTCGCAACCAGTGGTAGTCCGGCTGATTGAGCCACGACATCTCGTCGTGAAATGCGGGCTCCATCGTCATCGGTACATAAATGTCCGGCGAGTACCCGATTTCAATGCCTGAGAAGCCCGCCGGCGCTACGCCCACAATGGTGAAGATGGTCCGGTTAAGCGTGATGCTTCGCCCCACTACCGTGGGGCTCAAGCCGAAACGACGCTTCCAATACGCGTAGCTGATGACGGCGACGGCGCTTGTCGGTCGCGTCTTCTCGTCCCCGCCGGTGAACGTCCTGCCCGCGCTGGCGCTCACTCCGAGAAAAGAAAAGAAGTTCCCGGAAACGATTCGGCCCTCCACCGTTTCCGGTTGGCCGTCGACGGCCGCGTCCAAATTGCTGAGCCAACCAATGGCTGCCATCTCCGAACATTCGTGGTTTTCGTCGCGAAAGCGTTTCAATGCCGGGTAGGAAAAACTTCCGACGCCATACGGACCCACGGTGACAAGCTGGATAAGCTCTTTCGGATTCTTCACCGGAAGCGGCGTGAGCAGCACCGCATTGATGACGCTGAAGATTGCGGTGTTTGCGCCCACACCCAGTGCGAGGGTCAGTATGGCAACCGTCGCGAACCCGGGACTGCGGCGGAGTTGGCGAACTCCGTAGCCGAGGTCTTGCCACAGGGTTTCAACCGTGCTCCATCTCCACATTTCGCGGCTCCTCTCTTGCGTCAAAGTCACATTGCCGAAGCGGCGGAGCGCCGCATAGTGAGCTTCCTCGGGCGACATGCCGGCTTCAAGGTTCTCGCGCTCTTCCATTTCGAGATGAGAGCGAATCTCTTCCTCGAGATCGTCCCCCGGCTGCCGCCGGCGGAACAAAACACCGAATTTGCGGAATTCCCGTCGTAAGCGCATGCGAACTCGTAGAGCGGACCCGGGGGGTTGTGGGGCGGCGGTGATTTTATGTGGGGGGGGAAAAATAGGGGCCCCCAAAACCCCGGGCCCCCCGACCCGCCCCTCCGCGCAGCGGGGACGCGCGGCCCGGGGGTTGCGGGGCCCCCACATTTCCCCCCGCCAATCAACCAACGGCGCCCCCCCAAACCGCGGGTCCGCTCTACGAGTTCGCATGCGCTTACG
>JBEKLY010000238.1:0-12237 GCA_050010015.1 Terriglobia bacterium
CACGCCGTGGGCTACTCCCTGTCGGCCCTCCGGGCCTGAATTTAGTGGCGAACGAGACCCAAATTGCCACCACTTGACCAGTTGAGGCGTTAAGTGAACGCTTATGGGGCAAGCCCTACCCCGACGATTCGAGGGTGGCGCATACGTCCCGACGCTTGTTGTCGGGATGTATGCGCCTCTTCAGCATCAGAGAGGCGCAGACATGCCACAGGACGGCACGTGTGCGTCACCCAGCGAGGGTCGCCCTTACTCAAGCTGATCGGAGTTAGTAGATGAATCGAAGACCCGCAGGCCGCCGAATAGCTGTTGTGCTGATTCTCGCCGGTTTGTGCCTCGCCATGCCGCCGTGCGCTTCTTGCGCGGAGAAGATCATCGCCTTGGACTATCGTATCTTCCCTGGCCTGGCTGAAATGGACGGTAACTGGGCGGCGCTGACGGTGGCGCATGACGGCAAGGTGTACGCGGGACTCGCCTGCCACGGGTGCGATGGCCACCTGGTGATGTATGACCCCGCCCTCGACCGCGTCTCGGACCTGGGCAACCTGACCCGCCTGGCAGGCGAAGCCAGTTTGCGGATCGGGCCTCAATCCAAGATCCACGCCAAGTTCGGAGAGGGACCGGACGGCCGGATTTACTTCGGCACGCATGCCGGACTATGGTTCAACTACGCGCGCGTGGGGACCAAGGAAGGATATCCCGGAGCTCACTGGATGGCGTACGACCCGAAAACCGGGAAGGTCGAAGATTTTGGCATCGGACCGAGATACGGAGGGATCAATACCGGCGCTTACGATCCGAAGTTCAATCGCATTTACGGACTGACCCATCCGCGCGGCCACTTCGTATATTACGATGTTGCCTCACGGAAGGCCGTGGACAAGGGGCGAATCAACAATTTCGATTCAATTTGCCGAACCCTCGGGATCGATGACGAAGGGAATGTGTACGGCAACTTCGGCGCGGGCCAGATCTACAAGTATGACCCGCGCACGGACGAAATTATCGAACTGCCCTTGCATATCCCCATCCAGCCGAAAGGGGTGTCGCTCGGGCGCGACTACAACAAGTCAGAAACGCACTGGCGCACAGTCGTTTGGGATTCTCAGGAGAAGAAGTTCTACGGCGTCGACGAAAGCGCCAGCCTGTTGTTTTCGTTCGATCCCCACGCGGGCCAGTACGGAGAAGTCAAGCCGCTGGGGCAATTGTGCGTGGAGGGGATGAACGACCGGCGCGACATCCCCTACGCCACGCTCACCTTGGCTTTGGGTCGCGATCGCAAGCTGTATTACGCGCCTCCGGCCAAGGAATTCGATTACGCGGGCAGTTCGGGCATCGGCGTGTCTCACCTGATCGTGTATGACCTCGAAGGCGGCCGGACTGAAGACCGCGGAGAAATGCGCCTGGCGGACGGCCGGCGCGTCATTGGACTCAATTCCGCCGATACCGCTCCGGACGGCACAATCTACTTTGTCGGTGCCATCGAGGTTCGCGACGCCCCGGGCGAGCAAAACGAGTCCGCAGGGAAAATCGGGAATGTTCCCTACCGTCTGGCGTTGGTCATCTACCGCCCAAAGCCACGTTAGCGGTTTGATGTAGAGGCGGCTTTACGCCGCCATTTGGCGAGGTGAACTCGCCGCTACGACATCAAACTGCACGACTACCCTGGTAGCAAAAGATGATGAGAAAAATATTCTTCTGTTGCGCGCTTCTCATGGTGGCCGCGCCGCTCGCAAAAAGCCAGCGCACACCTGACTACGACAGCGTGGTCGTTCCGCAAAACCGGATCGACGCCCGCGACCTCGGTTACCCGCCCATCGATGTTATCCCTGACGGAGAATCAGCGATTACCGCGCTCGCGGTGGCTCCCAATGGCAATCTGTATGGAGCTACCAGCGGCAAACGTTCACACCTGTTTGTGCTGAACCCGCGCCACGGTTACGTTCAGCCTCTGGGATTCATTCCGGGCGCGACCGCCGTCACGAACGCGCTGGCCGTCTCAGACTGGGGCGACGTTTATATCGGCAGCGCGCCGGCGGGACATCTTCTCAAGTACACTCCCCAGCGGGAAGACGAGCAGCCTCTGCGCGTCAAAGAACCCTGCGAGGTAACTGACCTTGGCCCGGCCGTTCGGGGGGAGAGTATTCAGACGCTGGCTATCGATCGGCGGGCGGGCGTCATTTACGGGCTAACGTTCCCCAACGCACACTTCTTCAAGTTCACACTAACGACAGGAACTAGCGCGGACCTGGGCGTTGTAGCACGCCGCGCTCCTGAAGGGGAGAAGTTTGAAACCACGAAGATGGTCTCGCGAATGCTCGTCCTGGACCTCAAGGGCAACGTTTATGCCTCGGGAGAGGATGGCTTCCTCTTCAAATTCGACAACGAGAAACAAGCCCTCGAGAAACTGCCGGTTCAGGCACCGTCAATCCCCGGACGCGAGCCCTGGACTCGTGTGGACACTTTTCTGTTGGACCCCTCGGGCCTTATTTTCGGCGGAACCTCTGACGGATACCTGTTCCGCTTCGATCCCGAAAGCATGATGGTCAGCAATCTCGGCAAGCCGCTGCTCGAATATCGCATCACCGGCTTGGTCCGTGCTTCGAACGGAAAGTTGTTTGGCGTGGGCGGGGACGAAGACGACATGGCTCGCTTGTTTTCCTACGACCCGCAAACCGCAACTTATCAGATCTTTGGTTTCGTGGACGTTAACCGCCGTCCTTATTACTCCTGGCAGGCCTACGTGGTTCACGCGATGGCAGTGGGGCTCGACGACACAATCTACATCGGAGAAAGTGAGCGGATTTCCAAATTGTATCTGTTCTACCCGTACTAGTGTCGCCTAACGTGTCATCCTGAGCGAAGCGAAGGATCTCTGCAGTGGTTGGTAAGCCGCTGAGGCATAACGAACTGTGGGGATCCTTCGCTCTGCTCAGGATGACAGCCTGGAAG
The DNA here is from genome assembly GCA_050010015.1 of Terriglobia bacterium. Lineage (GTDB taxonomy): Bacteria > Acidobacteriota > Terriglobia > UBA7540 > UBA7540 > CAVROP01. Next base: position 2,950 of record JBEKLY010000238.1, read on the forward strand.
GGCGTCGGCTGGCGCAGAGCGAAGCTCTGCGGTTTCCATTGAATCCAATGATGCCAAAACGCAGAGCTTCGCTCTGCGCCAGCCTGGTTAAATGTAAAGAAGTGTTGGACGCTGGACACTAAGCATTGCTTTGCGTCGACTCGAGCGCCTTGAGGTATTGATTCGCCAAGTTCACTTCCAAGCTTTTGGGGGAAACCCGAAAGCGTTCAGGGACGCCGAGGTTTCGATAGACGCTGCTCGTCCACCGGTAAGCGTCGCGCGCCGCTGAAATTTCGACCTCCTGATTCATAGGTCCGCGGGGCGCGATGATGGTAAGCGGCCGCCCGGCCACGGCTGCCGCCACTTGCGGTTCGCAAGCTTCTTGACCGTGCTATACTGACGTGAGCAGTTAATGCGTAATTTGATGGCTTTGTAAAGACTTTGGCCTGGTGCTAATGTAGGCCAGGGACTGTGAATCCCGAAAGTAGCTTCGAACAAACCTTGCATTCCTCAGACGGCCGGGGAAGGTGTCGCTCCGGTGCGGCTCGAGGTATTTGCTGGCGAGAACTCGTGATTGTTGCGAGCCGTTCCTACGATTCTCGCGGAGAAACCAAACGAAACAGCAAACCAGGCTAGAGCACTAAATTGTTTCAGAATTGGATCGGCGGAGCCAGATGGAGGCAGTTCACAGGCTCATCAAATTCGCACGCAAGTCCCCCCTCGAACAATGGCGGAGCCTCTGCTACCACTTGGCGGAAACTGATTTGTATTGGAAAATCCACAGCCCTGGGAAGGACAGAACAGCTTATATTATCGGGCTCTTCGGCAGCGGACGTTTGTATATCAATGGACTGATCCTGCAGAACTTTCCGGAGAGGGCGAAATATTTTAGGGAAGAGAACCGGGCAAAATTCCACGTCGATTCAGGTCCGACATCTATGATCCACAGTTGCCATGCCACAATGAAGTATGTTTCTCGCGGGCAGAAGCCGCCAGCGGTTACGAGTCGTATATCGAAAACGGTGAGATTGGGATTTGCCGATTTGATCTTCATCTATCGTCATCCCCTCGATTCGCTGGTGAGCAATTGGGTCTGGTGGCGGACATTTGTTCGCGAACACACCATGATTTTTACCTCGCAGCTTTACACAAACACAGACGCACTATGCGCCATCCTGGAGGAGAATTTTAGTGAATTCAAGGCCTTTGCCGACGGTGACCCTCGCTTCTTCCCCGATCCAGAACGCGGGCGATTCTTGTCTTTCCCGGAATTCGTTGAGGAAACTGGGCTTTTTCTCCAAGCTGCCTCGCTCGCCGTGCGGCTCGAAGACTTCATGAGCGATCCGGTTAAGGAGTTTTCCAAGATTGTCAGGCTGATGTCAGTTGATCTTGATGTAAACCGTTTACAAGTACCCCCTCCGAAGACCAAGCCTTATCGCTATTTGGCTGTTCAGGAAAAAGTCCCTCAGTTCAAACAGTTTGTCAATGAGCTGGATCGAGAGACCAGAAGCCGGATCGAAAGAATCGGTTATGCTTTAGAATGAGCGCGGGACGGGATGAGAGCGACTAGTGAAGTGCTCTTAACTAGCGCGGCGGGCCACCCAGGCGCGCGTTAAGTAGGTCGTTTCAATCGCGAGCAGCCCCGCAACCCGCTTCTCCACAAAATCCAGGAACTGCCGGAAAAGCTCCGCGCCCAATTGCACCTGCAGATCGTTCACCGAGCGCCACGCGCCGATATATTGCTCCGGCGATTGACACTGCGAGTGCCTGCCTTCCAGGTAGAGCACTTCGGTAAATCGCGGGTTGGCGCTCAGCAGTTCGGTTAGGCGCTCGGCAAGGCCGGAGCGGCCGGACGATACGCGCTGGATGTCGGGTTTGAGGCGCGTGATTTGCGCCTCGATTTCGACCAGAAGCGGGCTCGCCTCAATGAGACGCGGGTTCCACAACGCCGCGAAGGCGCCGCCGCGACGCAGCACGCGGAGAAACTCGGTGCTCGCCTGATCGAAGTCGGCCCAGTGCAGGGAGGAGGCCATGCTAACGAGGTCGGCGGATTCGTCCGGCAATCCCGTAGCCTCGGCCGAGCCTTTGCACCAAACAATATTGGTCCCTTGGGAAGCCTCCATTCCCTGCGCGCGCATGGCGTCATTAGGTTCGATGGCGATCAGCGAACGCAAGCCGTGAGCGGCCAGCATGCGTGTCCAAATACCGGTGCCGGCGCCGACGTCTGCGGCATCAAGGCTGGCCGTGTCGATTCCCACATAGCGAAGGATGGCAGTCGCGACTTGCGGTGCGTAGCCCGGTCGAAACCGGGTGTAGTCGCCAGCCAGCGCTGTGAAGTCTCCGTGTTTCATCATAGGTCATCCTCGAGCCGGAGTTCTCCCTCTGTTACCATAGCCTGGTACAACGCCACATCCTCCGGATTGTCGACTTCACCCCATTGGCCATCCGTCGAGAAAGTGGCGATGGAAAGCTCATTTCGGATCAACAAAAGGCGCAGCAAACCGGTCACATCGAGGCGATCGCGGGTCGGCGCGTCGAGCTTCGCGAGTAGCGCTTCGACCACGCTCCAGGCTGGGGGCATGAATTTGAAGAGGCCTATATACTGCCCCTGGATGTCTTCGATACGCGTCGTCCGGCCGCCGATCTCCAGCAATTGGCCGGCGTTGCCGATCCTGAAAGTTTCCGCGTCAACCAAAGGGTCGGCAAACCGGCGGGTCCAAAGCCGGCGCCAATCCCTGTCGTAGCTGATGACCAACTGGCCTGGAGAGCCGGCCAATCCGCGCACCAGCTCGCTGCGGTAAAAGATGTCGCCATAGCTGACGATGACTGGTCCTTCCCGAAGCCAGGCCGCCGCCGTCCCGAGCGACATCACCATATTGGTTTCGGACCAACGCGGATTGTTGAAATAGGCGAGGCCAGGAAGGTCGATCATCTCAGCGCGATATCCGCGGACGACCCCGATCTCTTCCATCCCGCCACGCCGCAGCGCCGCGACCTGAAGCTCGAGGAGCGGCTTCCCTGCAAGTTTGACCAGGCATTTCGGCCGGTCCGCCCCAAGATGCCCGAGGCGGCTGCCGCGCCCGGCGGCAAGAATAATTGCGCGCATCATTCCACCTTGAAGACCCGCTGGAATAGTTCCACGTCAGCAGGTGAAAACGGGGATCGCCGCTCGGGATGCCACATTATCCCCGTGATGGGCTGAGTCGAGTGGCGAATGGCCTTGACGACGCCGTCTTCCGCGACCGCCCAGACATCCAGGGGCGGTCGCGATTCGCAGCTGGCAAAATGATGAAAGCTGTTGACCTCGCGCGGCTCGCCCTCGATGCGAATGATCTGGCGCTCGGCCACATGGCCCTCGACGCGGTGCAGCCCAATCGCGAAGCGTCGTTGAACGACTTGCATGCCGCGGCAAACGCCCAGCACCGGAAGCCCGCGCCGCTCCGCCCAATCGAGCAGGGCAAATTCCAAAGCGTCGCGTTCCGGGGCATCGCCGCCGCACTCCGCCAGATCGTTGCCGCCGGTCAACACCAATCCGGCGACGCCCGTCCCCTCGCACAAGGCTATAGCCGGTTCGTTGACGTTGGGCAGTAAAACGGGTAGTAAGCCGCAAGCCGCTAAGAACTTAGTCCATGCCTGATCCAAACAGTCACGGCGCTCGCCATAGGCTGGAATTACCGATACCCGCTGGGTAACAGCGACAAGTTTCATGCGATGATCAAGACTTTCTGGTTCGAGCAATCCAGGCAGAGCTTGCGCGCCGTCCGCCATCGCCGGTACAGATCTTCGCCGGCCCCGATGACTGCAGGTATGCCGAGTTCGCCGGCCCGGATTGCCATGTGCGAATTGGCGCCGCCGAACTGAGTCACGAACCCGCTGATATTCCGGCTGAATATCCAGTCAAACCCGGGGTCTGCGCTGGGAACGAATAGAATCCGGCCGGCAAAACTTTCCGGCGGCTCGTCGACGGAGGCAACCGGCGCGGTTACACTCTTGTGGGTGACGAAATTCGGCCGGCTGGTTGGAACGTGAAAAGCAAAAGCCTCGTCGGGCGACACGATAACAGGTGGAAGCACGAGATGCCGTGTGAGCCCATGACGTTCCCTGCCCTGCGCTACGCTCTCCCCCAATACCTCTCGCACCGACCCGCTCTCGCTATGGAGCTTGCGAATCGCCTGGCAGTCTAGAAATGCACAATCCTCGGCGGAGAGACCGTGTTCTTCTCCCAACTGCCTGACGAGCGTCAGAGCGTCGCTGAGGCTTCGCGTGAACACGAACTTGGCGTATTCGCGGCCCTCAATACCTGCCTTGATAAACTCTATCAAACTGATCGCGTCGATGCCGAGCTCATGCGCTTTGAGCAGCCGCTCAATGTGGCGCAACTGCTCGATCGAGAGCGCGAAGCGCGGTGGCGGGGCGGACGGCCGCCGAGGGGCCGACCAATCGAAATAGAGATCGGGGGCCTCATCGTAGCGCGGCGAAAGAATGTCATAAGTCCCTGGCCTGAGATGACCGTAAAGCGCCAAAAACTCGTCCTTGGAGAGTTCAGAAAAATCTCTGCCGATACGCGACCCGATGGCATCAACGCTCGCCATGAACGTTGCCTTCTCTTCGAGCGTCAGAACGCCAACTTCCACCAGTGACTGGAGCATCTGGACTGCGATAAACCCCGCGCGCGCCAGACCGGCGAAGGGCAGCGTGCCGTACCGCTTGCAGTCCTCCAGCAGCCAATAAATGCGGCTGATCTTGTCGATCCGCGCGTCCCAAATGACGGGCAAGCGCCGCGCCAAGCGGTCGATCTTCTCGCGATCGCGCCGCCATAGTGCGGTTTCGCCGTACATGATGCGATTGGTGAGGCCCCGCAGAGCGCTGGAAAGCTCGGCCACGTCCTCTTGGGAAAACCCATTCTCGGCCAGCCTGACCATTCGCTTGGGCAGATCAAGGGTGTAGCAAGAAAAGATTATCTCAAACTCGACCTTGTCATGGAGATGCGGCTCTGCCAGCAGGCGATCGATGTAGTAATTCACCAGCCGCCCGGCAAGATCATCGGATACGTCGCGCGGGATGAAGGAGTTAAAGTCTACACGCACGTCGATGTAAGGCAAGCCGTGAAAACTGACCAAAAGCGGAAAGCTGCGCAGGTTCTTGTACCCGTAATTGTCCCTCTGATAGGCCCAGATCGTATCGGTGATGAGCTCGCGATAGAGCGATAAGGAGAGCGGCCAGGGCCGTAGGCCGATCATTTCTGCAGGGTTCCAGTCGGGCATCACCCCGAAAATAGCACGGTTGCCGTGCAGATAAGGATGCCGACGGCTGAGCAGCTCGACTTTGCAGGCGATCTCCGCCAGTGCGTCGTCAATCTTCGCGTCCATGGCTGCGCCTGTCCGATCGACCGCAAGCGGACGGACTTGCAGGAGGTAGAGTTGCCCGCTCTCGCTGATGGCGAATTCCACGTCGATCGCATCACATGCCAGCAGAGCCTCGAGTTCGCTAAGCAGGGCGATGACCGGAGCCAGGGATGCCGGGCAGGCCTCAGGGCGCGACTTAAGACAATAAAAGGTTTTGAGATCGTCGCCCGCACCACCGGTCACTCGATCGGTTCTGCCCGAACGATCGTCGTAATTGATAATGAAATAAGGGCCGCCGCTGGGGCTGCGTGAGAATGCCACTCCTGCCATCGCCACGTGTTCAAGCATGGGCTGCAGGAAGATCTGGTCGTCGTCGCGACGCTCACTGCCGAAGGAAGCAATCACCTGCTCGACCGCCCGCGCCACCGCTGTGCTGCCGGTCACGCCGAGCACGGAATCGTACTTTCCGGCCTGGCTACTAAGCGCGCCGTCTTCACTCTGAGCACTGCTGCGCACGATGACCCGGCCTGAGCCCCACGACTCGGACGCGAGGGTGGAGAGTACCCGAGCGGGGTCGGACAACCATCGGCCAACCGAAAAACGAACTTGGGGCAGCACGCGCGCATGCCGCAGCAGCGGCGCCACAGCTTCGAGAGATTCGGCCTTGGTAGTGAAGGCGACTGCGCCTGCCGTCTTTGGCGCATTTTCGCCGTTCTGCCTCTCACATGCCGTCAGGATGCGGTCGACTGCCGTGGCAACGTCGAGCCCGCCGTAATTGTCGAGAACCAGGTCCGGCGTCTCGGGCGGCTCCGCCGGAACGTCGATGCCAACCACCTCGCTCATCTCGGCCCGTTCAGACTCCGCGTAGATTCCCTTGCTATCCCGGCGGCGCAGTTCGTCGATCGGAACCCGGAGGTAAATCTCACGATACCGGGGGATGTTATCGCGGTTCCAGCGCTGCACCTCGTGAAACAAGGAGATGGTGGCACAGACGACATCGAAACCCTGCGCCGCCAACAGCCGACACAGCCGCGCATTGCGCATGGCGGATTGCCGGCGATCACTCGCTCCGTGGCCAAGGTCGTCCGCGATCGCACCACGTAACGCGTCGCCATCGAGGAAGATGACTCGACGCCCGCGAGCGCGCAGCCGAGTCCACAATTCCCGACCCAAAGTAGTCTTGCCTGCGCCGGATAGCCCGGTAATCCAGTAGACCTGGCCCTGCGAAGCTGCGCGGTCAACCTCAAGGAACAACCCCGCCTCGATGCAGTTTGTAGACATAGTCAAGTTGTAGAACCTCGAGAGTCCAAGGATGGTTCAAGTTAACATTCCTTTAACAATTACGCAACATATTGTTAACATTCTTGGCGTTTTTGTCCCCTTTCGCCTCCACCTCCCAAGCGGCGGTCGGAGCCGTGCGAGCCTCTGGATTGGCTCAATAGCGCTCGAGGAGTCGACCAGTTGCCGGGTCAAAGGTCTCTCCGCTGGCGGCAGCCGGAAATAACGGCGTGCTCCACGAACCGGTTCCCGGTCTTCACCGGCGTGCGGCGAGAATCGGGAGAGCCCCTCCACTTTTCTCGTACTCTTGACTCGACAAGTCGCGAACTGAATGCTCGCCTAGTACTGTTGTCCTTTTGTGAGCACGTGGCGGTAGGCAAGCGCCGGAAACGAGCGTGGCCCGAGGGTTGCTCGAGCCCGAAAACGTTGAGGCTGGAGAATTGAAAACTTGGGGTGGGTGCTGGTGTTCTTTCGGGCAGTAGTGGCCGCGGGCGGGTGCAGCATCCTAGCATGTCCGGCCAAGCGTGCTGGAACTCGCAGGCGCATCCAAGTCATCTTAGAGAGGCTGCAATTCGCCGAGGATGGTGGGAATCAATTCACACACCGTCGGATGAATGTGCATGGCACGCTGCAGCACTGTGTACGGAGCACGCGCATACATCATGTCCAGAACACAGTGGATCGCCTCATCGCCGCCGGTACCGAGAATGGCCGCTCCCAGGATCTCTTTTGAGTCTGCATCGACCAGCACTTTCATAAATCCCTGGCTTTCGCCTTTCTCCACAGCCCGCCCGACACGCGTCATGGGCCGCGAGCCCTTCAGCACACGCCGGCCGGATCCGCGGGCGTCACGCTCTGTCATGCCCGCGCGCCCGAGTGGCGGATCGACGTAGAGGTTGTACGCGGTGATACGGTCGGTGACGCTTCGCGACTCGTGGTCCAGGAGGTTGGCTGCAACGATCTCGAAATCATTGTAAGAAGTGTGAGTAAATCCCCCGCGTCCATTACAGTCGCCAAGCGCCCAGATGCCCGGGACGTTGGTACGCAGTTGATTGTCCACAAGAATGTATCCGCGGTCATTACGCGCCACTCCGGACTTTTCGAGACCAAGGTCGTCAGTATTCTGCGTGCGGCCCATCGCCAGCAACACGTGGGAACCAGCGACGTTTGGCGTGCCTTCAGTGCAATCCACACGCACGCCGACTTCTTCATTCCCGAGCCTCGCGAGCTCGATGCATGTCGCGTTGAGCCGCACCTCAATGCCCTCACGCTCGAGGATGGCCTTTACTTCAGCGGATACGTCCTCGTCTTCGTGAGCAATCAGGCGCGATGCCCTTTCTATGATTGTTACGTCGCTGCCAAAGCGCCGGAAAATCTGACCGAATTCCAGACCTACATAGCCGCCGCCGACAATAATGAGATGTCGTGGCAGGACGTCGAGGTCCAATAACGTGGAATTGGTTAGATACGGCGTGTTCGCTACTCCGGGCAAGGACGGTATGGTTGCGCGTCCTCCCACGTTAATGAAAATCTGCGGCGCCGTAAGTAACTCCTCACCGACGATAACTTCCTTCGCCGATTCAAATCGGGCGTGGCCCTGATAGACCGTGCAGTTGGGCGTGTTCTTGAGCCACGACTCCAAGCCGCTTCGGGATTTCCCGACGATTTCATCCTTGCGTGCTTTGACTCGCTTCATGTCAACGCTCACTGTCCCAGCCACTTGGACCCCAAAGTCCGCCGCGCGGCGTACCATATGCGCGTTGTAAGCGGAGGCGACCAGCGTCTTTGTTGGGATGCAACCTGTATTCACGCACGTTCCGCCGAAGAGGTGCCGTTCGATTATGGCCACTCGTTGCCCGGCAGCAGCCATCCGGACAGCCAGGAAGGGTCCTGACTGCCCAGTTCCAATGACGATAGCATCAAAGTCTTTTTTCATGATCGGCTGACCATCCTCGTTTTGAATCCGGACGCTGTAGCTTTACAAATCGATGACGACATCGCTCGCCGGCTGTGAACAGCAGATGAGAAGGTTTCCATCGGCCGGCATGTCGAGCGGCTCCGGTCCGTAGACGACCGTCCCCGAAACCAAGCCACTCTCGCAATTGTGACAAACACCGGTCCGGCACGCCCAACGGACCGGGACGTCGCACGCCTCGGCCATTTCCAGGATGCTCCCGTACCGCGACGCGTTCCAGTGTGCGGAAATGCTACTGCGCGCGAACGATACCAGCAGACCCGTGCTTGCCTCGTCGCTAGGCGGATGCGGAGCTCGCGCCACGGCACCGACCACTCCAGGGGTCATGGACTCGCCACCGTTGAAGATCTCGATGTGAATGCGCTCCGGCGCCACACCTAAGGCCGTGAGCGCCTCTCTCATGTCCGCCATGAATCGGGTTGGCCCACAAAGGTAGACATCCGCATCTCGTGGCAGTCCGAGTTCCTTGAAAACCGACTGCGAGAAACGACCCGTCGCGTTGAAATCCTCACCCGTCTTGTCCGTTGGGTTCGGCTTCGTGTAAGAAACGTAGCTGCGGCCATTCGTTAACACGCCCATGAGGCGACGGACTTCGCCGGCAAACGGATGATGCTGCCCATCCCGCGCCGTGTGCAACCACATGACCTGGCTTGTCGAATGTGCCGCCGCGAGTGCGTGCAGCATTGCCAGAACAGGTGTCGCGCCGATCCC
>JBEKLY010000239.1:0-12155 GCA_050010015.1 Terriglobia bacterium
TAGCTTCGCTCCGCATCCAGGAAATCGAGCAGGCTGGCGGCGCCGCGCTTGTAAGCGTATTCGCTGATATCACGCGAGTCCTGGGCCTGCTTGAGGTAGCCGGAGAGATAAAGTTGCACCACTTGGTCGCCGGTTTTGAATGCCTCGTAGGCGTTGGCCACGTCCGTCATCACGGTTTCCTGGGCGGCGGTCTTGGTTTCCTGCGCCTGGCCGATGGCGTAATTGGTTCGCGCGATCTCGCCCTGATTCCTGTCGAAAATAGGGATTTCGATGCTGAGGGTCAGGCCAGCGTCGTTTGAGGATGAAACGTGAGTGTAGTCGAAAATGGCGGTCAGGTCGCGCTTGCCGTTCGCCTTTGCCAGGGAGTACTGGCTCTCGGAGGCGGTCACGCCCTGCTGCGCCGCGACGTAGTCCGGCCGCAGTTGCAGCGCTTTCAGTTGCAGATCCTCCTGATTGAGCTTCAAGGGCTCGTAAGCAAGGTCGCCCACCACGTCGTAACCCGCCGGAAGCGCATCGTAGCCCTCGAGCGCCCGCAGGCTGGCGTAAGCCTGCACCATGCTCAACTGGGCTTGCGAGACGTCCATCTGAAATTGCAGCAATTGCAGCTTGATTTTCAGCAGGTCGCCCTCGCTGATGGCCCCCGCCCGGTACTGCTCCGAGCTGAGATTCACGGTCTGCTGGTAGCTGGCCAAGTCCTGATTCGCGAATTGCAAAGTTGACTTGGCCAGCAGGATGCCGACGAACTGCTGCGCCACGTTGAACGTCAATCCCCGTTCCGTATCGCTCACCTGCGAGCGCGTCACCGCCGTCTGGTCTTTGGCAGCCCGAAGGCGCGCTTGGCGCTTGTGCCCTCGCTCGATCGTATAGCTGAGTCCGAGGTCAAACTCCGTGGTCGAATCGATAAAGTTCGAAGTGAATTGACCCGGCGTAAAGATCGGCACGTAAAGGTCGTCGTATGTGAACACGGGGTTCGGCCGGAGGCCCGCTGTGATTTCCTCTGCCTCGCTTTGCTGGATCTGGGTCCGAGCGGCCTTCAAGGAATGGTTATGGGCTACCGCCATCTGAACGGCCTGGTCAAGATCGATCCGCACGCTGGGCGGGGATTGCTGCGCAGCGGCCGTTTGAAGCCATAGAGCTAACAAGAGAATTGCCCTCGCCGCGAACCAGATTGGTGAACTCGCGCATTTCTGAGGTATTTGCATGTTACCCACCCTAACAACATCAGCCGGGAAGATTTGGTTTGGCGTTGAAGAACGGGTAGCGCGGGCTTCGTGGTTATTCGAAGTCTGCGACTTTCCCGAGTTCATTCTTTGGTAGCCCCGATTTCGAAATCGCGGCCCTGTAAGCAGGCTAGGAAAGAGGTGGGGCGCGTCCGTACAGAACGATCGACTGGCGGGAATAATAGTCGCCCACGCGGAAAACCAGCAGGCGGGACACTAAGGGCTCGGCGTAGAATACCGGCAGCCCGGTCACCGGGAGCGCTAGGCTATGCCTTACCATCTGACAAAGCCCGCAACTCAACTCGCTGGCGAGCGCCGGACGTGGTTGCAGATTGCGTTGGTGGATCGCTGGTGAAGTTCCACCGGCGAACTCCTCGAACGGGTGCTGATGAAACGTCGCCAGCCAGAGGAGATTGCCCTGGAGCACCAAAAGGCAGCAGATGATAGCCGCCCGCACCGATCGCTGTCCGGGTAAGACACTCATTGGAAAGGTATATTATCACAAAAATTACGATGTGCCGAAAGCAGTTTGGAGCGCGGCAGCTTCGCTGCCGCCCTGGAATTCGAGCGAACGGCGGTAGCGCGGGCGTCTCGCCCGCGGTGGCACGGGCATCCTGCCCGTGCGCGGGAGCGGGACGCTCCCGCTCCTGCGGGCGAGACGCCCGCACTACGATTTTCAGAGCGGCGAAGAATCCGCAAGACCGGGAATAACCAGTCAGGCTCTGAAGGTCGACGCGGCTTCAAAATCGGGACACCCCCGGACTGCACCGAACCACTTCAGTTAATGATATTCTGGTTTGTGGCGCGGCGAACAACGGCGACCATTATGGATAATTTGATGCAACGATTGGAGGCCTCGCGATGAAACTTTTGAACCTCGAGTTCACCCGCATTGCGCATGATACGTTCCGCATCCAAGGCTCGAAGATTATCTATACCGACCCGTTCAAGGTCACGAAAGGAGATGCGGCTGATATCGTTTTGATAAGCCACGAGCATTTCGACCACCTCAGTCTGGAAGACCTTCAGAAGGTGACTTCACCTAAAACGACTGTCGTGGCCAGCGTGAGCTGCAAAGATGGGCTGAAGCAGGTGAAGGCGAAGGAAACGAAATTTCTCGAGCCGGGAGGAAAAGTCAGCGTCGATAAGGTCGAAATCGAAGCCGTCCCCGCTTACAATGTGAACAAGTTCCGGGAGCCGGGAAAGCCATTCCACCCCAAGGAAGACAAGAACCTGGGATTCATAATCGTGATGGACGGGACGCGCGTTTATTTTGCCGGCGATACCGATTTCATACCGGAGATGAAATCCATTCAGTGTGATATTGCGCTTCTCCCCGTATCCGGCACCTATGTGATGACGGTCGAGGAAGCGGTCGAGGCAGCCAAGGCGATCAAGCCGAAAATCGCCGTGCCTATGCATTACGCCGCGATCGTGGGCAGCGACGCGGATGCAAAACAGTTCAAATCTCTGGTGAAGAACTGCCAGGTGGAGATTATTTAGCGGGATCTAGAGCGGGCGTCTCGCCCGCTGTAGCGGGAGCGTCCCGCTCCCGCAGGTTGGAAGTTTCGCAGCCGCTGCTCAGGGAATACCACTGCAGGCGCCCACGGTTGCGCAGGCAGGATGTCTGCGCGACTGCGGGCGAGACGCCCGCGCTACGGCGGCGGTTCAAGGCTTTTCCGGCGCCCAGGCAAGCCCATCGGCATCCTTTCCTGCGGCAATCATCTTGTCCACGGTCCAGGTTTTCAGATTGACCGCCGCGATCTTCCCGGCAGCCATGCAGGACACGTAAGCTACTTCCCCATCGGGGCGCACCACGATTTCCTGCGGCATCTTACCCACCGCAACGGTTCTCGAAATCTTCATCGTTTTGATATCGAGCACGCCGATTTTGTTGGCGTCTGGAAGTGTGATGAGAAGCCAACGACCGTCTGGCGTCGCTGCCGTGCCGTACGCCACAGTGGGAAGGTTCACCCAGGTTTTCAGCGTGTTTGTCGAGGCGTCGATCACCGCCAGTCGAGGCGCGGTTTGGTCAGCGGTGAAAACCCAGCGATCGTCGGGAGAAATCGCGATGCGCTGGGTGTCGCGCGAGATGGGAATGATGGCCAGGATTTTCTTGGCCACCAGGTCAATGGCCGATACCGTTCCTGGCCCCACGTTGGCGGTGTAACCGCGCTGCCCGTCCTGCGTGATAGCCAGCATGTGCGATTCGCGCTGCCCGGTGGGAATGGAAGAAACGATTCGCAGGGTCTTCGGGTCAATGACGGTTATGGAATTGGAAAGCTCGGTGGTGACGTACAGTAGGCCGTTCTTAGGACCGAAGACCGCGCAGTGCGGTCGCAGCGGCTTCGCGAAGTCCAGCGTCCTGACCACGTGACGACTGGCGAGGTCGATCACCGCCATGGTGCGGCCATCCGTACCGGGCTTGCCCACGCCGGAGTTGCCGTAAATCGGCACATAGGCCGTCTGCCCGTCGGGCGACGCGGCGACCTCGTGGCCGGTGATTCCACCTTCCGGAACTTCCGCCACTTGGCGGCCCTCCTCGGGATCGATAATCCCCAGTGTTTGATTGCCTTTATTGGCCACCAGGAGCAGGCCGCGCGAAGGCGGCGTTCCGGTTTCCGATGAAACCAGCAACGGCGCCAAAAGACCAATGCAAACCACGCCGAGCACCTTCAAAGCAGGCCATCCCATAGCACCCTCCAGGTTCTCGAAATATGCAGTCAAGCCCTTCAGAAATGGTACCACATTTTTCTGTAGTGGCGGTTCGCGAACCGCCCCGCACCATCATCCGAGCGAATGACTACTGGCGTCCTGAGTCAGAAGTTTGTCGAAGCATTGAGCCCGCGGAGCGGGCGGCAGCCAGTAGCCCACGGCGTAAGCCGTGGGTCGCGAGACCCAACCCTCACCCCCGTCCCCTCTCCCGCCCAGCGGGAGAGGGGTGCCGAAGGCGGGATGAGGGCCATCCAACCCAGGGCTCACGCCCTGGGCCACTCTATTCCGCCCCTGACGGGGCTCCGGACAATAGTCACGCAGGAGCGAGAATCTTTTTACGAACTTCTGACTCCGGACACTAGCCGGAGGTCTGGCTGATTTGGCGTTCAAGTTCACACTGCGGGCAAGAACAAAGGCTGCGCAGGTAATCAAAGGAGTAAATTCCTGTGGAATGGCCATCGTTCCAATAGATCTGGAGGGCGTAGCGTCCGACCAGTTCTGCGCGCTCCGGTTTCAACGGCTTGACGCCGAGCATGGGTAAGAGGCTGGGTGGTTGCCGTTGCTCCTCGCCTCCTTCCGTGCAAGTTGCGCACGGGCAGCGGTCCCGCAGCGTGCGGTACGAGTACACGCTGGCATGGCCATCCGTCCAAAGGATGGAAAGCGTGTCGTTCCCGGCGTCGAGTTTGACTTTGGTTGGAATGTGGGGCATAAGAACGACGTCCTTTGTCAGTTGTCCGTGGTCCGTTGCACTTATCTGCCGGGGAATGGCAGCTCACAACGGACGACTGACTACGGACCACGGACGATTTACTACTCGATACTGATCGCCTGCTGGTTCGCCATGCTCACCTGTTCCGCAAGGGCCGCCGCTACCTGCGCGAAGGCTTTTCCGTTCGCTGTCTCCCCGTCCAGTGCGGTAGGTCTGCCCTTATCGCTTTGCACGCGAATGACAGGGTCGAGCGGGATCTCGCCAAGAAAAGGCAAGCCAAGCTTCCGGGCCGCCTCCTGTGCCCCGCCGTGGCCAAAGATATCCTCTCGCTTTCCGCAGTGCGGGCAGACGAAGTAGCTCATGTTCTCGATGATACCTAGAATCGGGACGTTGAGCTTCTGGAACATTGCAATGGCCTTCGAAGCCACTGTCAGAGCCAGGTCCTGGGGCGTGGAAACAATCACTGCTCCTGTTAACGGGATGGTCTGCGACAGGCTCAACTGAATATCTCCCGTCCCCGGCGGCATGTCCATGAGGAGGTAATCCAGTTCACCCCAGCGCACGTCGCCCAGGAATTGCTGAATGGTCTTGTGGAGCATGGGGCCGCGCCAGATGACGGCTTCATCCTTGGGCAGGAAATACGCCATTGAGATGAGTTTGACACCATAGGCGATGGGAGGTTCGATCTTGCCTTCCACCACATGCGGTTGCTCTTCGCCGCCCATCAGCACGGGGATGCTCGGCCCGTAAACATCCGTGTCCATCAGGCCCACCCGCGCCCCCGTGCGCTCGAGCGCCACAGCCAGGTTGGCCGCCACCGTCGACTTGCCTACGCCGCCCTTGCCGCTCGCCACCGCCACCGTGCTTTTAACCAGCGGGATCAGGTTCGACTTCGCCGGCTGCACGGGCGCGGGCGGGTCGACGACGCGCACCTCGACATCAGGCACGCCCAGCCCGTGAACGATTTGCTTCATGCTCGACACCAGTTGGTTCCTGGCAGGGCTGGCGGTCTGCATTAATATGCTGACTCGTTGATCCCCCACCTCGATATCCTTGATGTAACCGAGCGACACGATATCCTTCTTGAGGTGTGGATCGTCAACCGCCTTCAACGCGTTCAGAACGTTCTGCGGGCTTAGGTCTTTAGGCACGGTAACTCCTCACCAAGGCTTTTTTCCAGTTTTCAATTATACATGTTCGCGCGGTGGTAGGGGCGGTTCACGAACCGCCTCTGCATCCGCTTTGAAAATATCCGGGAGCGGGGGCATCCTGCCCGCCTTTCACGCCGCAATTGCACGCACGCTGCGGGTAGGATGCCCGCGCTCCCGGGTACTCCATGCTTTCCGGGTGCCTGTCAGCCGACGGGCATGAGCGACTGCTTTGCAATTTCTCTATTGTTTCGCAAGCGGAACATCAGGCAACATATTGTAGATTCCCGCCCAATTGGGAATGACTGTATGAATCTCGCCAAGCCTGACACAGCGCCGCCCGTGGCCGTCGCGGAGCAGCCTCAACTGCTTCGTGTCCTGGGACTCTGGGAAACCACGGCCATCGTGATGGGGATCATGATTGGCTCCGCCATCTTTATCGTTCCGGCGGAAGTCACTCGCGAAGTAGGCAGCGAACGGGCGGCCCTTGCTGTTTGGATAATCTCCGGAGTCCTCAGCCTGTTCGGGGCGCTGTCATTCGCGGAGCTGGCATCGATGTTTCCCCAGGCCGGTGGCCAGTACGTCTATCTCCGCGAAGCTTACGGGCATCTGGTGAGCTTCCTTTGCGGCTGGACGTTTTTCCTGGCGGTGCAGTCGGGCGGTATATCGACGGTCGCCGTGGGCTTCGCACAATATCTTGCCGATTTCTTTCCCATCAATCCCGTACAGCAGAAGATCGCAGCGAGCCTCGCCATCGTAGTTCTGACAGCCATCAACTATCGCAGTGTGCGCGAGGCGGGCTGGGTGCAGTCCGTCCTGACAGGGGCCAAGGTGGGTGCGATGGTGGCCCTGGTCGCGCTGGGCTTTGCGCTGGTGCACGGACACGTGGGCGGCGTTGTCAAACTGCCCACGCCGGCCGGTTGGGGCTTTCTCTCTTCCTTTGGAGTGGCGATGGTCGCGGCGCTCTGGGCTTACGACGGCTGGAACAATGGCACCTTTGCCGCCGATGAAGTCAAAAACCCTGAACGCAACATCCCCTTGGGCCTTGCGCTCGGCACATCGGCAGTGGTGGTGATCTACATTCTCGTCAATCTCGTTTACTACCACGTGCTGCCGCTTTTGACGGTCGCGCAGTCGCCGCGCGTCGCCGCGGAGGTGGGAACTCGCCTTTTCGGGCGCAGCGGCGCCCATTGGGTGTCGCTGGCCATCATCATCGCGATGTTAGGCTGCGTGAATGGGCAGATCCTGGCAGGCGCTCGAGTCTACTATGCCATGGCGCGCGATGGCCTCTTTTTCCGCTGGTGCGGCGACGTTCACCCGAAACATCACACTCCGCATCTCTCGCTCCTCTTCCAGGCTGGGTGGGCAATCCTCCTCGTGCTTCTGGGAACTTATGAGCAGCTCTTCACCTTCGTCATCTTTGCGGGCTGGATCTTCTACGCCCTGGCGGCGCTGGGGGTTATTGTTTTGCGCCACACCCGACCGAACCAGCCGCGCCTTTACCGCGTCTCCGGATACCCCTTAGTTCCGGCGATTTTCGTGTTGGCCGCCGCCGCGTTTATTCTGAACACAATTTTCGCTCGCCCGCTTGAGTCAGGCGTCGGCGCCGGCATTGTTGCCCTGGGGATTCCCGCCTATTTGATTTGGAAAAGGAAGGTCGTGTAGCGCCGACCTTCAGAGCCCGCCCTGAGCAGAACGAAGGGTCGGCGTTCGCGATGCCGACCTGAAGGTCAGCGCTACCATTGCTCGAGAGCGGCCTGACGTGGCGCGGGCGTCTCGCCCGCGGTCGCGGGAGCGTCCCGCTCCCGCGCGGGCAGAGCCTGTCCTGAGCGGAGCGAAGGAATGCCCGCGCCACTGCAGGCGAGACGCCTGCACCACACCTTACTCACTCCCCGGCCTGGCTTGAGGCTTTCTTTACCTTGGCCAAAAGTTCGTCGGCTTGCGACTTCCAGGAACTCTGCAGGCCCGAAGCCTTGGTTAGCGCGTCGATGGCGCCGTGGTGGTTGGCCGGGTAACCCGATTCATAGGCGTAGGCCAGGTAATACAACGCCTGCGCCTGCAATTCAGGATTCGCTCCCAGCAAATCCGCCGCCGTCTTGAGTTCCTCGACCGCCGGCCCCAACTTCTTTGACCTCGAGGTGGCCGCCCTCGTGAAACTGACGTATCCCATCGAAAGGTGAGCCATGCCCAGCACATTATCCTGCGCCTGCTTGAACTGAGCGTCGGTCAGGGGGTCGGGCTTCTTCAATGCCTGCGCCAGTTCTATGGATTTTTTCGAATACTCGACCGCCTTGTCGGGGTTGGTGCGGCCGATGGCATAGGCGTAAGCGAGAAAGCTGTAAGCATCCAAGTTGTTCGGATCTGCCGCGACGGTTTTTTCACCGTACTCGATGGCCTTGTCAGGCTTATTCGCCATCCGGTAGGCCGTGAAATAATCGGAATTGACCTGCCCCGCGTTCTTGGCAGCATCGTCCGGGTAGGCTTTCACAAACTGGTCCAACTGCTCGATGCGCTTGTTGGGATCGGTCACCCGCGGAATGAGCTGAAGATACGCGTAGACCACATAGGCAAGCTCGTCCTTGGCCTGCGACGCACTTTCCTCGAGGGCCTTTTGCCAGTCTGCGTCGGTGACGTTGGGGGGACGGGCGGGCTTGCTTTCCTCGGTGATCAGCGCGGGAGCTGTGCTTATGATGCCGAAGGCTGAATCGGCCACCTTGCCGGAGGCCACGTAGCCCTTCAGCGTGTTGATCACCAGCATTACGTCTTTGTAGTTCGAGGCCAGGCCCTTTTCCCCATATTCAACAACTTTGTCATAATTGTTCAGCTTCAGGTATGCCATTGTGTAATATTCATCAACGCATGGCATGAATTTGGCGTCTGCGTGCGCCTGGGCATACTTGTCCAGCGCCGCGATCTGGTCTTCCGGCTTTTCCGCGCCATTCACCGCCTGCATCAGCTCATCTTCCGGCGTGTTCGCCACGTACGGCAGGCCAGGACAAACTTGTTGGGCCTGAAGCAGGCCGGCAAAAACCAGCAGGCCCAATACAACCAGGCAAACAGATGTCTTGCGCATGGGAACCTCCCGTCGAATTCGATATCCCGGTGTGACGCCGCAGGCAGGGCCGGGCAGGTCGGGGCAGACCACCCGCCACGTACAGCCTACTGAAAAACCCTTGACGCTGTCATCCTGAGAAGTCCGTCAGCCGACGGACGACGAAGGATCTCTGTAGTTCGTTAATTCCAAAAACTGCCGGGATTCTTCGCTTCGCTCAGAATGACAGCAAGTCGGCGTTCGTTCAGCAGCCTGTTTCTCGCCGCACTACCCACCCACCCTCCGCTCTCCGAGCAGCGCAAGAATTTGATACATCAAGACGCGGAGAATTGCCAGCGAAAAATGACGGGCTCTAAACCACTGAGGCACTGAGACACCGAGAACTGATAGGAGCTGGTATTCTCAGTGCCTCTGTGCCTCTGTGGTTGAAACTGCTCTGAATCCCAAATCCTGCGGTAGAATAAGAGAAATCATCGAGGTTGTACGAAGGGAGAAGCATGGAACTTTTTTCCTGGGACACCGTGAAGAAGGAAGTGCTGAACGACAAGCTGGCGCGCAAAGTCATCTCAGGCGAGAAAATCACTATCGCGCAGATTTTCCTCGCTAAGGATGGCGTGGTGCCGCTCCACCATCACGAGAACGAACAGATCAGCTCGATTGTCACAGGCGCGATGAGATTTGAAATCGAGGGCAAAGAGATCGTGCTCCGCGCCGGCGACGTTCTCTCGATCCCGCCCAATGTTCCGCATCGCGTGACGGCGCTCGAGGATTCCCAGGCCCTGGACGTCTTCAGCCCCATCCGCATCGATTGGCTGACCGGCAAAGACGATTACCTGCGCCGGTAGGGGCCTCTCGAGTTTGAAATCTGAAACCCGGAATCTCGAATCGTGAATGGCCGCTCCGCGCTGTAGCGCTACGGAAACTGGCATTCCAGGGCGTAGCGGGTCCGCCGGGTCAGCCCGCTCACGTTTTCGCGTTTTCCGCTTGACAAGCTCACGGAAATGTGATAGCCTACCATGGTGAGTGGGCTGCAGACGACCGTCCCCCATGAATCAACAACCCTCTCCCGAGGGGAGAGGGTGTCAGGTTCCGGCGCTTTCATCAGCCGGAGCATGACGGGTGAGGGGTCGGTTCATCGCGACCTGGCACGCCTTTGCCGGGATCGTCTGACGGACCAGGCTCCTCTCAACGACGGCGCAAATCGCGGGGGGCTCGAGAGAAACGGTGAATGTCTGGCTCAATTGGGAAGAGTGAGCGGCGCAAAGCAGGTGGGGAGCGGAACCAACCCCTCACCCCGGCCCGCGACGGCTGATGAAAGCGCCATCGCGGGCCACCCTCTCCCCTTGGAGAGGGCTTTATCACCATGATTTGGTTCTGTCGGTGACGACAGGGAAAGGCGGTAGGGGCCGCTACCACATTCCAAATCTGACGGAACAAAGCAAGAATGTCTATGAAAACAAACAGTCGAGGAGTTGAAGAGTCGAGAAGTTGAGGACTTATGGGGACAATTCAACAGATCAGGCGAGGAGATGCCTACGGGTTGTCCACTCTTCGACTCTCAGCTCTCAACTTTCGACTGCTCGACTTAAATTCGACGGAACAAAGCGAGAATGTCTATGAAAACAAACAGTCGAGGAGTTGAGGAGTCGAGAAGTTGAGGACTTATGGGGACGAATCAGCAGATCAAGCGAGGAGATCCCCACGGGTTGTCGCTCTTCGACTCTCAACTCTCAACTTTCGACTGCTCGACTTAAATTCAACGGAACAAAGCGAGAATGTCTATGAAAACAAAGGGTCGGCCTGAAAGAGGAGGGGGAGTAGCGTGAATGTAATTGAAAACAAACAACTTATTCCAAACAGCCGTTATATCATTGAAAATAAGACAGTTTTTGTTCTGATTGCACTCAGCTTAGCTCTGTCCGCCCCCTCGTGCAGCGGGAGTGGCAACCCGTCGCCCTCGAACGCCGCATTGGCGGCTCCGGTGTTCTCGACCACAGCGGCGCAGAATGGGGCAGTGATTCTGGCCATAGCGTCCCCTAGCGGTGGGGCAACCGTGCATTACACCATCGACGGGTCAATGCCGACGGCGTCCTCGCCAACTTATCAGGCGCCGATGCTGATCTCTTCCAACCTGACGTTCAATGCCATCGCCACCGCTCCCGGCGCGACCTCGAGCAGCGTGGCCACCTGGACTCCCTCGGCGACGGTTGCGCCGGGCGCGCTGGCTTGGTCCGATGAGTTCACGAACTCGACAGGCGCGAGCGCCGAGCCGAACCCCGCCGTGTGGACCTACGACACAGGAGCGAGCGGCTGGGGCAATCAGGAACTGGAAGACTACTGCGCCTGGGGCTCCTCGGCCAGCCCGTGCGATCCTCGAAACCCGAACGTCTACGCGGGCACGGATGGCTATCTGCACATCGTGGCGGAGCAGCCCTCCTCAGGTGTGTACACATCCGGGCGCATGAAGTCGCAGGGCCTGTTCAGCATTCTCTACGGGCGCATCGAGGGGCGCGTCATGGTGCCTGAGGCGCAGGGGCTCTGGTCGGCCTTCTGGATGCTGGGCAACAACATCGTGAGCGACGACTGGCCCGCCTGCGGAGAGATCGATATTCAGGAGCGCGTGAATGCCGCCGGGAACCCCGACTGGAACGAGGGCTCAATTCACGGCACGGGGTTCACTGGGGCGAACCTGGGGACTCGGTACAGCTTTCCCAGCGGGCAGACAGCCGCCGGCTGGCATACCTACGGAATGATCTGGAAGCCGGGCTCGGTCCAGTTCTACATCAACGACCCCGGCAACATCTACGCCAGTTACACTCCGGCGAGCCTGGCGGCGTTTCCCGGCGCCGTGTGGCCTTTTGATTCAGGCAACGCCCAGTACTTGATCGTGAACCTGGCGGTGGGCGGGAGTTGGCCTGGGAAGCCCGCGAGCAGCACTCCGTTCCCTTCCCCGACCCTGGTGGACTACGTGCGTGTTTACGCTGTCACTCACTGAGGTAGTGGCACGGTCTGATGTTGAGGCGGCTTTACGCCGCCAATTGGCGAGATAAACTCGCCGCTACAACATCAAACTGTACGACCTCTCACTGAGGTAGTGTCCTAATTTGGCCCGTAGCGCCGGCTTCCAGCCGGCAATGGAGCCGCCAAGATGGCGGCGCTACGACCAAATTAGGACAGCACCCTCACTGAGGGTGCGCGACATAGAAGTTGGAATTAGGCGGCGAGAGCCGCCCGGCGGCCCTCCCAGTAATCCTCAACGCGGCCATTGAGATGGCAGCAACGCAAGGCGAGGATGGCATTGGCTCCGCGGA
>JBEKLY010000240.1:0-14034 GCA_050010015.1 Terriglobia bacterium
CGATCGTTCATCATTCCTCTTCGAGGTAAAACCACCGACTGGAGAGCCGGATGCGGGAGATCCGCCTGTCCGGTTCGGAGGGAGGGGGATTCGAATTCAATCGTTTCTCCCTACCCCTATCTCGTGTCTAGCCCCTGCGGGGCTGAGGGCTCGCGCGGTGCCCGGGAATCCCAGGCGGCATTCGGTAGTCCCTCTTCAGCTGGGCGGTTTTGAAACAGCTCTTAGGTTCGGACCCCTTCACCCGTCCCGCGGCGGCTGGTGAAAACGCCGCCACGGGCCCTCTCCCCCAAGGGGGCGAGGGCTGAGTATTCACGCAGACTCACCCGCGCCCCAGATAGGCCTGTTTGACAGGCAATACGATCGCCTCGAGCATATTCATGTGCGGAGGAAGCGTGGCCATGAGGACTGCCACCTCGGCGATCTCTTCCACCTTCATCTTGGGTTCAAGGGAATACTCACGGATCCCGGAAACAGCTCCTACATCCCCCCAGTTACAGACACTCTGAAAAAGCTCGTCAAACTGTTTTGCGGAGACGAACGCCGGCAATGTTAGTCTGCGCTCCACGCTGGGCCCTTCTTAAGAGTGTTCAATGGGCAGCAGCTTTTCGACCTCGCCGTGCCTAATTCCGTACATGTGAGAATGAAGGTTCAGTGTCGGGTCGAGATAGCGCACCCAGATTTCGATTTTGTCTCCGACATCAACAGATACCGATGCATTCGAAATCTCCAGCAGCGTGTGCTCGACGTGCATGGCCTTGACTCGCAATCCCTCAATTCCTTTGACTGAAGGCAATCCATTTTCGCCGCTCATGGCCTTGGCGCCGGCGTCCACCACGATTCGTTCCCCGGGAGTTTTGCTGATCACGGTGGCCAGGACAGTCAAGGTCGGCATGAACTCAGGAGCGTGGGATACATACCAAGTGTCCATGACCAAGTAAGAGCCGGCTTGGACTTCGGTTACACCGGGAAATGTTCCTGCAATGGAATAGTCGCTGGTACCCCCGCAACTAACCACCTCGACGGGAATTCCTTCTCGTTCGATCATGGTCTTGGTGTCTACCAATTGCTTGAGGGCGGCGTGAACCACACGCTCCTTCTCAGGCCCGGCGGGGACTGGGATGTGGCCTTCGTATCCCATCAGGCCGCGGAACCTTAATCCCTTCTCTATAACCAGCTTGGTGAGAGAGAGCGCCGCTTCCCCAGGGCGGATGCCACAACGCCCCAACCGCACGTCCAAATCTACCAGGACGTTAAGCTCGTGAGCCCTCTCGCCCGCCGCCTGGGCCATGTCGCAGACCACTTTGGGGTTGTCCACAGCTACCAGCACGGGGGCGTAGTGTGAGAGTTCCACAAAGCGTTCGATCATGTCTTTCCCGGCGATTTCGTTGGCGATGAGGATGTTTTGGATCCCGTACCTCACCAGCGCCTCGGCCTGCTCCAGACGCGCGCAGGAGATCCCGATTGACCCCGTCTGCAATTGTTTCGAGGCTAGAAAAAGAGATTGGTGAGCTTTGAAATGAGGGCGCAGCTTGGTTGGCCGGCCTCGAAAAAAGCGGGCCATTCGGTAGAGGTTGCTCTCCATGCCCTCGAGGTCCAGCAGTAAGGCCGGAGTTCTGAGGTCGTGCGTCTTCATCCCTTCCACGCAGGAAGTCCGGTCCATCACTTTTACGGAAGGCTCAACCAGTTCGCCGCCGCGAGTTTCCAAGTGTTTCGACACAGGCTCCCTCGACTCATCCGCCGTGTCAGCAATTTTCTTGCTTGATAAACCATCCACAACTTGGACACTATGGCTTAAATTGAACCGTCAATCTACTGTTAGTACACCTTTTTTTGTTGAAAACCTACCCTGCCCGGATCGACGATTATCGATCTGCTTTGAAAACGGGCTGTCATTCTGAGCCCTTCGCTGTCATCCTGAGCCCTTCGCTTGTCATTCTGAGCGGAGCGAAGAATCTCGCTCTGCCGCTCAGGGTAAACTCCGCGAAGAGCCTGTCCTGAACGAAGTGAAGGAATCTCGCCGAAGAGCCTGTCCTGAACGAAGTGAAGGAATCTCGCTCTGGTCCGTGATGAAGCGCGAACGAAAAGATCAGGGCGAGATTCTTCGCTTCGCTCAGAATGGCAGGGTCTTCACGGTTTCCGGATGCCCCTCAGCCGACAGGCATGCGCGACTGCTTTTCGGCCAGGGTAGTGCTGTGTCAAAAAAAGATTCATTCTCGATAGATAGGAGCCTGCATTGTTGTTATGTGTAACTTGTAGACAAACGGACTGCGGCACGAAGCCGAGGATTTCAAGGAAGGAGTGAAGAAATGCGCCTAAAGGACAAGGTTGCCATTGTGACGGGTGGGGGAGCAGGAGTGGGAGAAGCTATTGCTTTGCGGTACGCAAAAGAAGGCGCGCGTGTGGTTGTGGCGGAGATTGTACCCAGCCGGGGGAAGGCTGTTCTCGACGCCATCCAAAAATCCGGCGGCGAGGCGATGTTTGTGCCGACGGATGTCTCTTCCGAGGAGCAAGTCAAGAAGATGGTCGAAACGGCGCTCCAACGGTTCGGCCGCATCGATATACTTGTGAATAACGCTGCCATCCTTATTACTCAGGGAGAAACTCGTGCACATGAACTCACCAATGAAGTATGGGACCGCACGATCAACACCAATTTGCGAGGCTATTGGCTTTGTGTGAAGTACGCGATTCCTTCCATGCTGGCACAGAAAGCGGGAGTGATAATCTTTATCGCCTCGCGGACAGGAATACGCGGATTCACCCGTCTGGCCGCTTACAGCGCCAGCAAGGGCGGAGTTTTGGCCCTGATGCGCTCTGTCGCCGCCGACTATGCAGGTGATGGAATCCGGGTGAATGCTATTATCCCGGGTACCATGGATACGCCAATGAACGCGGAGGAATTCGCCGAGCCTGAAGCCCGCCAGAAGTACATCCCCAGGATTCCCGCCGGGCGGCTTGGCGTTGGGAGTGACATCGCGGGAATGGCAGTCCTTCTGGCCACGGAAGAGGCAAGCTTCTGTATCGGCGGGGTGTACCTGGTGGATGGGGGTGCTGACCTTGGCTAACCTCCTTGTGAAGATCTCACTTCTGTGCCTCGCCTGTCTCGCCAATGCCAGCGGCGGCGCGGGGGAGACGCCGCTGGCTCCCGTGCGCGCCCAAACCGCCACCGGGCCGCTGCGCGTCGGTCCCGCTAATACTCGTTACTTTACCGATGGGACCGGAAGGGCCATATACCTCACCGGCTCCCACACGTGGTCCAATTTCCTGGACCGTGGCACCCTGCATCCGCCCGAGGTGCCCTTTGACTACTCTGCTTACATGAACTGGATGGTTTCTCACAACTTCAACTTCATGCGACTGTGGACTGCGGAACTGCCAGATTCCGATAATACTCACGACCCGGATGAAAATGTTGTGGCACTTCCTTGGAAGTGGTTGCGAACCGGCCCAGGCTACGCGAATGACGGGGGATTAAAGTTCGATCTCACGAAGCTCGACCAGAATTATTATGACCGAATGAGGTCGAGGATCATTACCGCCGGGAAGAACGGTGTTTATGTATCAGTCATGCTCTTCAACGGTTACGAGTGGCAGTTCGAGGCCAACCCTAAAGATGGCAATCCGTTTCGGGACTCTAACAACATCAACGGGGCAAGTTGTCCGGGACCGTGTCCGGCTGACACTTCACAGATGTCGGACGAGGTGTGGAACATTGAGCAAGCTTATATCCGAAAAGTTGTGGACACGGTAAACGATCTGGACAACGTGCTCTACGAAGTGTCGAACGAGATTGGGTCTCCCTATTCGGATTTGTGGCAATATCAAGTCATCCGCTTCGTGAAGCAGTACGAAGCCGGCAAGCCCAAACAACATCCTGTCGGCATGACTTTTCAATACGAGGGAGGGTCTGACTTAACCCTTTACAAAAGCCCAGCCGACTGGATCTCGCCCGCGGGGAAACTGCCGCCCTCGGACGGGACCAAGGTGATCATCAACGACACGGACCACAGCTACTACTACATTGGCCTGAAGCACGACGGTCTGCCGGCTCAACGCGCCTGGGTCTGGGAGAATTTCACCTCGGGCAACAACGTGGCATTTATGGATCCTTACCTGGTGCTCTGGCCCGACCGGAATGCGCCGGAGGGTACCACTGCCGACCCCTACATCGGCGCGAGACCGGATAAGTATTGGGACGTACTCCGTAACGCCATGGGCAGCGCATTAACCTACGCAAACCGCATGAATCTGGTCGCCATGACGCCGCAATCTTCCTTATCCAGCACGCATTATTGCCTGGCAAATCCCGGCGTGGAGTACCTGGTGTACCAACCACAGTCCGGCGCTTTCATGCTGACCCTCGTGCCGGGAAACTATCAGTATGAATGGCTCAAGCCCGCCACAAACAGCATTGCATCATCTGGCACCTTGCCGGTTTCTGACAGCCATCACTCGTTTAGCCCGGCATTCAGCGGTGACGCGGTATTGTACTTACATGTCGTGACCTCTCGGGAAAGGAATCCTTGAATTGGACACTGCCAGCTCGCAAGAAGTATGTCCCTTGATAAATCGGCTGCCGGGCCCCGCAGGATTTGGCGCCGGGACCTTGATTCTGTGTCTTACCTTTTGTGCGCTTGCTTTCGGCCAGGATGCCGGGAAGCCACTAACTAAAGTTCGCGCCCAAACTGCCACCGGGCCCCTTCGCAAGAATCGAACCAACGGCCGTTACTTTACGGACGACAGCGGAAAAGCCATCTACCTGGCAGGCTCCCACACATGGGCAAACCTTCTTGACCGCGGCCAACTGAATCCGCCGGGTGTGGCCTTTGACTACACTGCATACATGAACTGGATGGTGGCGCACAGCTTCAACTTTATGCGACTTTGGACTGCCGAGCTGCCGAATGCCGGCCCGGGCCCCGACTATTGGGAAGGCAACTTCGTGGGTCTTCCCTGGAAGTGGCAGCGGACGGGTCCCGGCAACGCGACCGACGGCGGCCTGAAATTCGACTTCACCAAACTCGACCAGAGTTACTTTGACCGCATGCGGACGCGGACCATTACCGCTGGTAAGAATGGTATCTATGTGTCCGTTATGCTTTTCAATGGCTTCGAATGGCAGTTTGATACTAATCCCAAAGACGGTGATCCGTTTGTGGGCGAGAACAATATCAATCACATCAGTTGTCCGGAAACCTGCCCGACTGACAGCTCACAGATGACAGATGAGATATGGAGCATCGAAACGGCATATTTTCGAAAGGTTGTGGATACTGTTAATGACCTCGACAACGTGCTCTACGAAGTATCGAACGAGTCAGGATCGCCCTATTCAGACTCTTGGCAAGTTCGAGTCATCAACTACGTGAAGCAATACGAGTCTACCAAACCTAAGCAGCATCCCGTGGGAATGACGTTCCAATGGAAGGGCGGATCGGATTTAACTCTCTACAAAAGCCCCGCCGATTGGATATCGCCAGGAAGCCACGTGCCGCCTTCCGACGGCACTAAGGTGATCATCAACGATACGGATCACTCCTACGGCTGGGTCGATATCAAACACGATGGGGCGACTGGCCAGCGCGCCTGGGTCTGGGAGAATTTCACCGCCGGCAACAACGTGGCGTTCATGGACCCGTACATAACAAAATGGTCGAAACGGAACTTTCCGGAGGGATCAACCGCCGACCCGGAGGTTGGCCTCCGGCCGGACAATTACTGGGATGCTATTCGCGCCGCCATGGGTAGCACCTTGACTTACTCAAATCGCATGAATCTGGCCGCCATGACGCCGCAACCAATCTTGTCGAGTACCCAGTACTGTCTTAGCAACCCGGGAGTTGAGTACCTTGTTTATCAGCCGTCCGCCGGACCCTTCACATTGGATCTCCTGGCGGCAACGTACCAGTATGAGTGGCTGAACCCCTCTACGAACAGCATTGTATTATCCGGAGCCCTGACGGCCGCTGGCGGCAAGCACTCGTTCAGCCCGCCGTTCACCGGCGACGCAGTGTTGTACCTGCGCGCTTCGGCCCTTCGAGATACGAACCACTAAGTCAGCGTTTAGCTCCGAAGCGCCGGCGGAAAGCGCGAGGGGTCATGCCGACCAGGTCTCGGAACACCTCACCGAAGTAACTCTGGCTGCAGAAGCCCACCTGTTGGCTGATCTCCACGATGGACGAGCTTCCAGTCGACAGCATGGACTGAGCCTTCTCAATCCTGAAACCCGTCAGATAGGCGCGAAAGGACTGGCCGGTCGACTGCTTGAAGAACCTCATAAAGTAGGAGGGACTCATGGCGCAGGCCTGGGCCGCATCGCGCACCTCAATATGTTCTCCGCACTGCTCGCCCAGGAGCTCAAACGCGGGTCGTAGGCGGTCGAGATCCCGCAACTTGCGGTTCATGGACTCCCGGGATTCCAGATAACCCCTGAAGTGTTTGGCCAGGAGCAAAAACAGCCCCTTCAAGTAAGTCTTTGCCGCCAGACGATTGAACGCCGTGCGAACCGGGAGTTCCTTGTGGATGTTCACAAGGGAACAAAACACCTCCCGCGACAAGGCCCTCTCTCCTGTGATGACGTGCGGAAACCGAGGGCCCTGGCACAAGAATGAGCTCAGGTAAATCTCGTCATCCCCCTCTGTCGCACTACCTCTGATGACTTCGGGTCGAAAGTTCAGAGTGATCAGCCTGTTTCCCACGTGGGGGTTGTACAGGAATTGCTTGTAGATGTTCGGACCGATCACTACCACGTCGCCTTTTTTCAGGCGAAAGCGACGATTTCGTATCTGGACCTCCATGCTGCCGCTGTAAAGGTACGCAATTTCGAAGTGTTCGTGACGGTTCGGTCGGACGAGATGACGACCCGATCCAACAACGAATCTCACATCGGCCGGAAACGTCGGATCGAAAGGATAATTGATGCGCACTCCGTCGGGGGTGATGTTTGGCTCGACAAACCGATAGTTGTCCACCCAAGGAAATCTTTCGCGCGGCATGTATCCAGTTGCCTCTGTTCAGATAGGCGCTTGAACGCCTTCGCCCCATCCATGGTCTGATGTAACAGAGAATAGTTCAAACCAAATGCCCAAACAAGGGAGGGTGCACGCACTCGAGTGTTTCTTTCTGCGCCTGCGGGAGTCCCCCGAAAATCACGCCCTCGGTGTCATTCCCGCGCAAGCGGGAATCCATTGTATTGAAAATGGGTCCCCGCTTTCGCGGGGACGACGCTGATTTTCATTCGCTCGGGTGGGCCGCAAGCCTATGGGTAGTCTTGTTACAAAGAATTGCCAGAAGGTTATAGACGCTCCGCCGGGCCAGTGACACAATGCCTCTGTCAACTGTCAACTTGCGTCGGGCCGCTTCACCTATACAGGGGGGATCGTATGAAGTTACGGAGCTTGCTTTTGCTTTGCGCCGTTCTCTTTGTTTCGGCTGCTGCCTCGGCGCAGCAGTTGGCCACGATTGTGGGTACGGTCAGTGATCCCACCGGAGCCGCCATTCCGGGCGTCCACGTCGTGGTTTCGAATCCAACCAAGGGATTTACAGGCAACTACCGCTCCAACTCAGCAGGCGAGTATACCGCTGCGAACATTCCCATGGGCGATTATCTCGTCACCGCGGAAGCAACCGGGTTTTCGAAACTCACCCGCAGCGGTATCACGCTCGATGCCGGGCAGACGCAGCGCGTGGACCTGCAACTCCAGGTCGGAACAACGCGAGAACAGGTGAATGTGGTTGGAAACCTCCCGAAAGTTGAGACCGAAACAGGGGCCATTTCCGGCGTCATCACCGGAACGCAAGTCACCGAGTTGAGTATTCAAGCGAGAAACTTTGCCAATCTCGCCTTGCTGATTCCAGGAGCCGCACCCATCGGGGGCGGTTACGATCCTAACACCATCGGCGATATTGCCACCGACACGCTCCCGGTTAACGGCCTCCCTGGCAACATGAACAACTGGGAAATCGACGGCACCAATGATGTTGATCAGGGCTCGGGGAGTGACTCGCTTCAGATTTTTCCCAGTCTCGACTCCATCGCCGAGTTCCGAGTCTCGACCTCGAATTACAGCGCTGAGTTCGCCAAGTCAGGCAGCGCGATGGTCGAAGTTGCCACTAAATCCGGCACCAGCCAATTCCATGGCTCGGCGTTTGATTTCGTGCGCAACGACATCTTCAATTCCAACAATTGGTTCCTGAATCGGCAGATTTCTCCCCCAGGCGGCAATGCCCCGAAACAGCCCATCAAGCACAACGACTTCGGATTCACTTTCGGAGGCCCATTCTATATTCCCGGCCACTACAACACCAGCAAGCAGAAAACGTTTTTCTTCGTTTCGGAAGAGTGGCGCCGCTACCGGGACGGCACCGTCCTCAATGCCGGTGTTCCCTCTTTGCTGGAGCGGGCGGGTGACTTCAGCGAATGCGATCCGGCTTCTCCCAATTACAACGTCAGTGTGGCATCTGGTTGTGTTCTCCCCACCAACCCCGCGACAGGGACGACGTTCGCCAACGATACCGTGCCAGTCGACCCAAACTCCAAGACGCTCCTCGACGCTCTGATCCCTTACCCCAATAACGGCCCCAACGTCTATACCAAGGCCCCGGATTTGCCCACCAACTTCCGTGAAGACACAGTGCGGGTCGACCAAAACATCACCGACAAGGTGCGTCTCTTCGTGCGTTTTACACAAGACGGCTACGACCAAACGCAGGTCCCAACGCTCTGGACCTCATCCGAATTCGGGACGGTTAAGACTCCGATGAGCATCCCGTGTAAAAATGCGGTTCTGAACCTCACAACAACGATGCGGCCTAACCTGATGAATGAGGTCATTCTCGGCTACTCGTCCGACGTGTGGATCACAAGTTCGGTAGTCGGATCTGATTCCCCTTCCGGATCGATCCTTCGGCCCCCGGGGTTTGGGGTCCAGACCATCTTCCCGGCGGCGGCGTCCGGCCCGGTATTGCCGGGCATTTCAGTGTCGGGCGGAGGTCCCTCGTTCTCCGAGGACACGGGATATCCGTATTGGTACTGGAATCCGACTTTGGCTCTCAAAGACAATCTTGTTTGGACGCAAGGCAAACACACCCTCAAGTTCGGTGGCTACTTCCTCTACAACCGGCTCAACCACATTGTTCCCAATGGTGGGTTTGATTCGCAGGGGTTTCTCTCGTTCTACAACTATTCTTCTGTCACCACAGGGAATGCGTTGGCCGACATGTTCCTGGGTAGAGTTGGGAGCTTCTCGGAAACTGGAAAAGTCCTCAACGGTCAACTCGCGGGAGGATTCGCAGACGGCCACTATCGTCAGAAGGACTTCGAACCTTACTTGCAGGATGACTGGAGGGTCACACCACGACTCACCCTGAATCTTGGGATTCGCTACTATTACGTTACTCCGTTTGCGGATTATACCAACCCGACGGTGGCGTCGATCTTCGACCCTGCCCAGTACAACCCCGCCGCCCAGGCGCAGTACTACCCCAACGGCAACATCATACCGGGCACAGGAGCGAATTGGTTGAACTACGGCAATGGACTCGATGAATGCGGTGTGGCGCCCATCCCTAAAGGATGCGTCAACTTGCCTCACGCCACGCCTTCGCCCCGTCTCGGCTTTGCCTGGGATCCCACGGGGAGCGGCAAAACCGCCATCCGCGGCGGCTACGCTTTGACTTTCGACACGAGCAACGCGCATATGACTGCTGCCGGGCGCTACGGAGGCCCTCCGGTCATCGGCACCCTGTCCGCTTACAATATCAATGGCTATTCGGATATAGTCCCGGGAGAACTGCCGCCCGTATCCATGAATAGCCAACCGTTATTCCAGCACTTGCCGGAGATCGACCAATACAGCCTGGGCGTCCAACACGAGTTTCCAGGCAACAACATCTTGAGCGTGAGCTATGTGGGAACGCTCGGACGCCACCTTCAGCGTCGGCGTAACATCAACCAGGTTCCCATTGGGGTAGGGACCGAAAACGTACCGGCACTCGCTGGCACCACCGACTGTGATGCCACTGGAAACTGCAATGTGCAACAGATCCTGATGAACACGCTCGAACCGCCGACCTTCTTCGCTCCGTACCGCGGGTACGTCACGATCGGCCAAATGGAGGCTTCGGGCATCTCCAACTATAATTCTTTGCAGGTCAATTATCGCCACACGTTTGGGCACGGGCTGACCTTCCAAGATCTCTACACTTGGTCACACACACTGGACGACCTCTTAGGGGGCGGGGGAACCAGCAATTACACCAACTCAGTTAATGACTATGACCTTCGCCGATGGTATGGAACTTCCGGCCTGAACCAAGCCCACGTGCTGGTGATGAACTACGTTTACACCCTGCCGTTCTTTGCCCATTCCGCGAATCAGTTTCTCCATAGCTCGCTGGGCGGTTGGGAAGTTACCGGCATAACGACCTTTTCCACAGGGTCACCGTTGGGGGTGGGATGTGGTATCGCAGGGATGGCCAGCGGCGTGGGCGGGCCCGTGCAATGCAATTCTGACGGCAAGGTTGGAGTGAAAAAAGGCGTGTTTGACGATCCCACATTCGGGCCGACCCCGACATGGTTCGACCCGGGAACCATCGCACAAATCACCGTTCCACAACTCCTGGCTAACAACGAACCCGGCATGTTTGGTTATATGGGAAAGTATGCTTTCGCGGGCCCAGGCCGGAATAACTGGGACATGGGTATTACCAAGAATTTCTTCCTTCCTTGGTTCAACGGGGAGCGTTCGAAACTGCAATTCCGTTGGGAAACGTTCAACACCTTCAACCACCCCCAGTGGAATGGCGTGTCTGTCTTCTGTAGCAGTGAAACAGCTCCTGGAGAACCCTGCAATGGATCAAACAATGTGGGTAATGGTGAAGTGGCGAGCGCGTATAACCCGCGAATCATGCAGCTTGGGTTAAGACTTGAGTTCTAGTCGATAAGCGTGGAGGTCAAGGGCACGCTCCTTGGCCTCTACCATGAGCTTGGACTCTTGGCCTCTTCCCTTCTCGAAGCATCCTGCCGGCAATCCTGCCACACCGGGGTGACCAAATTTCGATGCAAGAGAGCCCGTAGATGATGATGCGTGCCACAGTTGCCAGCCGTTACGGCTTTTCGGCCGTCGGGGTTTTTGCAGTCAGCCTGTTATTCACGGCGATGGCTGTCAGGACCTAATCTGCGCCGCCGCTGGTCAGCGGTGATGGAGGTGGTAGCCCGCGGGCAGTGGATCGAACGGGCCAGTTCATGGCGCTGAGCCCGGATAAGACTTACCTAGTCAATACCTTCACGAACCAGCCCGTCTTCATCACGGGCGATACCGCTTACGCTCTTGCTGTTCAACTCTCTTCCAATTCGGATATTGAAGCCTACCTTGCTAATCGGCAAGCGAAAGGGATTAACCTGATCTGGGCCGCTCTTGTGGACATCGGCTTCCACAATGACAGAAAAAGCGAGAATGACGCCTTGGGCAACAATCCCTGGAACGGCGGGGCTGACTTTACCGGAATGAGCAGCGCCGCCGCATATTGGGCTCACGTGGACCATGTTCTTCAAAGGGCGGCGGCTCATGGCATCACGGTACTGGCGGGAACGGGTTTCACCTCCTCATTCGACAAATGTGATATTCCCTACTTCGCCACAATGGCTTCGAGCTCCGACGACACCCTGAAAGCCTATGGCGCATTCCTGGGCAATCGTTACAAGTCCTATCCCAACATCATCTGGCTGATGGGGGGCGATGCCAACCTCAGCCTCTGTGGCAGCGGCCTAGCAAACAAGCTGAACGATATTGCTATGGGGATCGTGTCGGTGGACCCCGTGCACCTGATCGCGATCGAAGCGACCGGTGACAATTGGGGTGAAGCGAGCGCCACGAACTGGCTGGCCGTCACTCGAGGTGCGAGGAATCCGAATGGCTGGATCACGCTTGGCACCATCTACCCGAAGGGCTTGCCGTCTAAGACCTTCGCCTTGGAGGTTGACGCTATTGTTTCTCAGATCGCGATTGAAAGGGGAGCGGATCCTTTCGTTCCGTTCTTCAGCATGGAAGATCCTTACGAGAAGGAACCGGACGAAGCTCCTTACAACAACCAGCAGTTGCGCCAGGAAGGATACACGGAGGTTCTTGGGGGAGCTTATTTGGGAAGGCTTTTCGGCAGCAGTAGCATATGGTCTTTCAATGCCGCTTGCTGTGAGCCCCAAGGAACGAAGTGGCAAACCGATATCGATGCCCCGCCCTCATTTGATCAGCAGCGCCTTGGACAACTCTTCCGCAGCCGCGAGCACTGGATGATGGAGCCTGATATCACCCATACGGTGGTGAGAGATGGTTATGGTTCAGGCGCGACCCTGACGGTAACCTCGCGTACCCGCGACGGCCAGTCAATTATCGCCTATATCCCAAACGGCAATGGCGCCACATTGATAATGGACATGAGCAAGATTACCAGTGCCGCCCATCAAGCTACATGCTGGTGGTTCAATCCCTCCTCCGGGGCAGCGACCCTGATCGGAAATTTTGTGAATTCTGGAACGAAAAAGTTCACACCACCCGATTCAAAGGATTGGGTGCTGGTGATTGACGACGCGAACGCGAAGCTGCCTTCCCCCGGAAGTCGTGACCTCAAAGCTCGATAGTGGGCCAGTCAAGCGTTGCACTTTTCTTAACCAAGGAGAACATTTGTGTCCGGATGGTTTTGGTGGTTGCTCTTCTGCCTTGCCTGTTGGGGCCCCTATGCTTTGCTCTCCAAGCTGGGTTCAAACGAGATCTCGGCGAGTGGCATGGAGGTCTGGTTCACACTGGGGAGTATCCCGATAGTTTTAGTGGTCCTGGCCCGAAGGGGCTTCAAGCTCGAAAAAAGCCGGATGGGGATTTTCTACGGACTTACGGCGGGTATGCTCTCAGCGGCCGGCTCCCTGGGCTTCTTCGCAGCGTTTCGGAGCGGGGGAAACGCCTCCGTGATCACGACTTCAACGGGCATGTATCCCGTTGTTACGGTCCTGGTGGCGCTTACGTTCTTGCGAGAGAGGCTCACCTGGGTGCAAGTCGTCGGCCTGGGTTTCGCCACGGTTGCTTTCTTCATCTTTTCTCACTGAGGGAAAACGCCCCATGCACGTTGCGCCTTGGCTTTGGATCGTGATGGTGGTACTCATCTTGTGGGGGCTCACGGCCGTCTTCCAAAAGTTGACTACCAATTACATTTCGGCAGAATCGACATTGGTCTGGCGAACAGTGGGATTCCTGCTCTTTATGCCCTTCATATATCCCGGCAGGGAGTTGTACCAACACTCGCTCCATTCCATGACTTACGGGTTCCTCGCCGGCTTGTTATGCGCCTTGGGCTGCCTGGGACTGTTTGCCGCGATGAAGAGCGGAGGCAAGGCTTCAATTGTGGGCCCCCTCAGCGCTCTCTATCCTATAATTGTGGTGATTCTCAGTCCCTTCGTTCTGCACGAGTCGGTTACCGCCCTACAGGTGGTCGGCGTGCTTTGTGGACTCGTCGCCGTGGTCCTTCTCTCGATTTGATCTACATGGTCGACTGTTGGGTCGCAATGGAGAGCACCTGCAGCAATCGCTCGTTCAGTTCGTCGACGTACCGCAAGGTGTCAGGGTCAGGAGTGAAGCTCGCGTCACGGCAGCGTGCGTTCGAAAGCAGGCCTCGGGCCTGAAGGAGTCGTTTTTCACAGTACAGCCACAGTTCAAAATTTTGTAAGCCGAAGACGATTCGGGGCAAGAGTTTTTCGTAGAGCTGGAAAGCCTCCGCGGACTTATCCGCTGCCCGCAGTCCAAAGACCACATCAATTGCGTCCGCTAATGCCAAGCCAGGCATCACGCCGCAAAGCCCCGCGGAAATCAATTCCAGCAGGTAAAGCCCTCCCGTGCCGTCCAAAACTCCAATTCTGCCTCTTGTGGCGTGAGCTTTCGGTAGGGCTGCGTAGATCGGTGGGGTTGGGTGGTGAGTCAGAAGCAGTAGCCTTGGGCCACCCAATAATGCCAGTCGGCGATGGCCTCGGCAGTTGATTCGTCTACATCT
>JBEKLY010000241.1:0-14244 GCA_050010015.1 Terriglobia bacterium
GCTCTCACCTTGTTTTCGATCATCATCCGCACCGCCGCCTGAATGCGCTCCGGGCCGTATTCGGTATTGCAGAGCAAGACTTCGAGTCCTCTCTCCAGAGCCGCCGCTTCGAAGCCCCGGATGACCTCGGGGAAGAAGGGATTGGCAATCTCGGAGATTATGAGCCCGAACAGATCGCTGCGTCCCCGGGCAAGACGGCGAGCATGGACGTTCTGGTAATAGTTCAATTGGCGCGCGGCTTCCAGAACGCGCTTCCGTGTCTCTGGATCAACATATCTTTCTTTGTTCAGCACCCGAGATACGGTGGCTTTGGATACGTCGGCAACTTTCGCCACATCCCTCATGCAAGAGGCCATAGGATTGTGCAGCAGGTCAGAAATCAGGATGAACTCAACACCCGCCGCTCGCACCGAGCTGGTCACAGCCAGGCATTGCAGGCTGAAAGCTGATCAGCGACGGGTGGTTCCAACCTCTGACTGCCCCTCCTGACTCCTAGAATTTGCTTGACAACGTCTAAACGAGGTGTTAAAGAGGAGCCGCTGTAACCGTTCTCAGAGACCGATTACAGACATAGAAGTTACATCGGGAGCGCACCCCGTGCAACAAGAATCTTATGACTGTGTCAGAGATACCCCCGAGCCGGGGGGCTGGGAGTCTGTTGGAGATAGATTTTGATTCCGTCCAAGGGAAGGCGGAAGAATGTTGCCAGACGGGAGGAAGTTCTCATTGACAGGATGAGAAATGGCTGTAGAATGACGTTCACGGGGCTCGAAAAGTCGTCAAAGAAGCAGCTCTTCGTCAGCATCCGCAGCTCTTCCGCGCCGGCTCCTATCGCTGAGCAGAAGGACGCCCGCAGGCACTACATCCGGGCACTCGCATACACGGGCAAGGGGCTCAAGGATGAGGCTCGTGCAGAGTTCGCCGGAGCGGCCTCAATCAGCCCGAGTGACGCACGGTATCGGTACTTCCTTGAAGCAGGTAGCGGTTAGAGGCGGCGATTCAGCAAAGATCTGGATCGCGGCGATGCGGAACGTGTCGGTCAACAACCTGACTGCCACCGCAGTGGGAAAGCCCGGTAATGTGGCTTCGCTCATCCAAGGGAGCAAGGACAACCCGGTTGAAACCATCTCGCTGCTGCTGTGCGTTTCCGTCACGCTCTGCATGTATTCGATGGATCCTCGATAAGATCTGGTTATTGAACGATGCCTTATGGTGCATCGAGCTTTTCCGCTCTTCGTAGATCTCCTTGCGGCACTCGCCGCACGGGTGGGAATCCATGAAGAAATTCGAGGGAATCGTCCGCCCGTTGGTGGTGCGCGCGGCGTGGTTTCGGCATAGCTGGCGGGATGCTCGGCGCTGGCAGGTTGTTGAAAACTAAAGGAGCACGGATATGAATTTTACGAGAAGAACATTTGTGTTAGGAATGGGAACCGGGGCGGTTGCTTGGCTGTCCGGCAAGGTCGCTCCGAGCAATCGCATCTCGGTCGGCGTGATCGGCGTCGGACGGCAGACCGTACAGATCAACTTAGTGCAGTTCCTGGCGATGCCGGACGTGCAGGTGGTAGCCGTCTGCGATGTTGATGCTTGGCGCTTGGACAACGCGCGAAAGCAGGTGGAGGACGCCTACGCGAAACAGGCCGCCTCGACCGCGTACAAGGGCTGCAAGACTTACAAGGACTTCCGGGAGCTGCTCGCCGACAAGAGCATTGACGCCATCTTTGTCGGCACGCCCGACCACTGGCATGTGCCGATATCGACAGCGGCGATCAAAGCGGGCAAGGACGTATCCTGCGAAAAACCGCTCAGCCGCTTCATCAGGCAGGGTCGCGAGTTCAGTGACTTGGTGACGAAGCACAAGCGCGTTTTCCGCAACGATAGCGAGTTTCGTTCGCTCGAGAATTTCTACACCGCCGTCGAACTGGTCCGCAACGGGCGCATTGGCAAGGTGCAGACCATACGGGCAGGAGTGCCGAAGGAGTATGACCGGGGGCCGGTCGGATGCCCGCCGCAGCCCGACATGCCGGTTCCGGCCGAGCTCGATTACGAGCGCTGGGAGGGGCCGGCGCCCCACGCCCCGTATACGGAGAAGCGCGTCACCAAGCCTCATGCCTATGAACGCGGCGGATGGATGCGGCACGTCTATTACTGCGACGGCATGCTGACGAACTGGGGCTCGCATATCATCGATATCGCGCAATGGGGCAACGACACGGAACGTACCGGACCGGTGGAAGTGGAAGCGCGCGGCACCTACCCGCCCGCCGATAGCTTCTGGAACGTACTGGTCGATTTCGAGGCCGAATACCGGTATGCAAACGGTGTGCGGCTCTACTACAAAACGATGGCTGGATTCTGGCGGAATACCCGAAGATCCTCCAGGCTGACCCGGCCGCGGTTCTCGATTCCAAGATCCGCGACGACGAGATCCATTTCCCCTTCAAGACCGACAAACAGGACTTCACCGATGCGGTTAAGACGCGCGGGCGGACACTCGAGGATGCTGAAGTGGCGCACCGCGCCATGTCGATTTGCCACTTGACCAACATTGCCATACAAGTGGGGCAGAGGCTTGAGTGGGATCCCGCGAAAGAACGGTTTATCAAGAGTGATGCAGCCAATACGTTCTTATCCGCCCCGATTCTGCACCCGCAACCCGGTAAAGGAGACAATTCCTGAAAAGCGGCTATCCACGGCCTACCGGGTTACGGTATAGAGGCACATGAATAGCATGTAACGCAGATATAATTTGGGCTTTGCACAAACCTACCTTATAGGTAGCTTTGTGGTTTATGCCTAGAGGCCCCAGGAAATTCGATTTTACCTTCGAAGAAAGCGGCTTGACTCGCTTTGGAGGCCTCAGCCTTTTCAGTCCTTCCGTAGGGACATCTCCAAGGAGGAATGGGACTGATGATGGGATCAAACCGGCGGAATTTCATTTCGAGCCTCGCGTTGGGCGCTTCGAGTTTAGGCATCAGCCTTAGTGCAACCGCTGAATCGGGGAACAACGATGCGCCAAATGGAGCCGGCAAAGCCTCAAAGGAAACCCCGCGGCCAGACCCCTTGCCCTTGCTCGATTTGGGTCACGCGGGGACTGCCAAGAAATTCTGGATCGATCCAAAGATAGCCGCTTTACCTCCGGGCCAGTGGAGGAAAATCTGGCTGGATTTTCACAACTCGCAGTTCATCCCTAGCATCGGTGAGAGGTTCAACGCGGATGAGTGGGGTGATCGCTTGCAGGCTGCCAACGTCTCCACCATCGTGGTATTTGCCAAGGATATGCACGGCTATTTCTACTATCCCAGCAGCTACGGGCCTGTCCATCGGGGCTTGTCATTCGACCTGCTGGGAGCGCAGGTGGCAGCTTGCCGTCAACGACACATCCACGTTCGCGCATATTACTGCACCACGTGGGACAATTACCTGGCTGAGAACCACCCCGAATGGCTGGTCTTCAAGAGGGACCGGACCACCTACCTGCCCCAGTTCGATGCCACGCCGCATTGGACTGCGCTCTGCCTGGCACACGAGGATTTTGTCGGGCTCATGCTGAGCCACATTAAGGAATTTACTGCGCACTACGAACTGGACGGGGTCGCGCTGGACACGCCCGTGCCCATTGACCGCGAGTGCTTCTGCGCGGAATGCCTTCGCCTCCTCCGCGCCAAGAATCTCGACCCGTTTGACAAGGGTGTGCAGCACGACCACAAGAATGCCTTACACAAAGCCTTCATCTCGAGGGTTCAGGAGACGGTGAAAGCTGCGCGCCCGAACTGCCAGGTGGACTTCAACGGTCAATGTGCTTACGGCCTCGGCGAGCGCGTGGCTTTTATGGACAGCCTCGATATCGAGGCGTTGCCGACCGCCTTTTGGGGCTACTATTATTTCCCCACCATTGTTCGTTATGCGCGCAATTTTGGCGTTCCCACTTATGGCCTGACTGGCCGGTTCGCGACCCATTGGGGAGACTTTGGGGGCCTGAAGTTGCCCGTGCAACTCCAAACTGAGGTCGCGAGCATCGTGGCGAACGGTGCGCGGTGCGACATCGGCGATCAAATGCCGCCCAGTGGCCGTCTGGACCCTGCTGTTTATCACGTCATCGGCAAGGCATATGAAGATGTCAAGTCCCTTGAGCCCTATCTGGACCAAGCGGCCCCCGTGACAGAAGCTGTGCTCCTGACCGCCGGTCTACCGCTCGACTCCCCGGGTACTGAGACGAATTTCGGTCTGGTGAAGCTGATGATCGAGTCGCGGTTGCAGTTTGATGTGCTTGAGCCGGAAGGGGCGTGGGAGCGTTACGCGCTCGTGGTCCTGCCGGATGATCTCGCCGTAGACGATCACTTGGCATCCCGCGTGCAGGCTTTTGTTGGCCAAGGTGGCGCCTTGGTGGCAATCCACCGAAGCGGACTGCTCACGGGGAGCGAGACGAGCTGGCTTGAACCATACGGTCTGTCCTATGAGGGAATCTCACCCTTCAAGCCTGCCTATCTGATTCCTCAGACAAACATGACCGGTGACATCCCGCCATACGAGTACGCCTTGTATGAAGGGGCTTCACAGTGGAACGCACACGCGCCCG
Source organism: Terriglobia bacterium (assembly GCA_050010015.1). GTDB lineage: Bacteria > Acidobacteriota > Terriglobia > UBA7540 > UBA7540 > CAVROP01. The sequence goes on from JBEKLY010000241.1 coordinate 4,577, forward strand.
CGGTCACACAGGCTCTGCTCGGCGAACCATTGTTTCAGCGCAGCCCCGAGCATTACACCAGCCATATGCAGACTCCTTTTGACCATGTCACCTCGTACACCGTTGTTGGCCAGAGCGGCCGCGTGGCTTTGATCGGGTTTCCATTGGGCCTGACCTACTACAAGAACGGCTACTGGATTTACCGGCGTGTCTTCCAAGAGGCCGTCGCGGCACTACTCCCCTTCCCGCTGGTCCAGACGAACGCCCCGCTCAGTACCGAAATCACGCTGACCCACCAAGCGGCTCAACCGGAAAGCGGACACAAGGAGCGGTACCTCGTCCATATCGTGAATTTCTCGCCTCTGCGTCATACGCCCAGCCATCCCGATTACTACGAGGACCCCGTTGCCTTGACCGACATCACGGTGAGAGTGAACCTGCCGATTCACGCCTCTTCGGCAAGAGCGGTGATTGCTGGTGCCACGTTGCCCGCAAGGCGAACACCAGCAGGCGGGGTGGAGGCCACCGTGCCACGCGTCCCAGTCCACGAAGTGCTGTGTTTCGAATTTGTGTAATAGGAGTTTGCCGACTGCATAGCCCAGCGCAACGTCGCCGCCAATCAGAATGATCCGTCGGAAGGGGGGTCTGACCCGGCATTCCTCCAGCAGCCAGAATAGGCCCTTGATGGTTACGTCGATCACATCCTTTGGAGTTTCCTTACAAGTGGCACCATGCAGGACGTGCGAGACGCCTCCACGGCGGCGCGCACAACCACCCGATTGGAAATGTTTCCTTGATGCAATCCTATTCACAGGACTTGCGGGATCGGGTGTAATGGGCATTGGATCGCGGAGAACGTCTGACGGCGATTGCGCGGCGGCTAGAAGTTAATCGGGTCTGGGTTTACCAGGTTCGGGGACGGGAGCAAAACACTCCAACCGGGAGACACCGTGATCCTCGACAAGCTCAGCAGTCACAAGGTGACGGGAGTCGAGGAAGCAATCACCGCGACCGGAGCAACCGTACTCTTTCTGCCACTTCACTCTCCGGATCTGAACCCCATGGAAAAGTCCTTTTCCAAACTCAAGGCGCGGCTCCGCAAAGCGGCCAAACGAGATATCGATGCCCTAATGCACCCGAAGGACCCGCGAGCTGTGAATAGACTCTCTCACATCCGCAGGTACAAAATCTCGGGCAGGTCAGGCTCCACCCGATTGTGGCCTCGCCTCAGCGGAGCAAATGCTCCGACCCGACCCCCTTAAGGGAGTTTTTTCGAGATAGGACATGGCCCGATGGTAGCTCAGCCGTGAAGCTTTCGAAAGAGCCGAAAGCACTTTCGCGCGGTATCCATTTCGGAATATTCGCTGCCTTCTTCCTCGATCAAGTAGTACTCGATTCCTCCCGTTTTTTCGGCAGCAGCGAAGATATCCTTCCAGTGCGCAATTCCCTCGCCGAGCAATACCTTGTAGCCCCGGTCTGGCGACCAGTCCTTGATGTGCATCGAGTGGATGCGGCCGGGGTTGCGATTGATCCAGGCCGCAGGATCGTTCCCGGTTTCCAGGCACGGCCCCATATCAAGTTGCAACATGATGCTCTTGTCGAGCGTAGCGGCCAGCAATTCCATCGGGAGCTTTCCGTCCACGGGCTTCCACTCGATGACCTCGTTGTGATAGGCCACGCGCAGGCCGTGCTTTTTCAGGGTTTCGTTGGCGCGATTCAGCGTTTCCGCCACACTCTTGAAATCGTCCAGGCTCGCAACTTTTTCCGAGGCCATCCCCACGACGTACCGAGCGCCCAGCACTTTGTTCAAGTCAATCGCTTTGCCAATCCCGTCGGGGGTAAACGCTTGCGTCGGGTTGTGAGTCGAGTAGCAGCGGATATTGAGATCGTCCAACGCCGCGCGGACCTGCGTGGCGTATTCGAGCGTCCAATCGTAATAAAACTGTCCCCCCTCTTTCCAGGAAAAGAATTCTACGCACTGGTAACCCATCCCCGCCACGGCGCGCAGGGTGCCTATCATATCTTTCGCGAACTCACGCGCAACTGAGACCGTCTCCAAACCCACCGGGATTTGCTTCGAGGACGGCAGCGCAGCGGCGAGCGGGGCCGCAGCCATAAGGCCCAGAAACGAACGACGCGAAATGAAGTTCAAATTGTTCATAGCGTTCCTCTGGATGTTAGATTGTTTACAATTCTGGCATGATTTCGTCAGGAATTTCCCGTTTAGCTCCCAACAGCCCCACAGTCTATACCCCTCGAGGGTGTGGGGGCAACCTAATTACAGACATCCAGTACATCACAGAAGCGTCGGTGCCCGATAACCGATAGCCTGCGCCAGCGACCCCTTTGGTATTTGGGCGAATTGAACGATTCGGCACAGGCCCGCTGGCTGAAGAGCATCGAGGTCTACAATGCGAAGCCGAATGCTACTCTCGCTTGGACTTCTTCTGATGTTCACGGTATAGAGTAGCGAGTTGATCGGGCCGGACAGCAACATAATCCGGCCCTAACCGGTCCATGACTTCCTTAAGCATGGGCAGGTCGGTAGTCCAGCCGTACGCAAACGCGTGCAAGAACGCTGGGCGGCGGGACCTAGTCATCGCGTGGATATCATCTACAAACTGCTTGATGCGCCTGTCGCGCGTGGAAGCTGTGTGTTCATCTGAAAAACTCGTGACCGCACGGAACACGGGCACATTGAGTGTTGTGGAGTAGGTTGCCTCAGTATAGGTGGATACGAGTTTGCCATAATCCAGGAACAGGGCGTCCAGAAGCGGAATCTTTTCAGCGTAGCGATTGATAACTTCAGGACGAGTGGCTTTCATTACCCAGAGATCGCGTTCGTCACACTTCTTCATGTAGGTCGCCGTCTGCTGCAGAAATCCGTCGAGGACCTGCTGGTGGTACGGCTGGCGGTAGCGATCGCCATAAAGGTCCGAATACGTATAGCCCACGCCGGATACCGCACCAAGGAACTCGTCATCCGGCGTTCCTTCGGCGTAATAGTACTCGACGATGTCGGGTATCAGAACAGAGGCAGCAGGGGACAGCGTCCACCCGAGAGGTAATTTGCCGCGGGTGGAATCCTTCCAGATTTGGGGAAAGTTCTCGTTCATCAATATCTCCAGGTTGTCGCCGTCGGAGATCACCCACGAGAGGTAGACCTTGCCGTCGTCGAGCCTTGGCGCTGGCGGGGCTGGCTTCTGGCGCAGTTGCGGCACGGAAATGCCTGAGTGGACGCTCAGGTTTGCGCAGTCGATGGACCCGACAAGGTACTTGCCGAATTCCGAGAATAGGCTTACCCCTGGACCCTCTCCGATGCCAACCTCCTTCTCGTCCCCAAACGGAAAACTTAGCACCGGGATGTTGACCGGCATTTTGGCCAGCAACTGTTCCATCAACCGCTTTTCGGCAACTGGAGAAGCGTACCTATGCGGCGGATCGTGCGGGCCGGAGATCCAGAAAGTGAAGACTTTGTTTTCGACCAGGTAATCGCGCAGAGCCAGGTGGCGAGGCCAAGCGCACGCAATCACGTGGTGATTCAGCCGTGGCCACAACTTGTCAAACGCCCACCGGTACGCCTCGGCGCTGGTCGTCCATCTGCCACGCAGATCATCCAAGACAGGCAGCGAGAGCCCCTTCGCCAACTGCGGTGACACCACGATTCCTTCGCTCACTGAGGCGAGCATCGTCGCGACATTGATACTGGCTGGCAAGTCAGGATCGGTGATCACCATTCCTTTGATACGGTTCCGGTAGCGATTCAATAATTCGTCATTGTTCACTGCCACAGCGCTCTGGATCCATTTCTTCTCTAACATCCAATCCAGCCATTGCTGGTCCGTTGATCCGTAACGTCTCCAGGTTGTCACCGTTGATCCGTAGAGACAGTAGATCTCCGGCTGGGAGCGATTCACGATGCCCTGCAAGGTGAGGAGCATGAGACGCCGGTCGGACGATTCTTTGCGCAAATCGCACACCCAAAGTTTCGTTGCCGGCGCCTTAGATCGGGGGAAAATGCCGGGAAATGGCCGCTCTTCCACTGCCGGGATCAGGTTGTTCGGCTCACTCCACGTATCTGCCGGGGCAACACGGCGAGGGTTCTTCGAGTCCTGGCTTACGAACGCCGGCTCCGCACCACGATTGAGATTTTTCCCTTCCTTCGGCCACATGCTCAGAAGCGTGTAATTTGCTTTTGCCGCGGAGCGCGAACTCGGCACTTCGCGCAAAGCACCTGCTAATAATTCCACCTGCGCAGTCTGACACCAGCATGCGAAACAACAGAGAAACAGCACACAGAGCGTGTGGGCTACATATCTCATTATGTTTCTGATCTCGCCTTCCTTTAGCGGCAAACGTTGATCCGTTTGTCTGGCGAAGCATAATAGCTCGACAGCGACTGTGGGGGCAAGCTTTATCCCCACGATCATTTCAACAATAGGCTTGTCCCGCGTTTCTCCCAACTCGCTGATGTGCGCCGTGTCCATCACGGAGGTCATCACGGCAGCGGCTCTCACCTTGTTTTCGATCATCGTCCGCACCGCCGCCTGAATGCGCTCCAGGCCGTATTCGGTATTGCAGAGCAAGACTTCGAGTCCTCTCTCCTAGAATTTGCTCCTAGAATTTGCTTGACAACGTCTAAACGAGGTGTTAAAGAGGAGCCTCTGTAACCGGTCTCAGAGAACGATCACAGGCACAAAAGCTACCTAAGGTGGACTCCGATGAACAGACGTACCTTCACTAAACTATTTGCCGGGACCGTGACCGCAGCGGGTATTTCCAAGGTGAATGCGGCAGAAGGCAATCCATCGAACCAGGCCGCGCGGGATGTTTCTGCACCGAGTCACGGCATCAATCGCTTTGTCCCGCCAAGTGGCGGCAGCGAGTCATGGGAGTACGTAATTCTGGACGCCGCTCCGCCCCATATGACCGAAGTCGACGGCACAGCGGTCGCCGATATAGATGGCGACGGTAAGACCGAAGTGATCATCCCCGGAAACGGGGCACTCCTCTGGTATCGGCCATCGACTTCCGAAAAAGGGGTCATCGCGCGTGGCCAGTTCAGCCTAGGTGTTACGCTTGAGGATATCAATCGTGACGGGCGGAAAGAAATCGTTACTGGAAAAAACGTGAACTCAGCAAGGTGCGAGCTTGAAAAGTGGGCCCTTTGTTGGTACAAGTCCGGCCCGAATCTGCAGGACCCCTGGACAGAGCACGTCCTAGACGGCGAAGCGTCGGGGTATCCACACGATGTTCTCTTCGGCGACCTGGACGGCGATGGTCAGCGTGAAATGGTGGCAAACGCCTGCTACTCCGCTGAGCCCGGGTTGTATATCTACAAAGTTCCTGCCGATCCCCGGAACCCCTGGAAAAAACAGGTGGTGCAACTTGGCCGCGCCGCGGAGGGCAGCGGATTGGGGGACCTGGATGGGGATGGCAAAGAAGAGATCGTCATGGCGCCCTACTGGTTTTCCGCACCTCGCGCAGGTGCTTTCTCCGGACAACCATGGAAGATTCACTCCTTGGCACCGGGCTTCCGTGAGTTAAGCCGCGCAGCAGTTTTCGACGTGAATGGTGACGGTCTTCTGGACGTAGTTGTCGTCGAGAGCGACTATCACCACGGCCGGCTCTCGTGGTTTGAGAATCGCGTTACGACCGACGCCGGGAATGGATGGATTGAGCATGAGATCGATGCTCCCCTCAAAAACGCGCATTCACTAATAGCTTGGCGGGACGCCAAAACGAAACAAGTGCATCTCTTGGTCGGCGAAATGAATCAGGGAGGGTGGGCTGATGAGTATAACTGGGACGCTCGCCTCATAAAGTACACGACCCAGGACGGGGGGATGTCTTGGCGGAGCGAGGTCATCTATCAGGGCGAGGGAACGCATGAGGCCCGTTTCGTCGATCTGGATGGCTCCGGTACGCACGTTCTCATTGGGCACTCGTTAGAGGTCATTGACAAGACGGACCCCAAAATTTGTGACGCACCCGATCGTAACACCGGATGGGTTCAGATGTTCCGGCCGCTGGAACGACCATCGGTGCTCACCCAATACAAGCACGTCTTTGTTGACCGCGATAAGCCGTCCATGAGCACAGACATTCATGCCATTGATGTGGATGGCGATGGCCGGCTGGACATTGTCTGTGGGGCGTGGTGGTACCAGAACCCCACGTGGGAGCGGCATGTGATCCCTGGAGTCGCGCAGATCATCAACGCTTACGACTTGGATAAGGACGGAAGGCAGGAGCTTATCGGCATCAAACCCAAGTCCGGCGCCACGGCGTATTCATCGAACGCGGCATCTTATCACCCGGTTAATACGCTGGACTTTTATAGTGCGCTCTGCAGTGACTTGGTATGGCTGAAGCCAAATGACCTGAGCAAAGACCTTTGGGAAGAACACAGCATCGGTACCGGCGATGGAGATTGGCCGCACGGAAGTACGATTGGGCCATTTTTGCCTGGCGGTCGGGTGGCGCTGGTCTGCGGATATCATGACCACGCATACAATCCACCACAGATTTTCGAGCTGCCCGACGACCCGAAACAGCATCCGTGGAAGAAGTGGGTGGCCGCCGAAATTCCGTATGGCGAGGAGATGATCGCCTTCGATCTGGACGGCGACGGAAAGCTCGACATCGTGGCAGGACCCTACTGGCTTGAGAATTTGGGTGATGGCCGGTTCGAGCCGCATCTCCTGATTGACCCAGAGTTCCTGGAGTCAGCGGATCTCGACATGATTAGCCGCATCGCGATTGCAGATGTGAATGGCGACGGCCGCCCGGATATTCTCTTTACCGTCCAGCGCGTTGAGAAGTGGCAATCATCCATTGAGGGGTCGGCAGCCGTGGACTATCCGCTTATGACCGAGGAGCATTACCGGTCCACCCACAAGGCTCATTTTGGGGCGGTGGGCTGGCTCGAGAATACCGGTAACTTGGCGGGCCGTAAGTTCGATGTGCACATCATCGACAGAGCTCGTTCTCCGCATTCCATCGGGGTTGGGGACCTAGACGGAGACGGGGAGATGGAAGTCATCGTTGGCGAGCACGATCCCTTCTGTAGTACCCAGACCCAGTGCCGCCTGTATGCTTACAAGAAAGCCGACGCCAAAGGATTAACTTGGAGTCGCCATCCGATCGACAACAGATTCGACCATTATAATGGGGCTAAAGTGGTTGAGTTCAGCCCCGGAAGACCCAGCATCATCAGCCAAGGCGATTCATCGTACGTGCATATCTGGGAACGGGGCAAGATGTAGTCCTTAAATGACACGGTGAAAGAGCGGGGAGAGCGCAAGCGGCTTGCAGTCGCGGTGCTGGAGTCGGCATTAGGCGTTCACGCTGATGGCATGATCTGCGACTCTGCAAATGAACCTGACCTCACGGCCGCGGGGGCGGCACAGCTTGTTGTGTGCGCCAAACTTCAAATCATCGTCAACCGCTTCCCTTCAGGCCGGTGAAAATGGCTCCTTTCTAAACCGGTGCTAACAGACCTGCCGGAGCCGTCGAAGACATTCCCGAACGCGAGGTGAACTGAGGGTTGCCACGATTCGTTCCTTAAAAGTTGCATTGGGTGCTTTTGCGCCACATCTCGACCATCAATGCGCCGGAATACCGACCAAAATCGCCCACCAGCAAGTAGCCAGCTATGGGCCCATAGAATCAACACGGTCATGCTTCTGACATGCCTGGCAGGCATGAGCGGGATAGACCCTCACTTGGCACTTCGGGGAGCCCCAGAACTCCTGATTTGGGTGAAATCGGGATGAGCCGATGTTGAACACGGGGGTGAGGCGCGTGCCGGGGAAGATCGTCTGCGTGGCATTGAGTTCCGCCAGCAGGTGTTCGATGCCCTGATCGTTAGCCGCCTGCGTGAGATGGTGGAGAGAGACGGCCAAGGTGTTGCGGGCCAGGTCAGGGGTCCTCAAATTCATTGACAGATTCCGGGGTTGGATCTAAGCGATAAAGAGGGGAGGAATAAGGCATGAATCGTCGGAAAGTCCTAGGATGCGCAGCAGCCTGTGGGGCCGCATTTACCATCGTACCCAGACACGTGTTGGGAGGGCCCAACCAGGTCGCGGCGAGTGACAAAATGGGCCAGGTGGGAGACCCGGCGAAGTCCGCCACGGGCGCGTACAATGTCAAAGACTTCGGGGCGACCGGTGATGGCAACAGGCTGGACACGCAGGCGATCCACAAGACGATTGAAGCCTGCAGCGCGGCCGGCGGCGGGACGGTCCTGTTCCCAGCCGGCGTCTACCTGACGGGGACCTTGCATCTGAAGAGCAACCTCAACCTTTACCTCGACGCCGGAGCAACGATCCTCGGAAGCAAAGACCTGAACGACTACGAAGACATCTTCAATCCGGAGCGCAAAATGCCCGCGATTCGGCCGGGCATGCCGAAGCCCGACAGCTTTTTGTGGCACGCTGCCGTAGTGGAAGGCCATGACCTGCGTAACGTCGCCATCACAGGGCGGGGCACGATCGACGGCAACAAGGTTTTCAATCCCAACAGCGAAAATTTCGCGCGCGGGCCGCACGCCATTTTTTTCAGCAAGTGCGAGGGGATCTCGATCCAGGGCATTTTCGTCAAGGACGCCAGCAATTACGCGCATCTGATGGAGGACTGTTCCGTCGGCAACTTGCGCGGCGTGACGGTCACGGGTGGCTATGATGGCATCGACCTGTTCAACTGCAAAGACTTTATCATCACTGACTGCCACTTCATGACCGGCGACGATTGCGTGGCGGGCGGGGGATGGGAGCGAGTGGTGGTTGCCAACTGCACGCTGAACACCTCCTGCAACGGAGTGCGGAACTATGGCGGCGGCCTGAAAAACGTGCTCTTCACGAACCTCGTTATTGCGGGACCCGGCATCAACGAGCACATCCTTCAGCGCCGCCACGACTTGGTAGCGGGCTTCAATCTTATTGCCGGCGCAGGCGAGAATCCCCTTCATGTTGTGGACAACCTGGTGATCTCCAACGTATCGGTCTCCAGCGTGCGGTGCCCGCTGTGGATGGGCGTTCAACATCCGCAAGCGGCGATGCGGAACGTGTCGGTCAACAACCTGACTGCCACCGCGGTGGGAAAGCCCGGTAATGTGGCTTCGCTCATCCAAGGGAGCAAGGACAACCCGGTTGAGACCATCTCGCTCAGCAACATCAGCATCGTTTCCGAAGGTGGAGGCACGAAGGACCTGATCGCCCAGCCTTTTCCCGTGACTGTTGGGGAGGCGTTACTGCCGTTGCCTTGCTACGGCCTGTTCTGCCGCCACATAAAGGACCTGGAGCTGCACAATGTTCGCTTCAGTTACTCGGAGAAGGAGGCGCGCCCGGCCCTGATATGTGAGAGTGTCGAGCGGCTGGAGCTGGACGGGGTCCGCGGCCAACCGGGGACCGAGAGCGAGTCGTCGATCGTGGTGCGGGACATCAAGACGCTTCGCTCCCGCGATGCGGAAGTCCTTCCGAAGTGAGCCAATGTGAATTGCGTGTGTGCAGACAAGAGGATCTCACGGCCTGAAATCACCGTAGGCGCCACTATATCCCAGTCCGCACCGGACCGGTGGAAGTGGAAGCGCGCGGCACCTACCCGCCCGCCGATAGCTTCTGGAACGTACTGGTCGATTTCGAGGCCGAATACCGGTATGCAAACGGTGTGCGGCTCTACTACAAAAC
>JBEKLY010000242.1:0-12188 GCA_050010015.1 Terriglobia bacterium
GCCGCCTTCGAGCGCGGCGATTTCAACCCTGCCGGCGGCGTCCTGAAAGCGGCGAGCGCCGAAGCTTTTGGGACCTTCGTCGAGAAGCTCAAGGAAGTGTTTTCACGCGGAGACGCGGATGAGGTAAGTCACGTCATGCAAGAGGAATTCGAGGGACAAGCCTATGCCCTCACCGTGCTCTTTCGCGACGATCAGCAAAGAATCCTGAACCGCATCGCGGAATCTGCCTGGGGCGAGGCTGAGACTGCTTTTGGCGACCTCTATCCGCCTCTGATGTCGATGATCAAGACTTTGGTCAGGGTAGGAGGCTCTCTGACGATTCCCCGGGCTTTCTAGACTGAACCATTAGACTTCGAGGGTATTCGGAACCTCATCGGCGATGCTGAGGCAGCGAAAGTCTCCCTCGACGTGACGACTCTGGAATACACGCTGCGAATGAGTCTGGAGCGGATGGCCGAGAACCTCCGGGCCAATGCCGCCCAGTTGCAACCGGTTGAGGCGCTGGACGCTGCGGTGGACTTGGCGCGCTCCCTGCCCCTGGATATGAATCTTGCGAAGATCCAGAACATTTGTTACGACCTGGGGCAGACGACATTCCACGATTCTCTGAAAAAAGCGCAAGCAGGGGACGAAAACTCGAGGGTCTGGGTCGATCGCTTTCGCGCCCTGGCGGAGAAGCTCTCTCTACATATTGCCTGACTCGGCGAACTCGAAAATCGAAATTCGAAAATCGCCGAATTTCGTTTTTCGAATTCCGTGTTCGACTCTCGTGCCTATGCCTACGCTGCGCATTCCTTCCGCCACCTACCGGCTGCAATTCAGCGGGCAGTTCCGCTTCGAAGACGCGCGGGCGCTGGCGGGTTATCTCGACGAACTCGGTGTGACGGATATCTATGCTTCGCCGTTGCTTCAGGCACGGCGCGGAAGCGGCCACGGCTACGACGTCGCCAATCCTGCCCATCTTAATACCGAAATTGGCAGCGAGCAGGAACTCGAAGCGCTGTCAGCGGAACTCCAGGGGCGCCATATGGGACTTCTTCTGGACATTGTTCCGAACCACATGGTGGCGGGGAGCGAGAATCCCTGGTGGATGGACGTGCTTGAAGACGGCCCTGGCTCTGCCTACGCTTCGTTTTTTGATATCGATTGGCATTCCCAGCGCACGATCACGCGGAACAAGGTCCTGCTGCCCATTCTCGGCCGCCCTTACGCGGAGGCGCTCGAGAACCAGGAACTCAGACTGGTTTACGAACAAGCCGGCTTCTTCATCTGCTACTTCGATACCAAGCTGCCCGCGGCGCCCAAGTCTTATCTCCTGGTGTTGCAGCACCGGCTTGAGGAATTGCGCCACAAACTCGGCGCTGATCACCCGGCATTTCGGGAATTGGGAGGCATCCACGCCGCCACCACCAACCTTCCCGAACGCACCACGCTCTCCACGGAAATGGCCGGGGAGAGACGATCGCAGAGGGAAGCCATCAAGGAAAGGGTCTGGAACCTATATCAAAACTCGCCCGAGGTGCGAGAATTCCTCGATCAGAATGTGCAGGTCTTCAACGGCCGCAGGCGAGCGCCCGCCAGTTTCGTTTTCTTAGACCGTTTGCTGGCCGAGCAGGCTTATCTGCTTTCATACTGGCTGTCCGCCAACGACGAAATCAACTATCGTCGTTTCTTTACCATTACAGATCTCGTGGGCGTGCGCGTCGAAGACCCCTTGGTTTTCGAGGCCACTCATGCCGTAGTGCTGCGGCTCATCGAAAAGGGCCTGGTGACCGGCTTAAGGATTGACCACGTCGACGGCCTGCGAGACCCCCTGGGTTACTTGCGCCGGCTCCAGGAGCGTGTTTCGGGCGGCTCCTCGAGCGGTGGCCACCCTCCCTTCTTTGTACTGGTGGAGAAGATTCTGGCGGACGGCGAAGCTTTGCCTCGCGAGTGGCCGATCTGCGGAGCAACCGGATATGCATCACTCAACGCTCTCAATGGTCTTTTCCTCGATCCGGAGGGGTGCAAGAAACTGGATCAAATCTATCAGTCGTTCACCGGCGTCCAGGTTCACTACGAAGACTTGGTGTACGAGAAAAAGAAAGAGGTAATGGCGAATCTCCTGCGCGTGGAAATGCGTTCCCTTGGCCACCACCTTGCGCTTCTGGCCGAGCGCGATCGCTACGCCCGCGACTTCCCGCGTCACGACCTCGCGCAAGCCCTGATCGAGATCACCGCGTGTCTGCCGGTTTACCGCACTTATGTGCGCGGTTTCTCGATCGGGAGCGAAGAGCGCCGGCCTTACATCATGAAAGCCCTGGAGGACGCCCGACGGCGAAATCCGCGCCTGAGACCGGAGTGCTTCGATTTCGTCAGTGATGTCCTCCTGCTGCGAGAACGGGCTCACGTGTTGCCTGAACAGAGAGAAGCCCGGCTCGCCTTTGCGATGCGCTGGCAGCAGTTCACCAGCCCGATCACCGCGAAGGGAGTCGAGGATTCCGCTCTTTACGTATACAACCGCCTGATTTCACTCAACGAGGTCGGCGGCAACCCCAGCTCCAATGGCGTGTCGGGCGCCGCTTTCCATGAGTTTCTCAGCAACCGCCAGAAGCGCAACCGTCACACACTCACTGCTACGACTACCCATGACACCAAGCGGGCTGAGGACGTGCGGATGCGCATCAACGTACTCTCCGAACTTCCCGCGCTCTGGGAAGAAAAGCTCGAGCAGTGGGCATCCTGGAATAAACCCAAAAAGAGGCTTGTCAACGGTCGCCCCGTCCCCCACCCCAACGAAGAAACCCTCTTGTACCAAACCATGCTGGGCGCATGGCCTCTTGACCACCATGGACGGACCGACTTCAGAAAGCGCCTTCAGCAATACATGGTGAAAGCGACGCGAGAAGCGATGGTGAATACAAAGTGGACGCGCCCCAATGTCCGGCATGAGCAGGCGCTTCTTCACTTTGTTAGAGCCATCATCCAGGAATCGGACGACAACACGTTTCTGAAAGATTTCCTGGAGGTTTCGAGGGAGATTGCTTTCTATGGAGCGCTTAATTCTCTTGCCCAGCTCTTGCTCAAAATCACCGGCCCGGGAGTTCCGGATATTTACCAGGGCTCAGAACTCTGGGACCTCAGGCTGGTCGATCCCGATAACCGGGGTCCGGTCGATTTCCGAAGGCGCTCGAGCCTCCTTGCCGAGCTCTCGCAGCAAGAGGAGCAAAATCGTTTGCACCTCATCGACAACTTGCTTGACCATTGGCAGGACGGCCGCATCAAGCTCTTCGTAACTTCCAGGGCCCTCACCTTCCGCCGCTCTCAAGTCGACTTATATCTCGCCGGCGCCTATCTACCGCTCGAGGCGATTGGTTCCAAGCAAAAGAGCGTCTTCGCATTCGCGAGGCGCCTGAAGCGAGCTTGGGCGGTGACTGTTGTGCCGAGGTTGGTCACGAGGCTGGTTCCGCCAAGCCGTTACCCCACCGGCGAAGAAATTTGGGCAGACAATGGGCTGCCGCTCCCCAACAAAGCGCCCTCAGAATGGCTGGACGTTCTGACCGGCGAGACAGTGCGTTCCCGGGTCGCCAATCAGGGAAACCTGCTGCCGCTTGGAAAAGTCTTCGCCCGGTTTCCCGTTGCCTTGCTCCGGTCGTTGTAGGGCGAGCCCCGATGCTTCGCGGCCGGCGTCAGAGCAAAGCTCTGCGTGAGTGCCGATAGGGGCGGTTCGCGAACCGCCCCTACGACTGCTCGACGCTCTATTTCCGGATCTCGATCAGGGCGAGACCGTGCGCAGGAAGACTTAGCGTGAGCGAGGCGGGATCTCCCGCATCTAACTGCCGAATTTCCGGTGCTGTCAGGCGGCCGGCTTCTCGCACGAGTTGCTGCTGTTCGCGGGATGGAAAGTCGGGTTTGCCCATTGCCTCCCAAGCCGTGAGCGCCGAGCCATGCTCGTCGTCCAGCCGGGAAATGCTCGCGTAGCGCGTTGCTCCCAGGCCCCTCAGTTCAAGCGTCAACTCGCGCGCAGGACCCGTCTCCCCAGGGGGCGCATAATTCCAGGCCGCGATAACCACTTCGCCGTCCTGGCGTCGAGTGGCCAGCACCAAGTCTGAATCGACGGTGATGCGTTCCGTTCCCAAGCGATGGAGCAGCGCAAAGGCATTATACGAGGCCTTGGGAATGTTGCCTGCCGCCACGAGGCCATAGCCGCCGTAGAAAGGCCTCTTTACTACGCCCTGCTCTTCAAACACATCGGAGAAGCTCCAATAGGCGAGCATATCCACCAGGCCGTCGCAGCGGCTGATCGTGTAAGCAAGCCAGGGGCCCATGAAAGCGGAATCGGTCACCTCCGGTTCGTTCATATAGCTTGCGTTGTACTCGCTGAAAACGATGGGCAAATCGGGACGAGCTGAGGCTTTGACTTCATCGTGAACTTTTTTGACCGCGCGAATGACCATCTCGAGGCGCGAGACCTGCTCGTGCGTACCCAAGACGTTTTCCGCAGTGTCGTTGGCATAAACGTGCGTGGAAACGAAGTCCAGGGGTGCATTCGATTCCACGCAATGGCGAATGAACTCGCTGACCCAAGCTGCCTGGGCAGTGGAAGGACCGCCCACTCGAATTCGAGGGCTGACGCTCTTGAGCGCTTGTGCCGTCCGGTCGTAGAGGGTGAAATAGGTCGCCTGCCGCGGCTCGCCTGCCCAGAAGTCAAGATTGGGCTCGTTCCAAACTTCGAAATACCACTGCGAGACTTCCTCGATGCCATAGCGAGCGACGAGATGACTTGCGAAGTTGCGGATCATATCCTGCCAAAGACCCCAGTCCTTTGGCGGCGCTATATACGGGTGGTACCAGAAGCCCTGTTGCCTGGGAGTGGAGGCCAGCTCCTTCGGCATGAAGCTGAGCTCGACGTAAGGGCGAACTCCATTGGCAAGCAGTCCGTCATAAATCTGGTCGACGTAAGAGAAATTGTAGCTGGGGTTCGCGCCCGGGCCGGCGTTATACAATCCCACTTCGTCATGCAAAATGGCGTGGAAGCGAATGTACTCAAAATCGGTGGCGCGCTTGACCGCTCTCAGATCCTCGCGGTAGCTCTCGCGCAGCGAAAGGATTGCCCGGCCCGAGCCAAACGTCCGCTCCCAAAAATGCGGGAAAGCGTGCGAAGGCGCCTGAGCGTCAATGATGATTCTTTGATGCTCGTTATTCGGGCCTGCGTTTTGACCGGGCAACAAAGATGGTCGACTGAAACACAGGCAGACGATGCAGGCTGTAAGCAAGCGGAAGAGCAACCTTGTGGTCAACGATCCTCCTTCGCCTCTCGCCATGCCTTCGCTTCTTTGTAGTACTGGCGGTGAGTTTCTTCGCGGCGCGCGAAGAACACCAGATCCTTCGCGCAGTTTACCCTGAGCGAAGCGAACGGGTTCAGGATGACATGTCGCTCTGCGCGAAGCGAAGAATCTGCATTTGGTTGCGGCTTTGCCGCGCTGTGTGCTGCCGGTGATCATCATGATGAGGCCTCGCGATCAAGTGCGGGTTAGAAGCCGTACCCCGGTTTCAGTTCGCACTGGTAGACTTCGGTGTGATCCGGGTTGACGCTTTCAGTACACGCGGCCCAGCTCAGTTTGAGCTGAGGTCCCAACGGAAAAATGATCGGTTGGCGGTTGACGTCCGCCTCGATGCAAATCCCTTCCGCATTGGCCGGCACGGTGAAATGCAGCGCCTGGCCGAAGATTACAGGATACGATGACCTCACACTGTTGCTGGTCATCGAACGGAACACCTCCGCTTCGAAGAGAAAAGTCGTCGTATCGGACCAGTCAAGGACCTCTACACGAACGCTGGGTCCGCCGCGCGAAAAACCGTCGTACCGGATCTTCGTGAAGGAGCAAGGACCGGCGATGCAGGAAACGCGGGCGTTGGAGAAGAAATCGCCCCCCGGAGCCTCAAGGCTGGAAAAACCCACAGCCGCCTGCCACTTCCCGTCGGGCGAACAAGGGTATCGGCCGTTGCAGGGAACGTTTCCTGAGTTGACCACGTGAAAGGTTTTGAGCGTGCTCCCGACGTTGAGCACGGTCGCGGTCTTGACGGTATATCTGATCTTGATATTGACAACTGTGGTCTGCGGCAGGCTTATACCCGGTCCGGCCAAATCAGCGATCGGCGTCATGCGCGCCACCACGAGCCGGTCGCTTATAAACGATGTAATATCCAGCGGCAAATACTGCAGATCGCGGAATTGCACGGTCATCGGTTCGTCCAATTTTGCCCGCTTGTTTAGGGTCAGCACAAAATAGCCGGTGGGACCCGTCAACACGTCCTTTTCCGCCAGACCTCCAGCGACGGAAACTTGGACGCCGGGGATCGGAACCTGCCGATCCACGTTGTAGCCGCGGGCAAGCACCGCACCCTTTATCGTAACGGGCTGGGCGGCACGGAAAATAGACTGCAAAAGTCCGACGACGCATACCGCCCCCGCCATCAACAAGAGCCCGATAATCGCTTTTTTCGAACGGCTCATCCGTTTACCATTTTACACCGATGCTGGCGCAGACTGCGCTGATGATTAGAGCCGTAGCCCCAGCGCAGGAGTCCCCCGTCAGACACTGGCCGGCTTGGAGGTCTGCGGTGCGTTCGATTCAGGGCAGCACCCCGCGCGGGTTTCTGCGCCTTGTTATTGCGCAAGGACGGTATAATTGGAGAATCATGAGTGAGGAAGACAAGCCGACGCGCCTGATTTCCAGGCGGGCGTGGCTGGCCCACTTAACCCGCGCAGCGTCAGGCATAGTGATAGGCGGACCCGCCGCATTTTCTATCGCGCCCGGATCCCAAGAAGCGCCCGCGCCGGCACCGGGGCCGCCTGGCGTCGCTAATGCGCTTTCGCCTGAAGACGACTTGTTTCTGGATGAGTTGGAGCAGCTTGCCTTCCGCTTTTTTTGGGAACAGGGGAACCCCCAGACCGGCCTCGTGAAAGACCGCTGCAACGTCCGGAGAAATGACACCACCGAAGTGGCCAGCATTGCCGCTACCGGCTTTGGCCTCACGGCTCTCTGCATTGGGGAAAAACGCGGCTGGGTTCCGCACTCCGAGGCCCACGACCGCGTACTCACCACGCTGCACTTCCTCTGGCGAAAGCTGCCCAACCACCGCGGCTTCTTTTTCCACTTCGCGGATGTGAACACCGGCACCAGGCTCTGGGATTCTGAGGTTTCTTCCATCGACACGGCGATTCTGCTTTGCGGAGTTCTCGCCTGCCGGCAGCATTTCATGAGCGAGGAAATCCGCCGGTTGGCGGTCGAGGTCTTTGATCGCGTGGAATGGAACTGGCTGGGCGAAGATACTCCCCTCCTCTCGCTGGGCTGGATGCCTGAGATTGGATTTCTTCCCTACCGCTGGCAAGACTACAGTGAACTCATGATGCTTTACTTGCTGGGCATGGGCTCCACAAAATACCCGCTGAAGCCGGATACCTGGACTGCCTGGCGCCGCCTCAATTTCGAATACGATGGAGTCCGCTACATTGGTTCTTTCGCTCCGCTGTTCATCCATCAGTACTCGCAAGCCTGGTTTGACTTCCGGAACAAGCGCGACCAGTTCGCGGATTATTTCGAGAACTCCACCGCCGCCACGGAAGCCCATCGTCTTTTCTGCATCGATTTGGGCAAGCAGTTTCCCGACTACAGCACAGATCTCTGGGGCATAACGGCTTCGGATTCCCCGAAAGGCTACGTAGCTTGGGGTGGACCTCCCGCCACGGGGCCGATCGACGGAACCGTCGTGCCGAGCGCCACCGGAGGTTCGCTCCCCTTTCTGCCCCAAGCCACGATCTCTGTTCTTCGCAATATCAGGGCCGTCTACGGAGATCGGACCTGGAGCAAGTATGGTTTCGTCAATGCGTTCAACCCGCTCACGAAATGGTTCGATCCCGACGTCATCGGTATTGATACGGGGATCACCATGTTGATGGCGGAGAACCTCCGGACCGGGTTTGTCTGGGATATTTTCATGAAGAATCCAGAAGCGCGACGTGGCATGCAACTCGCCGGCTTCAAGCCTTCCAACCCTCCTCGCAGCTAATGCAAGCGCCCGACAACTTGGTTACTGTCGCGCGAAGGCTGCCGACCGGCGGCCAGAGGCTTCGAGCACTGGACCGTCGTCTGCACGCCATGCCGTTCCGCGATGCTGGCGCCTGGGGCGCCGCGTAAGTTCAGCCTCTCGCCTTTGCCTGACTGGCGTGTTAAGTACGCGTATTCTAACCCGAGCCAAACCTTGGTGCGTAAACTGTAGTCGCTCCGCTGCCGCCTTTGAAAGGTCGATAGCGCGGCCTGCTACGTGAGGTCCTCGATCCATGATCCGCACCACCACCGAGCGCCCGTTCCGCATGTTGGTCACCTTGACATCGGTTCCCAGCGGCAGGGTGCGGTGGGCGGCAATCATGGCGTACTCATTGAAGGGTTCCCCGCATGCCATCGGGCGACCTTGCTCGTGATCTCCATACCAGCTCGCCACACCGTACTCCACGCGCAGACGTGCCTCGTGGCCCGGATCTGTCGTCCTCGGCGCACCATAAGCCGGAAAGCCCGAGAGCAGGGCTGATATACAGCAAATCACCATCAGTTTCATTGGGCCTCCCTTCCACTTCATCTTGACGCCTGCTTACTTCCCGGAAAGCGAGCGCAATTCAGCGTGGCGCCCCGTCGTACAATCCTGCCGCAGAAGGAATCGCTGCCCGCTATTGTGAGCCCGGCTTCGACGGACACATTGTCCAGGTAGGCAAAGACGCTGCCAAACGCCTGGAGGACCTCAGTTTTCTCCTTCTTTTCAATGAATTAGTTCCCGATTCAGCGCGCCCAAGCGTGCAGGTGAGGGTGTGGAGATTCTAGTCAGGGCGGAAAAATCTGCTCGGATCGAGGTGCCGTAATTTGGGCAGAAGGATTGGTTGGAAAAAAACGAATTTCGTTTGCCGGGACTACGAGAAGTGTCTTCTCGCGTTTTGTTCCCAGTTCACAAGTGATCCCAGCGCTAAAGCTTTTCGTTGAGTCGCGGCACTTTTCAATTCGAGCATTACCTCTTTGTGGTGTTGTGCGCTTGATGAAGCCGAATTCGCCGCGTTGATTTGGACCGCAGGTAAGGAGTCATTAAACTGCGACCTCATTTGGGCGACCGAACTCGCAAGTTGGCCAATCGACGACTGTAGCTCGGATGACATCAACGCCAAGGCGTCGGCGAAGGTCGCGAAGCCGGCAACCAGAATCTGATGGGTCTTCCGCTGCTCATAGATTTCTGCAAATTGGGAGTTGCACTGAGCCTTGTAAACTATGGACCTCAGTCGCTCCGCTGTTCTTGCGCTGACCGCCAGTCTGGACACGCAGTCACGGTCGATGGGAAGCTGTGGGGGTTGCCCTTCATACTGTTTGACCAGGCTGTCGTAAGTTGTGAGACGGCGGTCGATGGAACGGACTCGCGTATCGAATCCACCCAATTCCTTAACCGCCTGCTCGATCGAATCCCAGAACGTGGCGAATGCTTCCTCCTGGAATCTGGCCTCAGCCTGATCCAAGAATTCCTCCGCAGCAATAAGATGCCCCGGGAGCAATTCGAAGTCGTCGAGCGACTCTTTGCAGTTGCGTACCAGACTCTCCGCATAATCCCTCTGACGCTCCGCTGCTTGCCTTCGTTCCGCCTCACGCTTTTCAGCGGGGGCTCTTGCTGCCGCCCGCTCATGCTTACTGGCAGCAGCCAGTTCCAGCAGAGTTCTTACAATCGCCACAAGAAGTATTATGAGAACGACTGCAAGCAAGACTTCCATGGATTCCTCTTCATCAGTGTAGCAAGCGGCCTCAGACTTTGCGCCCGCTGAGATAATAGCACAGCGCGGTAAAGCCGCAACAAAACCGAGCCTGGAACATTCGCACGCAGCGGGACGTGAAGGGCACCGCTTCACCCGGCAATTCTGTTGGACACTGATTCAGGAGACTCCCGAACAAAGCGCCGGAAAGGTCTTGGAGTACCTACGGATTCGTGGTTGGGAAGTCGCAACCTGGATTCGGGCGGCCGGTAGTTCGACAAGCGAGCAGCTTCATCACCGCCAGTGCGCCGTCGCGCGCAGAGTGAGGGCGCGCAAGTTCGTGAACCCGGGTGCGAAGCGCTGCAAGTTGCGAACGATCCGCCAACAATGAGGTAATGATTGGCGCAAGATTATCCAGTTTCTTAATCCAGATTCCTGCTCCCCATTTTTCAATCCAGCGGCAAGTGCGCTCCTCGTTTCCGGGTAGGGGATTGAACGCCAGCATCGGCAACCCGCAGGCAAAGCCCTCGTTGAGCGTGCCGCCTCCGGGCTTGCTGATCATCAAGTCGGACGCCGCCATCCATTCCTGGATGTTGTCGGTCCAACCCAACACGCGGACCTGAGGCCAGCGTTTACAACGTTCGCGCAGGCGTTTCTCAACCCGCCGGTTTCTGCCCGCAAGCAGAACCACCTCCAAGTCGGGCCGCGCTGTGAGGATTTCCTCGAGAATGCGCTCCGGAGTTCCAAACCCCTGGCTTCCCAGTGAAAGCAGGATCTGGATGGCGTCCGCTTCGACGCCAAGCTTCGCGCGCACTTCCTCGCGCGTGGGTAGCGAAGCGAACGCTGGGTGGATGGGCTGTCCGGTCGTCACCACTTTCGAGGCGGGTGCGCCTGCGCCCACGAGTTCGGCGGCAAGATCCGGATGGGTGGCGAGATACAGGTCAACTTCCGGCTGCACCCAGGCGCGATTGAAGTCCATCAGCTCCACACCCACCAGCAGGAAGTTGGCGTGCCCCTCCCGCTTACACAAGGCGGCGAGTTCGCAGGCGCCGACCTCGGTAGCAATCACGGCGTCCGCAGCGTAATCGCGGAGGAAGCGAAACAGGGGTCGAGCCCCGCGCCGGTAGAGCCAATTGGGGCCGGTGGATTCAGACTGAGACTGCTGCTTCTCAATCCACCGCCACAGGCTTGGCCAGATCGCAAGCGGGATCACATAGGAATTGTAATAGGCCCGGAACCACGCCCTGCAGCGCTCGAGCGTATCGATGACCTCCGCATCCACGGGGGGGCGCAGATCTCGAAACGCCTGCCGCAGCGCCGCAGCGGCCCGCGAATGCGCCGCGCCGTGCGACATGTTCAGGATTAGAATTCGCGGATGTGTAGACACGGTTTTAGAATTCCTGGCGAGACAGGAGTTGGTTCTGCTGCTCTGTAAGTCGTGGCGCGGGCATCCAGCCCGCAGGGGCGCGGGCATCCTGCCCGCGCGGGAGCGGGACGCTCCCGCGACTGCGGGCGGGACGCCCGCACCACATCCGTCCACTGTCGGGTGATAGTCATGGTTTCCGGGCGCCCGTCATCCGACGGGCACGAGCGACTACTTTACATTCTTTGCTCGACCACTTACTATCGCGGATTACCGATATGGAACTCTTCATTCTTGGCGCCGGCATGGGAATCGTGGGAGGGATGTTTCCCAACCCCTTGCACATGATCGCGCTCACCCAGGTGGCCTTGGGCCGCTGGGGGCGTGCCGTCTTTGTGCTGCTGGCGCCGCCCCTGGTGGTTGACGGAGCCTTTCTTATCCTCACTTTGTTCTTCTACCGTTGGATCCCCTTTGGCATTGTCCACTACATTGCCTACGTGGGGGGAACAGTCGTAATAGGGTTTGCCACCTACGCCCTCTGGGGAATGCGCCGCACAACACAAGAAGCGGTGGCGAATTCCGCAGTATACACCTTCACGGGCGTCACCGTAGCCACGTTGGCCGAGGTGGCGGCCCCTGGAACCTGGGTTTATTGGATCACCATTGCCGGACCGATTCTCGCCGAGGGCCGAGTGCACGGTTATGCGCACGTGGTGCCTTTCTTCGCCGGCAGTGTGGTTGGATACTATGGGGCGGCGATAATCTCCACAGCGGTCATGGCGTGGGGTGCAGGCTTGCACAAGCGATTTAGACAGCATCTAATCCTGGTTGCGAACATCCTGCTCTTGTTCATGGGCTTTTCCTACCTTTTGCGTGCGTATTTCAAGTAGTGCGCGCCCTGTTCCTCTTCGTCCTGAGCTGCCGTGGGTCTAAGCCAGTCCCTAGTATTACTATGTTAAGTCGTGTCGTTCCAAATTTGCTTGAACTTCGTTCCGCAGCAGGGACAGAGTCCGCTCCATCTCACCAGCCAAGGCTGGATCGTGCGGAGAATCTGTTCCCACG
>JBEKLY010000243.1:0-11998 GCA_050010015.1 Terriglobia bacterium
TGATCGCCGCATGTCCACGGAATTACATTTCGTTCATGTTCGCAACCGCCCGGAAAAGCTAAGAACTGGTTGGCTCATCCCAAGCGCCGACCCCGCTAAGATAGGATGCTCTTATGATGTGAATTGGAACAAGTCGATATGCAAGACAGAGATTGGTCCAGGCTTATCGCCATGAGGCAGGTAATCGTCGTGGGGGCTCGTACCAACGAGCTTCTCGCCGAAACGGCGTTACACCGGGGGCTGAATTGGCGGCTGGCCATTTTCCGTGATCCCCACTTAGCAGGTCGAATCCCGAAGAACGCCGGGACTAGCTGAGCGGCCGCAACTTGTAGTGGGGACGACCGCTTGAAATCCCGCACACGCCACTGTGCGGGAGCCCGAGATGTGTCAGCGGATCACGGGTTTGAAGCAAGGAGTGACAAAAGGCGCGCAGGACACCGCGGGTTTCGGTTGGAGGTTTGGATTTCGGCGGCCTTACTCGTTAATCTTCTCAAAGTGACCACGTCTATGGACCTCGTGGTGGTCCTCCAGTGTTTCCAAATGGCTGATCACTTCGGTTCTCATCGGCGAATCTTGTTGGATCCTTTCTTCAATTTTGGTGGCCAGCGCATGAGCAGACTCCAAAGAAGTGTCTTTGGGAAAGAGCAGATGGAATTCCACCCAATTCGTATTGCCCGCATTGCGATGCCGCGAACCATGGAATTCCACCCCGGCTTCGCGAGTCATTTCGACGAGTAGTCGCCGGATTTGAGCTTGAGTTATCGGATCGACTTCATCCATCAATCCGCCGATGGATTGGCGAATCAACTTGCTCCCCATCCAAAGGATGTCCACGGCCACAAGAATCGCAACCATAGGATCGAAACGCAGCCAGCCCGTGAGCATGGTCAAACTCAGTCCTACGAGGACGCCGAAACTGGTCAGGCAGTCGGTGAGTACGTGTCTACCATCGGCCTCCAGAATCAGAGACCGATGCCTTTTCCCAACCCATACCAGATAGCCGCCCAAAGCGCCATTGATGAGACCCGCGGCGAGAACCAGCAAAGCCCCGCCCTCAGACTCTCCAGTTTGGGCCCCGCGATCAACCTGCGAATTGACTCATAGACGATATAGACCGCCGCCAGAACAATCATGGCGCCTTCGAACCCCGCCGAAAAGAATGCGATCTTGTCATGACCGTAAAGATGGCTGGGGTCAGGAGGCTTTCGGCTCAACCAGAGGCTTTAAGCGGCAAAGGAAACAGCCACAACGTGAACGACCGATTCGGCAGCGTCGGAGAGAATCGCCGCGGATCCGGTCATCCAGTAGGCGAATACTTTCGTCCCGAGCATGAGGAAGCCGACCGCAAGGGAAAGCCGCATGGCGAGTTGGGGTGCGCAGGATTCGTTGGGGGGCGTGATTTGCACCGCAGCCATCATGCTCGTCCAAACCGGGAACTCACCCCAATTTCAGGTTCCACCATTGAGTCTGTCGCTAATCATACCACCTGCCGCGCCGTCTTCCAGCAGGCCGATCGGTAGCTTACTCGGTATTCGGTTCGACCTGGACTAACCACAATTAGTCGGGATGTGTTTGCCCTTTTTCGCTTGCCATCAACGGAAAAGGCCCTCACTCAGCACGTGCGGATCGCGCTCGAACAGGGCACTGGCCGCCGGAAGTCGAACCACAACCGCACCATCGCACACCGCCCGTTGAATGCTAGTTTTACAGACGTGGGGACAGGGTGACTCTGACGAGTTTGTGGCAAGCGGTCAGAATCAGGTTTCCGGATATCTTTGTGCCTCCCGCATCACTTTGACCGCGGGCAAGTTCTCGCTGGTTGATCTGTTTGACGACAATGCCTGCAGCCACGATGCGCGTACGCAATTCATGAACTGGGCCCTGATGGACAACGGCGCGTGGGACTTCGCGTCCGACACACGCGGCTGCACTTACGGCGTAGCGCTTGAGGCTTACCGGAAGCGCTGGGCCTGGAGGGTGGCCAGCGTCATGGTGCCCAAATACGCCAATGGTATGCAAATGGACACGCAAATTGCCCAGGCACGTTCGGAGTATTTCGAAGGTGAGCGCCGCCACGCCCTGCATTTGCATGCAGGCGCGGTGCGCCTGATGGCGTATGTGAACCACGCCCACATGGGCAGCTACCGCGAGACCATCGATACCCCGGTGTTCGGGATGGACATCACCAAGTCTCGCGCGTATCGGGCGAAGTATGGTGCCGGGATTAATCTGGAGCAGGAGATCGCTAAAGACCTCGGAGTATTCTTTCGCTATGGCTTGGACGACGGCCACACCGAAACGTGGGCGTTTACCGAAATCGATCGCACGGGCAGCGGTGGATTCAGCCTTAGCGGCCGCCGCTGGAGCAGGCCCTCGGATCACTTCCGGCTGGCGTTTGTAGAGAACGGCCTGTC
Organism: Terriglobia bacterium; assembly: GCA_050010015.1. Taxonomy (GTDB): domain Bacteria; phylum Acidobacteriota; class Terriglobia; order UBA7540; family UBA7540; genus CAVROP01. The sequence goes on from JBEKLY010000243.1 coordinate 2,415, forward strand.
ACACGATCACGAAGAGCACCTGAGCCTGGGAGGCAACGGTTTCATCATCGGGGACGGAAAACTGAATTACGGACGCGAGAAGGTATTGGAAACATACTACTCGATTGCCTTGAAGCATGGATTTGCGCTCGCACCAAACTTTCAGTACGTCGTGAATCTGGCCTACAATCGGGATCGCGGGCCCGTGCCGATCTGTGCGTTGCGCCTTCACTGGCAGAGGTAGAAGCCAACTTCATCGGTCGGATCTTGTCCGCGGAGCAAAAAATGTCGGCTATGGCTAAATAATAGTCCATGACGTTCACGCGCACACAGGTGGCACACAAGATCGCATTAGCCTCACTGCAATGTGAGCAAGATGCCTGGCGATCGGAATTCTTGCCGCTGATCAGACGAATCAGTGGCAGTTCCCCGCGGAGGTCTGGCGTGAATGGAAGCAGAATTCTGCTTAGGAGTAGGTATGATATCTCCATACGGAACACCCTGTTCGCAGGTGACAATCTCTCGAGTACAAGATGGGCACAAATTGGGCTTTTTTCAATTATTTGGGATTGCCAACCGTGCCGCAGAGTCAACGAGATGCCCCTATTTAGTCAGATTTCTAAGCCGTGGGTCGCCGCGAAGTTAGGCGTCGGCGGCCTTATCGGCAGGCCTCATGGCGGACTGCAGGATGTAGGTTGCGGTGGTGAACGCTATTAAGGCCTTCTTTCTCATTCTGGGCGCGCTCTTTCCTATTGCTGGGCTCGTAGTTTACCCGATGATGCTGGATGAAACCTATTTCTTCCTGACCGCCGATTTCGACAAAACCTAGTGGCAGGCGGATGCCGTGCCTGTTATTTTGCGCGCTTTGTTCCATAAGAAATCGACACCTCTAAAGGCGATGGTCAGAGGGTATCTAAAGATCTGTCGGTCTCTAAATTGACTGCCCTGGTGCACGCTCATGATTCGATTTTTCAGGACGTGCCCCGCACATCATCTCGCCCCTGGGCCGGTCTTCGAGGCATGCCTGGGGAGCGGGCAGGTTCCCCGTAGCTCGCGCGTGCTGAAAGGTCAGAAATTCTGATAGGTCGGCATCCCTTCCTGAACTAAGCCCAAATAATCCAACGATTTCAATTGGCCGCCGAGTTGCTCTTCCTAGAGGCGTCGGGATCAGGGCTCCCGTAAAGCTGATGGCAGATGAGGGGTTCGCCAAGGTCCCGCGAAAGCAACTTCAATCGTCGATAGGCGCCACGGCGCCGTAGAGGAGACAATCATGAAATTAAGAATGAATTTCCGTTCGATGTTTCGATCAGTAGCGTTCCTGGCTTGTGCGGCGGCGCTCGTGAGCCCCTTCGCACGCGCCGCGGACAAGACCTCGCCGGACAGTGTCGAGGTGAGGATGACGGTTACGGCAAGCGTGCCCGACGGCAAGCGCATGCCGGAGATCAATCCAGCCGACATTGTCGTCAAGCAAGGCAAGAACCGCCTGCAGGTCTCCGAGTGGGTGCCGGCCCAGGGCGAACGCGCCGGCCTCGATCTATTCATCCTGATTGACGACGCGTCAGACACCAGGCTCGGCTCGCAGCTCGACGACCTGCGCAATTTCGTGAAAGCGCAGGCACCCACGACTTCGGTCGGTATCGGCTACATGCGCAATGCGACGGTTCAGATTGCGCAAAACTTTACCACGGACCACGAGGCGACCGCCAAAGCGATTCGCCTGCCGCTCGGCACGCCGGGAGCTTACGGCAGTCCGTATCTGTCTGCTATCGATCTGATGAAGCGCTGGCCTGAGCACCCCAACCGGCGCGAGTTGTTGATCGTAACCGATGGTGTCGACCGCGCCCGCCGCGGACCGTTCCGTCACGGCCTGGGAGTCAACCCTGACGTTGATTCGGCTAGCGCCGTCGCGCAGCGCACCGGAACCACCATTTACGCACTCTATTCGCCGGGCGTGGGCCGCTATCACCGCAACTACTGGGAGGCCCTCAACGGTCAGATGTTCATTTCCAAGCTGGCGGAAGAGACGGGCGGTGAGTCGTTCTATTTGGGTCTGCAGCGTCCTGTGAGCTTCAAGCCCTATCTCGACAGCCTGCAGAAGATCTTCGACAACCAGTACCTGCTGAGCTTCACCGCTGCACCCGGCACGAAGGCCGGCCGACGGTACATCAGGGTGAACACCGAAATCGCAGGCGTTGAACTGGCGGTCGCGGATTCGGTCTGGGTGCCCGCCAAGTAACCGCAGCACGAGCAACGTGACGCGGACTTCGATTTGGAAACGGAGATGGGGAGACAACCTATGTCACCGAAACGGAGACTCGCAACCCGCGCGGCCGCTTTCTTACGGTACCTCAGTGAGAGCATGATACGCGGCCGGACAATCTGGATCGTCGCAGAAATCGCGCTTTTCCTCTGCGGAGTGACCCTGCTGGCGATCTACGGCGGCTCCCGGCTTTACAGCCGATTCCAAGCGAAGTCCGCCATCGCGAAATTCGAAGCCCTGAACGAAGCCTACTCTCGAACCATCAGCTCCCTTGCCGTCGTATCAGCCCTGGGGTTGACAACTCTTCGGCGAAGCTTCGCCGTTCGATAGCCGCATAGTGGCCCGGTTGGCGTGAACAGCGGCCGGGCCACTTCTATCTTGGCGGTTGTAGGTCCTGAATGCCCGAAGGGCATCAAGATCATTAGCCGTAGGTGGAACCTACGGACCAGGAATCAGCCCCAAAGTTCGTGACGAACCCGGAGGGGTCGAATAGGGCCGAGTTCAACCCCTGCGGGGTCGGTTGATGGCTTGCGCTCGCGCCCCCCGTAGAGTTCGCCCACGGCTAATGATATTGGGTTCCTTCGGGCCCCGCCTGTTTTAACGGGCAAGTTCGGCCGGAGCCTGGCTCAACGGCGAACGTAATCAATAACGATTCACTGCGAGGTAAAACATGGACGCGAATCCGTTACTTTTCCGTGATCTGACGTACATCTTCCTGGCCGCTTTGCTTGGGGGCCTCGTGGCGTGGCGGCTGCGGCTTCCGCTCATCTTAGGATTTGTCCTGGGCGGCATCGTGGTCAGCCCCTTCACGCCCGGGCCTCGCATTTCGAACATGCACTCCTTCGAGGTGTTCGCGGAAGTGGGCGTGGTACTGCTGATGTTCTCGATTGGGGTCGAATTCTCCATTCCCGATCTGCTCCGGGTAAAGTCGGTGGCGCTTATCGGCGGGCCGCTCGGCATCCTGCTTATGGTGGGTCTCTCAAGCGCAGCGGGAAGACTCGCCGGCTCGAGCGGCAAGGAATGGCTGGTGATCGGCGCGGCGGTATCGGTGGCCAGCACCATGGTGCTGGCGCGCCTCTTGAGCGACTCCGGCAGAACCACAACCGTCCCCGGTCGCGTGATGATCGGGATCACGCTCGTCGAAGACCTCGCCGTCATCTGCATGATCGTGGTCCTTCCGGTATTCGGGGGCTCGGGCCAGGGGACGGCGTTACAGGCTGCCTGGACACTGGGCAAGGCGTTGGTGCTGCTGGTTCCTCTAGTTCTCTTCGCGGCTAAGCTCATCCCTCGCCTGCTGCGCTGGGTCAAGCGTACGTGCAATCCTGAACTTTTCCTGCTGGTCGCGATCTCCGTTTGTCTCGGCACGGCGGCGCTCGCGCAAGCGGTGGGATTTTCGCTGGCCCTCGGCGCATTTCTCGCCGGACTTACCATCAGCGGGTCCGAGGATCTTCACGACGCGCACAATCAGCTCGTGCCGCTGCGCGACGCCTTCGTGGCGCTCTTCTTCATCTCGCTGGGCACGCTGATTGATCCCAGGCTACTGCTGGGCACCTTGCCGCTGCTGGGATTGCTGCTGCTGCTGATTGTAGCCGGCAAACTTATGGTATGGACCGCGGTGGTTCGACTGTTCCGTTATCCCTGGAAGACCGCCATCAACGTGGCCGCCGGGTTAACGCAGATTGGCGAACTCTCCTTCGTCGTAGTGCAGGTCGGGCGATCGGCGGGTTTGGTCAACGAAGAGGTCTTCAGCGCCGTCATCGCCGCGTCGTTGATCTCAATCCTTTTGAACGCGTTTATCGTGCGGGGCGTTTACGCATGGTCGGGCCGATCAATCGACGGGCCGCGGCTTGAACTGCCGCTTATCGATTCCAAGGTATGCAATCTTTGAGTCGAGCGTCTGGCGGGGTATTCCGAGCTTGGCGGCAGCTCCCGAAGGACCTGCCACTTTTCCCTCGGACTCTGCCAGAGCAGCCTCGATCAGTTCTCGCTCGCGGTCGGCTACTCCCGAAGTCAAGGGAACGAGCGGGCCCGACCGCCGCGGCAATTCCGGCGCAAGCCAGCTTTCGTCAACCGAGAATGTGTCGCCATCGCACAGGATCACGGCGCGCTCCACAACGTTCTGGAGCTCGCGAATGTTTCCTGGCCAGTCGTACTGCTGAAAGACCTCAAGCTTTCTCCTGCTGATGCTCTTGAAGCTCTTGGCCACCTTCTGCGCGTAGCGCCCGATGAAGTACGCAACGAGCGATGGAATGTCTTCCCGGCGCTCCCGTAAGGGAGGAATCTGGATGGGGAATACATTGAGCCGGTAGAACAGGTCCTGGCGGAACGTGCCCGCTGCGACGGCGGATTTCAGATTGCGATTGGTGGCAGCCAGAACCCGTACGTCGACGGCAATCGGTTGGTTGTTCCCCACGCGCTCGAATTCGCGTTCCTGGAGCACGCGCAAACGTCTTGACCGAAACCGGACGACCGTTGTCGAAAACTTGAAAGTCGCCTCGCTTCAAAGTCTTGTCCGGAAGGCCACTCCCGGCACTCAGGGCGATCACATTAACCAAGACCAGGTTGGATGAACTATGGAACGTGGCTTCCGGGGCCTGCATAGGTTGGGCGGCTGCCGGGACTTCCTGGGCGGCTCCTGCTATGGCGGGGAGGCAGAGTTGCGCTAATAACAGCCCCGAGAGCAGAATCGCGAGACGGTTCATAGGCTGCCTCAGTAGCTTCGTAATGGTGGATTCGGATCGGTCCATCTCGCCGCCCTGCGAGAGGCTAGATATAGAGACTACACATAAGTATGTTAGGTCGCCTCTGCCTTCTCTGCCTGGCGTTTCAGAGTGCGACATGCAAGGTTCCCACCATCCCGGACGGCACATCCCGGAATCCCACGCTGAAGCCGGTTGCCCCCGGCGGGGTCTTGATGTGCGCGCCCAGGATCAGGCCCTTGTCCTGAATCTCGTGAAAAACCGCCTCGGTGAAATTCAACGGAAGGGTCGTAAGTTGCTCCACCTTTCCCACCACGACCAGAAACTGAAGCGAGCCGGTCCACTTGCCGTCCCTGGGTTCCAGCGCGATGTTGCGCGGATCGATGGTTATAGCTGCTTTGTAACCGTCCTCCATCGGATCGAGATGCACGCTAAAGCCGATGCCGGTCAGTTCGATGGGATTGGCGATCGCATCGGCGAGGGAGGTGCGGACGTGCGGACCTCGAGAGTCTGCATGCGCACTCCCCTGGTTATTTCAACCGCGATTTCCGTTTTGAGTTTCCCCGACCCATCTAGTATACGCCAACCGCCACAGTCTGATGCTGGAAGGGTGGCGAGAGTAGCGAGCCGGGTGAGGGGTCGGTCAATATTAGAGACTGCGGTTGGCGACTCGACTTATTGGACCTCGTCCTTTGTTTTCATAGACATTCTCGCTTTGTTCCCCCGATTTTAGCGATCGACAAGTAGAGGAGTCCAGAACCCGAGGAGTCAGCCGCCGCCTTCCGGCCTGCGGCCCGAGGACGTGCGGCCGGCGTGTGGTCTGCCACTCCACGGCTCAGCGACGTTTTGTACTTTCCCTTTGTTTTCATAGACATTCTCGCTTTGTTCCCTCGGTTTTTTGGTCAAGAAGTTGGGGAGTCGAGAAGCAGAGGAGCCGTGCGCCGCCTTCCGCACTGTGGCCCGTGCCATGTGGCCGGCTTTTGGCCTCCCACTCCTGGACTTTTTGACTCCTCGACTTCTTGACTGCAATTTGGAGGCAGAAACCACAGACGGGGACTACAGACGAGTACAAAAGAGGACTTCCTGGCATAGCGTACCGGCAGGGACGAACCGCCTGCCCAACCCCACAGAGCAACTCTAGCCTATTTCGTCCGATTTGTCAAGTTGCCATTAAGTCAGTAATACCGACGGCATCGGTACCCGCAGGTTCGTCTAAGGCGGGACGCCTACAGGTTGTCCGAAGGTGCGAAAGAATCTCGCTGTCATGCTGAGCGAAGCGAAGCATCTGCTCCCGACCCCACAATGGGTCCTCGCTTTCGCGGGGACGACGACGCTGATTTTCATTGCCTCAAATGGGCCAGAGGCCCATGGAAACTCGTGAGGATGACAGTTAAGCCCGAATTCCGAAGTTGCGAGGATCTGTGGGAAGAAACCCCTCACCTGGCTCGCTACTCTCGCCACCCTCTCCCCACGGGAGAGGGCTGACATCAATCATCGTTGACCACCCTCTCCCTCGGGGAGAGGGTGGCCCGCAGCCCGGCGTAGTCATCAGCCGGTGCGGGACGGGTGAGGGGTTGCTTCCGAAGAATCCAAACACCCGTTCCGTTCTCGAGGTTATCAAGGCAGGCAATTCAGATTCAAAGAGTTGTTCTGGAAGCGCCAAATTCAACTTCGGAATTCGGGTTAAGTTCTTCCGCGCGCGTAAAGGCCACCTCTACGGCAGGGCTGCGACGCCGTCGCAGGCTCGCTGTCTATGGGTTCACGCTATTTGTTTCCCTTACCGCTGCAAAGCGTCAACAAAGTTGTAGGGCGGCCAGGGACCGCTCAATTGCAACTGAAGTGACGGGTTCGCGGGGAGGTGACGCGCCGCGGAGCGAAACGTTTCCACGGAATCGCGCGGCACCAGGAAATGGAGGGATAGAAGGCCGCTCTTGCGAGAGGAAGGTAACTCCACCTTATGGCGGACGAACGAGCCATGCAGCGAATCGCAGAGGTTCTCAATCAGAGCATTCGGAGCCGTGGCATCAGGCTCAGCACCCAGGTCGCTGCTCTGCTTTGCATTCGGGCCGGCGGCCGTCGAGAGGAGCGAACGAAGTGAAAGCCAATCTGGCAGAATCCGGCGCCGAGATGTTTCCGCCCCGGCGACTGGGCTGCCGAGACAAACTTGGATACCGACTTCTGCAAACCCATCGAGTTCGCGGAGATGCGTGCGGTAGGCGTCCGCATTTTCCCGAAGCAAAGCCACTGCATCGTAGGGGCACTCAACCCGACAGCCGAATCGAATCGGAACCACCGTCAGATGACAGTAGAACGACTCGACCACCCGCTCATAGGCGAGGCGGTTCGACATATCAAAGGGTGGGTCTGGTTCGGGAAGCTTGGAAAGCGCGACGCCCAAGCCATCGTAATTCGCCGTGAAGACCCGATACCCCCCCACACCATCGGGGATCTCCAGGGCTGCCGGAAGCGGCCCGCGAAAGATGCAATAAACTAAGTAGCTCACAGTAACCTCGCGCATTCGGGCCTGTTGTCGTTCATTGCCCAGCCTGCATTGATCTACAATTCGGTCGTAGTCCTTATCGGCAACGGCCTGCGATCGCTTTAGAGAAACTAGCGCGGCGTATCTACTTCGTTACTTGTGGCTTAAGAGTGAAGTCCGGGGGCTGGTGTGGGGTGATTCACAGGGGCTGGAAAGGAAGTGCGGAAGTCTCGCCCGCCGTGGCACGGACATTCTGCCCGCGAGTTCTTGCGGGGGTGGGACGCCCCCACGACCGCGGGCGAGACGCCCGCGCCACAGCTACGTCCTGCCTTCTGCCTATTCCAACTTCTCAAACCGGGCCTGGAAGAAGCGCAGGTACTTAGGCTCGTACACCATCTTCAAGCCGCGCGCCTGTTCGCGCTGCTCGTACACCTCCAGGATCGATTCCGCCACCACATCCATGTGCGCCTGCGTATAGACGCGGCGTGGAATGGTGACGCGCACCAGTTCGAGGCGGGGATGATGCTCCTGCCCCGTTTTGGGATCGCGCCCTGCGGATACGATGCCGCGCTCCATGGTGCGGACGCCGGAATCGACATAGATGTTGCCGGCAAGCGCCTGGGCGGGATATTGCTCTTGCGGAATGTGAGGATAGAAGCCCCTGGCGTCGAGGAAAACCGCGTGGCCGCCAATCGGCTTGACCACGGGGAGGCCCCAGTCCAGCAGGTGCCGGCCCAGGTACTCGACTTGGCCGACCCGGGCGCGGATGTGGTCGTCCTCAACGCTCTCCTGGATGCCGCGCGCCATAGCTTCCATGTCGCGTCCGGCCAGCCCGCCGTAGGTGTGTAGCCCTTCATAGACTACCACCATGTTGCGTGCTTCTTCGAAAAGCCCATCGTCATTGGTGGCCAGCCAGCCGCCGATATTCACCAGTGCGTCTTTCTTGGCGCTCATGGTACAACTCTGGGTGTAGGAGCAGTATTCTTTCAGGATCTCCGCTACGGGCTTCGAGCTGTAGCCCGGCTCGCGCTGCTGGATGAAGTAGGAGTTTTCGACGGCGCGCGTGGCATCGAGCACGACGGGAATGCCGTGCCGGTCGCAGAGCTCCCGGAGGGCGCGCATATTCGCCATGGATTGCGGCTGGCCCCCGGCCATGTTGACGGTTCCCGCCACGGAGACGTAAGGAATTTTCCCCGCCCCTACCTCCTGGATCAGTTTTTCGAGTTTTGCCAGGTCGACGTTGCCTTTGAAGGGATGCTCGCTGGCCGGGTCGTGCGCCTCGTCGATGATGACGTCCACAAAAGTCCCGCCGGCCAACTCCTGGTGGAGGCGCGTGGTGGTGAAATACATGTTGCCGGGGATAAGGTCGCCCGGTTCAATCATGATCTTCGAAAGGATATGCTCCGCCCCGCGCCCCTGGTGGGTGGGAACCAGGTGCTTGTATCCATAGTACTTGCTCACCGCGTCAGCCAGATGGTAGAAGTTGCGGCTGCCCGCGTAGGCTTCGTCGCCCCGCATCATGCCAGCCCACTGAATATCACTCATGGCATTGGTGCCGCTGTCCGTAAGCAGGTCGATATAAACATCCTCGGAGCGCAGCAGAAAAGTGTTGAACCCCGCCTCGACGATAAACCTCTCGCGCTGTGGGCGGGTGGTCATGCGGATGGGCTCGACCATCTTGATCTTCCAGGGCTCCGCCCAGGAGCGCCGGGAAGGCTTTGCGTAGGGCATGATTGACTCCTTGAAGAACAGTGGCGAGTGGCCAGTGCCTAGTGGCTAGTGCTTAGGGCCTAGAAGGCCAGTCGTCTGGGGCGGTGTTCAGCATCGACGAAGGGCTGTTAACCGTCCGTCATAGGGACCGCATCGGCAACTTTCAAAACCTAGCCACTAGGCGCTAGCCACTAAGCACTAGGCACTGCTCTGAGTGCCTTCTCCATCAGGCGGGGGAAGTCGAAGCTCAAAACTCGCTGGCAGTTGCGACAGCGCCACACGGGATCCTGGTGGTCAAGATAATTGAAGTTGACGCAGCCGCAGTCGCACATGATTTGCAGCCCCTTGCTGCGCCCCTGAATCAGCTTCACATCTTCGGGTCCAACGGGATATTGCATATCACTCCCTCGCTACGACATTCAGTGGATGGCATGCTTCGCTAAGCGCGCTCGCAAAG
>JBEKLY010000244.1:0-11978 GCA_050010015.1 Terriglobia bacterium
GGTTGGTGTGTTGGGGGGCGGGGTGGTGGGGGGGGGGCCCCCCTAGGGGTGCCCGGTGTTAAAACGGGGGCCGCCCCGAACGAACCGCTGCCGCACTCCAAGAAGGGATCACGAACATGGTTCGAGCGATCACTATGCCCAAGCTGGGGCAATCCGAGGAAGTGGGCACGCTGGTTCGCTGGCGAAAAAGGGTGGGAGACTCCGTCGCGAAAGGCGACATCCTCTTCGAGATCGAGACGGACAAAGCCATCCTCGAGGTCGAGAGCTTCTTCGAGGGCACGCTGCTGAAGACCATAGTGACGGAAGGAGCCACGGTCCCCATTAACACTACAGTTGGTTTTGTAGGTGATCCCGGAGAAGCGATTCCGGAAATGGCGGCCGTGTCGCCCGAGTTTCGAAAGCCGGGGCCGCCTGCCGCCTCAATGCAGGGCCCGCGTCCAGCTACACCGCCACCCACGATAGGAATGAACGAACCGCGCCCCGAGCGGCCCGCTGCGCAAGTAGGGGCGGTTCGCGAACCGCCCCTTCATCCCACCCCCAGCGCGTCGGTCCCCCCGGAAGTATTCCGCATCAGCCCGCGAGCCGCCAAGCTGGCCAGGGAATCTGCCATCAATCCCGCGCCGATCGCAGGGACGGGCCCTTTCGGCAGGATTGTGGAACGCGATGTGAAGAATTATCTCGATTCCAAGGGATACTACCAGCTTCACATCACGCCGGCAGCGAAGCGATTAGCGGCGAAGGAAGGCGTCGACGTGTTGTCACTGGACGGCGGCCATGGCCGGATCACCGTAACTCGGGTTGAACGAGCTATCTCGGAAAAGCCCCAGACCATGAGCCGAATGCGCCAGACGATTGCCTCGCGGCTGACCGAGAGTTTTACCACCACGCCGCACTTCTTCGTGACCGTGGCCGTGGATATGACTGAGCTGGTGAATTTCCGCATCGAGTTGAAAGCTCAAGGCGCGTCTTACACCGTGACCGATTTCATTTTGAAGGCTGTGGCGCTGAGCCTTGTTGAGTTACCGATTGTGAACAGCACGACGGACGGCAGGAACATTCGTTGGCACGGCAAGGTCCACTTGGGCCTGGCTGTGAACCTCGATCAGGGGTTGGTGGTGCCGGTAATCCGCGACGCCGAAGAGTTGAGCCTGGCTGAGCTTCATGACGCCGCTACGGAACTGATCGCCAAGGCGCGCGCCGGCAAGCTCACTCCGGATGAGATGGGCGGCAGCACCTTTACAATTTCGAATATGGGGATGATGGATATCGAAAACTTCACCGCCATCATCAATCCCGGTGAAAGCGCCATTCTCGCGGTGTCGAGCACGCTGAAACAACCGGCGGTCAGGGGCGATCAGATCGTTGTCCGGGACATTATGAAAATGACGCTGTCTTCCGATCACCGCATTATAGACGGCGCAACCGCGGCCAGATTCGCGAACGCAATCAAACAAAAACTCGAGGAGATATCACTGTGGAAACGTTTGGCGTAGTGGTAATCGGCGCAGGGCCGGGGGGCTACCCGGCAGCGATCCGAGCCGCGCAGTTGGGTGCATCCGTGGCTCTGGTCGAGCGCGAGTTCCTGGGCGGGACGTGTCTGAATTACGGCTGCATTCCCTCCAAGGCATTAATCCACACTTCCGACCTTTACGCGCAGATGAAGTCGTCGGCAAGCTTGGGTCTCAAGGCCGAATCGGCTTCTTTTGATTACTCCGCCATGGCCGAGCGCAAAGACCAAGTGGTCCGCAGCCTGCGCAACGGCGTAAGACAATTGCTGGGAGGAAATGGTGTGAAGGTCTTCGACGGAACTGCTTCGTTCGAGAGCCGCAAGCGCGTTGTGGTGAATTCAAGTGCGGGGAGCACGGTGATCGGGGCCGAGAAGGCCATTATCGCCACGGGCGCTACGTCTTCCATGCCCGGTTTCCTGCCGCGGCACGCGCGGGTGGTCGAGAGTCGCGCGTTCCTCGACTTGAAATCGGCTCCTGCGAGCGCCCTCGTTCTGGGCGGCGGGGTCATCGGCTGCGAGTTTGCCTGCATGTTGGCCCAATTGGGCGTCCGGGTCACAATCGTCGAGATTCTCGAGGATATCGTGGCATTCCTGGACGCCGACGTGCGGCGCGAACTGCGTCGACAGATGGAGAAAACGCTCGGCATTCGCATCCTTACGGGCATGAGTCTCGAAAGCATTACTCCGGACGAACACGCTGTGCGGGGAACAGCGGGGGGAGAAGCGCTTAAGGCGGATCTGCTTCTGGCCGCTTTAGGACGTAAGCCGGTGACGGCGGAACTCCAGCTCGAGAACACAGGACTCAAGACCAATCAACACGGTTTCATCGAAGTTGATGAGTACGGCGTGACTCAAGTGTCGACCATTTATGCAATTGGAGACGTCACGGGAGGCCCTCAGTTGGCGCACGCCGCCACGTCGCAAGGCTTGGTTGCTGCGGAGAACGCCTGCACTCGGCAACGGCGCAAGAATGAGAAGCTCATTCCCTATTGCGTCTTCACGTCGCCCGAAGTCGGCACAGTCGGGCTGACGGAGCAGGATGCGGTGAAGCAAGGCAGGGAAGTTAAGACCGGCAAATTCAACTTCGGGGCATTAGGAAAGGCTCTGGCCATCGGCCACCCGAGCGGCTTCGTCAAATGGATTGCGGATGCCAAGACGGAGCAGTTGCTGGGCGCGCAAGCGATCGGAGTCCAGGCCACGGACCTCATCGCGGAAGCCACCACCGCCATCCGCGCCGAACTCACCGCCACCGAACTCGCTCAAACCATCCACTGCCACCCCACTCTCTCCGAAGCCTGGATGGAAGCCGCTGATGTGTTGCTCGGCGAACCGATCCACACCATCGCCAGGAAAAGGGGCTAAGGACCAGGGGTTCGGGGCTATTGGCAAGAGCACCACGGGTCGCCCGTGAGCGGGTCGTGGGCTTGTGCCCGAGTTTGCAGCTCACCGCCCTTTTTCGTGTTCGCCTAGTCGATCAAATGATATGATGTAACTACGATGCGGTAACTACGAAGAATGCGCTTTGAGTGGGATGAGGTCAAGAATCGTCGTAATCTCGAGAAGCATAGGATTAGCTTTGAAACCGCTAGACTTGTTTTCGACGATCCGCACTCACGCAGCATTCAAGATCGAGTTGTCGATGATGAGCAACGGTGGCAAACCGTCGGGATGATCAAGGGTTTGATTGTTCTGGTGGCTCACACTTATCTCGCCGAGGGCGAAGAGGAGGTAATCCGCATCATCTCCGCGCGAAAGGCCACCCGGGCGGAAAGGAGAGTTTATGAAGGTCACGAAGCATCAGGCTAAGGAGATCCAGGCTCTTCAGCGATTGAGGGATGGCGAGATTGACCTGACAGACATCCCGCAGCTAAGGGGTTGGGATAGGGCGGTCGTCGGAAAGTTCTACCGGCCCATCAAAAAGTCGCTGACCATCCGTTTGGACGCCGATGTTCTGGCATGGCTTCGAGGACAGGGAAAAGGATACCAGACGCGAATTAATGCATTGCTACGGGAGGCGATGCGACGTCACGGTCCTAGTACGACTCACGTGCGGTGAGTCGGCATTGCCTCTCACCAGGTACATGGGGATAGCGTCTCTCACCTCCTATTATATCCGATCGACCTAAAGTCGAGGGATCTACCGCCTTTGAACCGAAGCTGCTCCATCACCGTCTATTTGACGCGGCCTGCGAATCGCGCTATTTTGCATAGAGGGTGGCGAGAGTAGCGAGCCGAGTGAGGGGTTTCTTCCCGCAGAGCCTCGCAACTTCGAAGTTCGGGTTCAATTTGCCGGACCTGCCAGGCGAATCGTTGTATCGACAATCCCAATTTCAACCCGCCGGTTCGTGGCGTGCGCCGAGGCGCTATCGCCGGGAGCCCTCGGGTCGGATTTGCCGTAGCCTTTGCTGGTGATGATCTTCGGGTCGACCCCCGACTCGGCGAGGTAATCGCGCACAGCCTGAGCACGCCTTCCCGAGAGCTTCTGGTTGTAGTCTGCTGTGCCGATGTCATCGGTGTAGCCGTACACGCTAATCGAGTATCCTTCGACGCTCATCAAGACGCCGGCGATGCGGCTTAAGATTTCTCGATATTGCGGTTTGATGTCGGACTTGTCAAAATCGAACCGAATCGAGTTGCTGCCCAGCGTTACGACCAAGCCCCCAGCCGTGCGGCGCGTATCGGCGATGTGGCTCAGGACGTCCTTCAGGTGCGCGAGTTCCTGTTCGCGCTGTTGCCGGTACTGTTGCGCTGTCTGCTCGGCTTGACTTGCCTCCTGCTTGGCAACGGCCGCCTGCTGCTGGGCCTTCTGCGCCTCGTTTTGCGATTCGGCACGAGCCGCGTCAGCCTGGTCTCTCTGGTGAGCGGCCGCTTGGGCGCTTTGTGCTGCCTGTGCCGCCTGCTGCGCCTCGGTTTGCGAACGCTGTTCGACTTGGCTCAGCCGCCGGTTCATTTCTTCGGTGTGCTGGTTCAGTTGCGCGACCTCGATCCGCACCTGCCGGAGGGCGCGCACGAAGAAAAACACCAGCACCGCCATCAACACCAGAAGCAACCAGCCCCAAAGCTGGGACCTGCCTTCTGGCCCCCTCGGTTTCAAATCGGACGGCGGTTGGCGCGATATGTCCGGATCCAGATTGAACAATGCCATACACTTCGATTTTACCTGTCTATTGGCTTGAGCGCGAGCCCAGTCGTGTAAAACCTAAAACTGCCCTGAAGATATCCGGGAGCGCGGGCATCCTGCCCGCCGTTCGCGCGCAATTGCACGCACTCTGCGGGCAGGATGCCCGCGCTCCCCGATGCTCCATTGACTTCCCCGAATACAACTCCCCTCCTCAGCGGGAGGAGGGGAAGGGGTGGTGGGTGGCCACGTCGCGGCCGGACCGACCACCCCCTACCCCCTCCTCAGCTAAGGAGGGGAATCGTTGCTTTCCCTGGGCTGCGAGCCTACTTTTCCGGGTCAGCCGTCAGGTCTGGCGGGGAAGGCAAGTTCGCCTGGCCTGCCAGAACCTTGGTCAGCGTAGCGGCCAGACCATCAATCGAGCCGCCGCCGACCGTGAGGTTTTCACACTGACTCTTCATCCCCGCCGAAAATCTCGCGAAGTAATGACGGGGCGTTAGCCTCTGAAGCGGCTTGGCTTCAGGACCGGTTTGCAGGGCTATGACTTTGTGGGTATGCTATACTAACCGCAAGCTGAAGATTGCGCGCTTTGGTTTCGGGCGCTTGCGTTTGGTTGCGGGTCGGAGTTTCAGACAAGTTAAATTATCATCGCTGGCGTTCGCAAGGAGCGGTTGGGCGGGTACCCACTGCGAGGTACGAAGCAGCGGTGTCAAATGGGGAGGGATTCGAGATGCGCGCTCGGAATTGGTTCTCTCGTCGTTTTGCGTTACTCGCGGTTCTTGTAAGCTTCTTGACTCTAATCACAACTACGCTCTACGGCCAGGTTGATACCGGCGCAATTTATGGAACGGTCAAAGACCAGTCCGGAGCGGTAGTGCCGGGAGTAAAGGTCACGGCGACCAGCCAAGACACCGGCCTTTCGGTCACGACAACCTCGGCCGCCGACGGCAACTTCGCCTTTACCCCCATCAAGCTCGGCACGTACACTCTGACCGCCGAGTTCACCGGCTTCCAAAAGCTGGTTCAGAAGGATGTCACGGTCGAGGTGCAACAGCGGGTGGCGGTGGACCTGGTGCTCCAGCCCGGGATGCTGAACCAAACGGTGGAGGTCACAGGCGCGCCGGCGGCGCTTCAAACCCAAGATGCGTCAGTCGGACAGGTGATTGGCTCGCGCGAGGTGAATGACTTGCCGCTGAACGGCCGGAACTTTACCTTTCTGGCTCAACTCACTGCCGGCGTGACCCAGGACCAGGAGGATACCCGCGGTCTGGGCGCGACGGGCAGTTTCGCGGCGAATGGCACTCGACCCGCGCAGAACAATTACATACTCGACGGTATCGACGATAACGCCGACCTGGTGGATTTCCTTAACGGCACGGCCTACGTCGTGCGCCCGCCCGTTGACGCCATCGCCGAGTTCAAGGTTCAGACCAGCGATTACAGCGCCGAGATGGGACGCGCGTCGGGCGCCGTGCTGAACGCCACGATCAAATCAGGAACCAATCAATGGCACGGGAATGCGTGGGAGTTCGTCCGCAACGACATCTTCGATGCCGCTAATTTCTTCGAAAACTCGCCGAGTCCGACCCCCAAAGGCGAGTACCGCCAGAACCAGTTCGGCGCCACGATCGGCGGTCCAATTCGCAAGGACAAGACGTTTATTTTCGGCGATTATGAAGGAACGCGAATCCGCCAGGCATCGCCCTGGCTATCGACGGTTCCAACTGACTTGGAACGCTCGAGCGGATTCACCAACCTCTCGGAGTTGCTCACCCAGGGCGGCACGCAGACGGATGGGCTGGGGCGCAATTTTGCGCTCGGACAAGTGCTCGATCCTGCCACGACTCGCGGCGTCTCGTGCGGCGTGGCGGATTCGGTGACCGGACTTACGGCCCCTTGCCCATCGGGCACTGCGCCGGGCACGCTGCTTCCCGGAGAATTCGTGCGCGAACCTTTTGCGGGAAACGTTCTGCCGGCGAATCGGCTGGATCCGAACGCCATCAAACTGCTCAATCTCTTTCCGGCGCCGAACTCCGCCGGCCTTTTCAGCAACTATTCCAGTGACCCTGTTCTGCGCAACACGGTCAACCAATTCGATGTGCGGGGAGATCAGAATTTCAGCGACTCAGACCAGATGTTCGCGCGCGTCAGCTTCTCGGACGTTCCGGAGTATATCCCCGGACCTTTCACTGGGATTGCCGACGGGGGAGCATTCCAGGATGGCTATCAGACGGCCACATCGATCAACATCGCTTTGAGCGAGACTCACTCATTTTCACCAACGGTCGTGAATGAAGCGCGCGCGGGCTTCAGCCGCATCGGCAGTTCGCGCCTACAGCCCTTTGCCAATCAGATGGGCATTCCGGCGCAATTCGGGATCGGGGGCGTGCCGCAGGTGCCACTGAACGGCGGCTTGGGGTCGATTTACTTCACGGGTCTCAACACCCTGGGCAGCAATGACTTCTTGCCTTCCGCCGAATACAACTCGACGTTCCAGTTTACTGATAACGCGACCAAAGTCAGCGGCAAGCAGACCCTGAAGGCGGGCATTGAATTCCAGCACCTCAAGTTTGCGATCTTCCAGCCCCCCGAGGGCCGGGGAAACTGGTCCTTTAATGGAGACTTCACCGAAGTGCCGGGTTACAACAATGGCAATACCGGTTTGGCTCAAATGCTCTTGACGCCGATCAACGGCACTGTCCCCGGCGCCTTCAACATGGTGGGCGGGGCGAATAACGTTTCTGCCTCAAACATCGCCAATACGGATATGGGGCGTAACTACTACGGCCTCTACTTTCAGGATGACTGGAAGGCGACCAGCAAGCTGACTCTGAATCTCGGCGTGCGCTGGGAGTATTTCGGTCAGATCGTGGAGAACTTCGGGGCGCAATCCAACTTCCTGCCTTCTTTCACCAGTGCACCCTCGCAGTTCATACTCACGCAGCGACGTTGCTCGACCCCGCTTTCGTCCGACTTCAAGGCAGCCGCCGCGCTGGATAACATCGCCATTTCCTGCTCGAGCGTTCCGGGCCTTGGCCACTCGCAGTACACGAACTTCTCGCCGCGCATCGGGTTTGCTTACCGCATCTCTCCAAGATTGGTGGCGCGCGGTGGATTTGGCATGTTCTATGGCGGTTTCGAAAACTCCGTCATCGAAACTTACGTGGACTTCCCGTTCCAATATTCGCTGAGCTATCCGGCGCTAACCGCGGCCCAACCCGTCACCTTTGCTAATGGCGCCGTCGGGACGCTTGAGACCGGATTGTCAGCTATTGTTCCGCTCACTTCCGCCGATGCCGAACCTACCGGCGTGTCGTTCACGGGCGAAGACTACCACATGAAAACGCCTGTGACGAACGGCTACAATTTTACGCTTCAGTATGAAGTCACTCCAAACCAGACTTTTCAGCTTGGTTATGTCGGCAACAGCGTGCGGCATCTGGGATCGTACATCAATCCGAATAGCCCCAGCGAGATTCTGCCTAACGGGCTCAATTCGTATGCTTATTCGCTATTGCCTGATTTCGAAAACTCCATTACCTACTCGTCTATGGCGATGGACAGTTATTACAATTCGCTTCAGGCCAACTTCGAGCGCCGGTTCAGCTACGGCCTAACCCTCCTTGCCAACTTCACCTGGGCGAAATGCCGGACGGACGCCTCCGACGTGCTGAACGAAACTGCGATTTACTACCGCGCGCCCTTGCTGCCCCACTTCGGTATTCAAGCTGACTACGGCCTCTGCGATTTCGACGACCCGAAGGTCGTGCACCTGAGCGGGACGTACGAACTCCCGGCCGGAAAGGGCCACCATTTCCTCGGCAACAGTAGTAAGGTCGTTGACGGCGTTCTGGGCGGTTGGAGGACTAACTGGATCTTGACGCTTGAGGACGGCCAGCCGTTCAACGTGGCCTGCGTGAATCCTACGCCCTCAGGTTTCGGTTGCAACGCGCTGCTGACGGGCCAAAGCATCACCGCCGGCCCGCACAACGTCAATCAGTGGATCAATCCGGCCGCCTTCCATGACGCGCCCGAGGCCACGACAATTGGCCAGTCTGACTACAGCCCCCTGGGTGGATCTCCCACGCAGTTCTATGGCCCCGGCTTCCATCGCTTCGATTTCTCGCTTTTCAAGGAATTTCGCACCACGGAGAAGACCCAGCTTGAGTTCCGGGCCGAGTTCTTCAACCTGACGAATCACCCTAACTTCTCGCCCCCCGGTTTTGGAGGCAACGGCGTTGTTGCCGCCCCTGGGTCACTCAATTACGATTCGCCGCTCACCTTCGGAGTAATCAATTCGACGCGAGACGGCCAGAACGATCAACGGGAAATTCAGTTTGCGCTGAAGTTTTATTTCTGACGATAATAGGCCCGGGTTTGAATGTAAAGGCGTGGGCCTTTCCCATGGAATCTCTGTGGAAACCTCATTTGCATGTCATTCCGAGGAGCCACAGGCGACGAGGAATCTCGCAGTGAGTCGAAAATGCTCAGGGCGAGATTCCTCGCTTCGCTCGGAATGACAGCCTAAACGGAGCTTTACACAGAGCCTCAAGAGGAGAGGGTAGCCCGCCGCCGCGCTTTGGCCAGTGGCCGCACGTCGGATGATGGCTCAATTCCTTCGCAGCACGGTTCGTATGGACGATGAAAGAATCTGCTCGACGCCCGCTGTTTTCCTGCTAAATACATTCTGCCTTGAGATGCAAGTTCGGCGACAGGAGGTCTAAATCCGACCATGGAATCGAGCCTCACCAGTGAGTTGCCGCAGACCGCTATAAAGCAGAAACCCGTGGCGTCTCCGCCCGCCGAGGGTAGGTTGACCTCACTCGACTTCTTTCGCGGCCTTACCATGTTCCTTTTGGTGGGAGAGGCCACCGGCCTTTACGGGCTTCTCAGGTTACCGGCATTTCATGGCACCTTGTTGGGCGCCATCGGCTGGCAGTTGGAACACCATCCCTGGAACGGGCTGCATTTCTGGGATCTGATCCAGCCTTTCTTCATGTTCATCGTGGGCGTCGCAATGCCCTTCGCGTTCGGCAAGCGCTGGCAACGAGGCGACAGTTGGAGCAAGACCTTTCATCATGCCCTGATCCGATCGGGGTTGCTGCTCCTGTTTGGCTGGGCTCTCTATTGCATCGGACCGGGAAGACTCACGTTTGAGCTTTGGAACGTGCTTGCCCAGCTCTCTTTCACCTACCTTGTGGCTTTTCTCTTCATGCGCAAGCCGGCGCGTGTTCAGATTGGTGTCACCTTCCTCTTTCTGATCGCTACCGAACTCCTCTATCGGCTATGGCCGGTGGCCGGATTCAACCAGCCGTGGGTGCCGGACCACAATTTCGGATCCTGGATGGATCTGGTGCTCATGCACAAGCTTGACTCTGACCATTGGGTGGCATTTAACGCCATATCGACCGCCGCGCACACCATGTGGGGAGTGCTGGCCGGACAAGTCCTGATGAGCAGCCGCACTTCGCTTCAGAAGATTCGTCTGCTGGTTATCCCCGGCGTGATCGGAGTTGTAGTCGGCTACGCCCTCAACCCCTGGACCCCGATCATTAAACGCATCGCCAGCACTTCATTCGTAATCGTGAGCGGCGGGTGGTGCCTGCTGGCCCTGGCGCTTTGTTACTGGCTGATCGACGTGAAGAAGCTTAAGAGGTGGACCCTGTTCTTCAACATCGTGGGCATGAATCCACTCCTTATATATCTCTTCGCGATGACCGGCGGCGCGTGGTGGTTTAGCAGGATTGCCAAACCTTTCACCACCGGCCTGTTCGCCTGGGCCGGTTCCATTAACGCGGCGATTGTTACCAGTCTCGTGGTCTGGGGCATGCTCTGGCTGCTTTGCTTCTGGCTGTATAAGAAGCGGATCTTCGTCAGGCTCTGAAACCGCAAGTGTGACGTAGGGGCGGCCCGTGTGACCGCCCTCGGGCCCGCGACCCGAGAGGGTCGGCGTTCGGTTTGGCGCGCTACTACTCAGCGACATTTTGTACTTGTCCTTTGTTTTCATATACATTCTGGCTTTGTTCCCTCGATTTTGCAGTCGAGGGGTAGCGCGGACCGCCGTGTTCGCGGTCCGCGGCCGTCCCCAGCAACCATGGAAAAGCCGCAGACCGCAGAACCGGCGGTCTGCGCTACCAGGCTCGGCGACATTTTGTACTTGTCCTTTGTTTTCATAGACATTCTCGCTTTGTTCCCTCAATTTTGCAGGTCGGCGAGTTGAGGGGGGTCGAGGCATCGAGACGTCCAGCCGCCGCCTTCCGGCCTGCGGCCAGAGAAATGCGATCGGCGTTTGGCCTCCCACTCCTCGACACTTTGACTCCTGGACTTCTTGACTGCAAAAAAGGAAGGAACCACAGGCAGGGACCACAGATGAAAACAGAAGAGCACTTCCCGGCATAACCTATCCGGCAGGGCCGAATCCCCTGCCCAACCCCACGAAACAAATCTAGCCTATGCCGTCACGTTTGTCAAGCGAAAAATGCGGAGCGAACAGAAAGTCCCTTCACGGAACGGAACTGGCATCCGCCGTCCCATTGCATCGGTGGCCCATGCGTCCCGAGTATAGTGGCACGGTGTCGACGAACCCTGGAGTCGTCGAATGGTGCGAAGGCGCGAGCGAAGTTCCTGAGGCGCGACGGGCCTGTAAGCTGCCGCACAGCGAAACTCTACGACCTGTAGTGTCGCAATTGCCGAAACCGCAGAGCCGCGCCAGCCACGACGCAGCTTGCAGCCGTACCGGTCACTTCTTTTCCGCGTCTCCCCGTATCAACGCGGCAACATCAAGAAACTGTTTGACCTTCTCTGGTAATGTGCGCCGATTACGCTCCTGAATGGCAGCCCGTACTCCCTTGTCGGTCAATTTCAGGTTGTTGAAGAAGACCCCGTCGGCGCTCTTTGATGGCTTGCCTCGAATAAGCCTGCGAACAAAAAGGTCCTCTATTACGCTGCTGACGTGAGCCAATGCAGTGCGGTACTCCGGGGTAGTGGTTTGGAGGTTGGGATTCAGCCTCTGTGTCAACGTGTACGACGAGACGGGAACGTCTGGGCATTCGTAGATTTCGATCAGAACGTCACCCTCAGTGCCGTCGAATACAGGCTCGGGTCGCGGCATCCAGTTCAGCCCTTTCTAAATTCACAGGCGGCCGGTACATCAGCCGCGGAGGCAGCGCAAGCGGCGACAACGGCAAAAGCCATCGCTATCTCGCAACTCCATAAATCAAGCAGGTGATGCTTTGGCGACATCGGCCACAGTGTCAAGATTGCGTAATTCGTATGGATAAAGGACATCATCGCAGTTCTCGACAACAATGCGCTGTGTAGCATACCAGCACAGCGTTCTGGTCACGTCTCCGA
>JBEKLY010000245.1:0-11946 GCA_050010015.1 Terriglobia bacterium
CCCTGCCACAGACGCGCCGTGAGATCCAACGCCTCCTGTTCACCTGGACCGGACATTGTGCGTATTGTGGTAGCAAAATTCGCAAGCGAAAGCGACCGCCTTGACTTAACGTAGTAGTATTAAGAGGCTGCGGAAAAACTCATGATTTGCCATGTAGCGGCGACTTTAAGCCGCCACAACGTCAGTCATTGCAACACGGAGATGGCGGGATAAACCCGCCGCTACCCCTTTTTCCGCAGCCTCTTAAGCCATGAGCTGGGCAGTACTGGCGATGAAGCGCGCGCTCGGGCCGGAACGTGCCCCTGCGCGGACCGCTGCGGCAGCCGAGCCGCCGCTGCGCGGCTTCGACAGATGCCGTGACGCCTTAATCTAGCGACTATGGGGAAGACGGAGAGGGGCCACTTCCGGGAAAGAACCGCAGTCCCTAAAACCGGGGGTCCGCGCTGACAGGGTGACGGTAACGATATGAAGCACGCCTTCATTTCCGAATACGGCAACGCGGCGCCGACCGCGCCGGGCCTGCGCATCGGCGCGCCGCAGGATATTTTCGAGCGGGAAGCCGACCGCGCGGCAAGCGAGGTCATGGGCGGAAGGGGCCGGCTGGCGTGGTCGCTCTCGAGCGTCGGGATCGGAGCCGCGCTGCAACGCAAGTGTTCGTGCGGCGGTTCGGGCGGAGCCGAGGGCGATTGTGAGGAATGTAAGAAGAAAGAGATGCTGCAACGGCGCGCGGCGGAGGGCACGACGCCTTCGCACGTTCCTCTCATCGTCCACGACGTGCTCAGCTCGCCGGGTCAAGCTCTCGATTCGTCGACCAGGGGCTTCATGGAAGCGCGCTTCGGCCACGACTTCAGCCAAGTGCGAATTCACGACGATGGGCGGGCAGCCGCATCCGCGGCGACGGTGAATGCCTTGGCCTACACGGTGGGGAGTGAAGTTGTTTTCGGCGCAGGCCGCTACCAGCCTTCAAGCCCCGAGGGCCGCCGGCTGATCGCTCATGAACTGACGCACGTCGTCCAGCAGCGCGGCGCCTCGGCCCGCCAGGGCGTGGTGGATGACCCGGCAGCGGAGTTCGAGGCCGAGCGCAACGCGCACGCCTTGGGAACAGACGGCGCGCCGAGCGTGCGCCACAGCAGCGGTCGCGGCGCGCTCCAGCGCCAACAGCCTGGCGGGGGCTCAGGCGGCGGACTCGACGCGGACGACCAGAAGATCGTGGACACCGCGCAGCATGAGGCCTCGAGTTTCCACTGCAACGTGGGCCCCATCATCTGGGGCATTCTGAAGAAGCACTTCCCGGACGACACGCGCAAGGTGGCGGGCGCCGGTTGCGAGGAAGCTCTGCCGGGTCTGCGTACGGAATTCTCGACCACCGACCCCGCGCATCCCAAGGTAACGCGCAGCGTGCCGATGATCTACGTGGGCAAGGCTTTTGTGGCTTCGACCGACTCCGCGCATTTGAAAGACCGTGTCGCGGAAGTCGCAAACCAGATCCAGGCGATTGACGACTGGCGCCTCGCCAAATTCCTGATCGATGAAAAAGATCTGCAGAACCCCAGGATCAGCGGCCAACTGCGCTCGATGTCGGCGGGCCAGTTGATCGACTATCGCGACAAGACGAAGGACAACGAAGTGAAGCGCTACGCGGAGAATCTGATTACCTTCTCGACGCCGCTCCAGAAGGGCTCGGCGGTGGATCCGCTTTCCGGCAACACCGTGATGCTGGTGAACGGCGTGAACGTTTCCATCCAGCCCGACGTGCACGGAGCGGCGGGTGTCACGGGAGGCGATACGAGCGCGAAATTCGAATTTAACCCGCCCCGGAGTCCGAGCTACCAAACCGATTCAACGGGGCTCGTGACCGGCTTCCCCGGCTATGCACCCACCGGTTCGCTCACCATTACGACCAGCTATGGGGCCGGCATCCAGCCGGAAGGCGCCTCCGGTTACGGGCGAGGCACGACCAAAGAGGATATCGCGAACAAGGCCACGGCGCTGCGTGTACACGAGGGATCGCACGGCGAGGATTATATCGACTACGTCCGCAGCCATCCCCTGCCGGTCTTTGCGGGCAAGAACGGAGACAAGGCGGCAGACTTTGATAAAGCCCAGGCAGCATACTTGGCCGCCGTCTCCACCTGGATGGCGGGACTCAAGGCCGTGAAGAAGACGACGGATTGCGTGGGCAAGACGATCGACCAGTTTCATCGGGGCGAACGGGGCTATACACCGGTTTGTCCGTAAGCGGTTCCGATCTCGGGAAGGCTTGAAGAAATTCGAACGTGTCATCCTGAGCGCCGCGAAGGATCTCGGCAGTTGTTCGTAAGTTATTGAACCACAGGAAACTGCGGGGATCTTTCGCTTCGCTCAGGATGACAGGCGGCTGATTTCTTCACAGCTTCGGACTACTGAGGATTGCAGAATCAAGCGACGCTCACTCCCCGGCCCCTCTCCCCCAAGGCGGCGAGGGGAGGCATAACTCGAGTTTATGCCCTCGCCCCCTTGGGGGAGAGGGTGTCCGTCAGCCGACGGACAGGTGAGGGGGTTGGTCCGTTACGATATTTTGTAACCGTCGGTAAGAGGGGGCAGGGTTTGGTCGGCCCCAAATTTCCGCCGCCGAGTGGCGTTATCAAACTGTGAACAGGAACTGAGCTCATGGGCTATCGTGCACTTGTAAAAGTGGCGAACACCACGCTGGCGGCGCCAAGCCCGGCGGCTCCCACGAGTCTCGGAATCGGGAAGCCGCACGATGCTTTCGAACAGGAGGCAGACCGCGTGGCGAGCGACGTCGCGACCGGCAGACTGAGCAACTTCGAGCTGTCTCTCCGGAAGGCGGGGATTGGCGCGCGGTTGCAACGCAAATGCTCGTGCGACAGTTCCGGCGGAACGGAAGGCGAGTGCGAGGAGTGTAAGAAAAAAGAGATGCTGCAACGGCGCGCGGAGGGGTGCGGCACTCAGGAACTTATCCCACCCATCGTGCACGAGGTCCTGAACTCACCGGGGCAGGCGCTCGACCTTGATACTCGCGCCTTCTTCGAGCCCCGCTTCGGGTACGACTTCAGCCGGGTGCGCATCCACACTGACGCGCGAGCCGCGGAATCGGCCCAGGCTGTTCATGCCCTTGCCTACACACACCGGGATCATGTGGTGTTCGCGAGCGGCCGGCAGGCTTTTCAAAGTTCCGAGGATCGTGGTCTTTTGGCTCACGAACTCACCCATGTCGTGCAACAGTCGGAGTCTCCGCAGAGCGCCACCGTCCAACGTAAGCCGGACGACGATAAAGCCCACCCGACTCCGCTCAAAACCCGGGCAGCGGAGACCGACCTCATCGAGGAGGCTTACGGCAAAGGCGGTCTCGACGAAAAGCAATGGCGCGAGTTGACGGCATCCGCGAGTCAGAAACGAGGGCACGACAACGACGGAGCGGTGCACGATTACCTGGCTCTATACAAGGACGCGGCAAAGACCGCCGGTGCGCCCGGCGGCGATATCAACGTGACGGCCGGCGCTTCTCCACCGGACCACGTGACGGCCGGTCTGAATTTTGCGTTGTTCGGGCTGGACGCCGAAGGCAGCACCGCCTTCGTCAACGACGGGGGCAAGTTTGCCGTGAAACTAAGCTACACGCCCGACGATTTGAAGCTGGGTGTCGGGATCATTCTTGGGTCTCCCGCCTTCAACCAGGGTAAGGAACGCACGCTGGCCATCCTGCGCCACGAAATGATGCACGCAGAGCACCTGGAAATGGCCCTTTCCGCGGTCCGAGACTTTCTACGCGCTCCGAAAGCCAAAACGGGCGCGGACAGCAAGAGTCCGGAAGACCAATTCAAGGATTGGCTGAAAGGCCAAACGAAGCGCGGTTTATCCGAGGTGAACGCTGCTCTCATCAGGGGCGCGAATGTTCCTCATGAAGCCAACACCGAGTTGCTGGCTCATGTTGAGGGATTCATGACCCATTTCCACCTCGCGCAGCCGGCGCCGACAGACCCGAAGGGCATTGCTTTTACGGAGCTATGGGGAGCGCTTGACACCAGCGAAGGCAACCCGTGGAAGGACGCCACCAAGGAGGTCAAATCGGAGGCGCTCGGCCGGCTGCAGGAATACTATTGCCATTCGCTTGACCGGCGCCACCGCGAAGCGTTTGACGCTTGGGTGAACTATGAAGATCGCGAATGGAGGAGCTACAACTTAACGGGCCCCCCGGACGCGGATCTGGACATCCGGGCGCGCGACTTGGCTTTAGAGGGGGTGGGGGAAGTCTCGAAATCGAAGGAAGCATTCGAAGCCATGCAGCAAAAGCGGGCGATGGAGCGAACTGAGATGCCCGACTTTCTGCGCGGTCTCCTGGAAATCATCCGGGGCAAGTGCAGAGGACTCGAAACGCCGCTTGCCTTGCCTGCAACGGCGAGGAAATAACGCGCCGCTGCGTCTCGGCGCCGCCGGGGTGAGGTTTTAGATCTTTTCACAGCATTGTGGGCCTGGGCCGCGTTAGGCCGCCGCTTCGGGGCTTGTGCTGGCATCGTCTGACTCAGGCCACTCGAAAGGTACAGAAATGGCAACGGCATCTCCAATTTCACCCCGTCTGGTGCGGGCCGGGATCGTGACCATGGACCCGGATACGTCGGCGGTCGAAAGCATCATCGCTTTGCAGTACAACCCGGACACGCTCACTCGCTCGCTGCAGATTCAGGCCGTCAAGGGCGGCGAGGACGGCGTGCGCGTGGATGCATTGCGGCTGCGCGGGCCGGCGATCGAGACCATCAAGCTCGAGGCGGAGATGGACGCCGTCGACCAGTTGGAATTCCCAAACCAGAACCAGCTGGCCGTCCAATACGGGCTGCAGCCGCAACTCGCGCAACTCGAAATGCTGGTGAATCCCACGGTCGAAACGCTCGAGGAAGACAACAACATGGCCAACGCCGGGACGCTCGAGATCATCCCGCTGGAGCAGCCGCTCACTCTTTTCGTCTGGAGCAGGAGCCGCGTGGTGCCCGTGCGGCTCACCGATTTCTCGATTACCGAAGAAGCATTTGATGTGAATCTGAACCCCATCCGCGCCAAGGTGAGTCTGGGCTTGCGAGTGCTGAACGTGGATGACCTGGGCTTCGACCACCCGGGCGGCCAGATGTTCATGACCTATCTCAGCAATAAGGAACAACTGGCCTCGCAGGTGGCCAACGTCGCGATCTCGGTGCTGGGGCTGGGAGGTTTGCCATGAACTATCCGCTGCAGACGCTTATCCAAATGGGCGTGGTGCCCTCGGTCGCATTCCCGGCGGACAGCCGCTACTACGGCTCGAGTACTTTGACGTACACGACGCCCGCCGGCCAGCCGATCACGTATCTCGCGCGTCGGTTCGTGCCTCAGCCCGGCGCGGCCAACTATTCGACCGTCGCGCAGTACACGGTGAAGAAAGGCGACCGGCTGGACCTGATCGCCGCAAAGTATCTGGGCGACCCGCTGATCTATTGGCTCCTTTGCGACGCCAACGGCGCGACGCGGCCGGGCGACCTGGTGGCCACGCCCGGAACGGTTCTGCAAATCACCATGCCGCAAGGCGTGCCGGGAGCCTCGAGTGCTTAGCAGCGTCCAATTGACTCTCATGATGGGACCGGTGATTCCCCTCACCGTGCCGCGGGTGGTGCTCGACTCGTTGGCCTCGGTCGAAGTGCAGGTGCAGGATACCGGCCAGAGCGGGTTTCAACTGACGTTCAGCATCGACAAGCAATCGCCCTTGCAGATTCTGTTTCTGCTCACCGGGGGGCTGCCCCTGCTCTTCATGCGGGTGGTGATTGTCGCCACGGTAAACGGCGTGGCCAACGTGCTCATGGACGGCGTGATTACGAATAACGAAATCTCGCCAGGCGACAAAGGCTCGAACTCGACGCTGACGCTGACCGGCAAGGACCTGAGCGTCCTGATGGACCAGTCGGATTGGAGTGGATTTCCCTACCCCGCCATGCCCGCCGAGGCGCGAGTGAGCCTGATTCTGCTGAAGTACTCGATGTTCGGCGTGGTGCCGCTTGTCATTCCGAGCGTGCTGCTCTTCGTGCCCCTGCCCATCGACCAGATTCCCAGCCAGCAGGGCACGGACCTCGAGTACATCCAATACATGGCCGAGCAGGCCGGCTACGTGTTTTACATCGACCCCGGTCCATTGCCCGGCATGAGCAAAGCGTATTGGGGGCCGCAGGTGAAAGTGGGCCCGGCGCAGCCCGCGCTGAGCGCGGACATGGACGCCTACACGAACGTGGAGAGTCTCCATTTCAAGTTCGATCAGGAAAAGAACAAGCTGCCGCTTGTCTACATCTACAACCAGGAAACCGGCGTCAGCATTCCCATTCCGCTGCCGCCCATCACGCCGCTGAATCCGCCGCTGGGGCTGATTCCACCCCTGCCGACCAATCTGCTGCCGCCTGATCTCGCGCCCATGCGGCCCGACCTGTCGAAGAAGCCGATCCCGCAGGCGATCATGATGGGACTGGCCGCAGCCGCCGAGAATGCGGAGGCGGTGTCGTGCGAAGGGAGCCTCGACGTGACGCGCTACGGCGGCGTGCTGAAGGCTCGGCAACTCGTGGGCGTGCGAGGCGCCGGACCGGCATTCGACGGCCTTTATTACGTTAAGCGCGTCACCCACAAAATCAAGCGCGGTGAGTATAAACAGGACTTTACCTTGACCCGCAACGGTCTGGTCTCGACCGTGCCCACGGTGAATCTATGAGCCGACAACAAGAATCGCCCAGCGAGAAGCGCAATCGTTTTTTCGGAAAATATCGCGGCCTGGTGATCGAAAACATCGATCCGGAACAGATCGGTCGCGTGCTCGTGCAGGTGCCCGACGTGCTCGGCGAAACCCCTTCGAGTTGGGCCATGCCCTGCGTGCCCGCGGCGGGAATTCAATCGGGTTGCTTCATCGTGCCGCCCATCGGGTCGCAGGTCTGGGTGGAGTTCGAGCAGGGCGATCCGGACTACCCGATCTGGACGGGCGGCTTTTGGGGCCTGGTGGCCGACGTTCCTATCTTCGCCACCGCACCGCCCGCGATTCCGCCGGGTCAGAACATTGTCCTCCAGACCACCGGCCAGAACATGATCATGGTGAGCGATTCGGCGCCCACGCCGGTTACGGGCGGCATCGTGCTCAAGAGCGTGAGCGGAGCAATGATTGTGGTGAACGAAACGGGAATTTATATCTCGAACGGGCAAGGGGCGACGATCACGCTGACCGGCCCGGCAGTGGACATCAATCTCGGGGCGCTGACGGTCGTGTAGCCGGCGCAATTCGGCAGGCATGTTCTAGGCTGGCCGGAAAGGCCCCCGCCGGAGGCCGCACGCCGAGGGTTGCTTTCGAGGAGAACGAGCTATCACGGAATTCCCCGCGAGGCGGCCCGGAGATCTTCCCGAGCAGCAGCCTCACGAGGTCACGATGCCTGCACCCATTTTGCACCTCGGCGCCACGGTGCTCTGCTCGCACGCGGGGCAAGCGATGCCCACTGCTCCCAGCCCGCGGGTGCTGGTGTCGGGCATGCCGATCACTACGATCGCCGCGCCGTATGCGGTCGCGGGCTGCACCTTTGTGCCGCCCGCCGGCAACGGGCCCTGCGTCACCGCTCAGTGGACCGTGGGCGCAGTGCGCGTGACTTCCCTCGGCCAGCCGGTGGTGATCATGACAGGCGTCGCGATCTGCGCGCCCACGGGCACGCCGCTCGTTCCGGTTGTAGCCCAGACGCGGGTGCTGGCAACGTGAAGCTGACTCCCCTCTTCGTTGAGAAGGGGGATTACGGAGGGTTACATAATAGAGTGACGGACCAACCCCCTCACCTGTCCGTCGGCTGACGGACACCCTCTCCCCCAAGGGGGCGAGGGCATAGACTTGGGTTATTTCTCCCCTCGCCCCCTCGGGGGAGAGGGGTCGGGGAGTGAGGGGGTTTGTCACTTAATTCTGCAATCCTCAGTAGATTTAGGCATGAACATTAATTTCCCATCTCAGTTCGACGGGCGCGGCCGCACCCAGCAAGCGGCGCTCGCCGATTACATCAGCCAGATCGTGGAGCAGGTGTTGTTCACTTCGCCGGGCGAGCGCGTGAACCTGCCCGACTTCGGCAGCGGACTGCTGCAGCTTCCGTTCGCGCCCAACAGTATGGAAATGGCCGCTGCCACGCAGTTCAGCGTTCAGGCGGCGCTGCAGAAGTGGCTGGGCAGCTACGTCAAGGTTCAGTCGGTGGTGGCGACGGCGCAAGATGCGACGTTGACCGTGACCGTGACTTACACGCCGCTCAGCACCGACGTGAGCCAGGTACAGACCTTCGTTTACGGGACGACGGCATGATTTACAGTTGCTGCAATGAAAATCGCAAGGCAGCGATTCTCAAGAATCCCGGCCTTAACCTGAACGGCATCGATTACCTCGAAGTGCTGGATCAGGAAGCCATCGCGCTCGAGAGTCCCCGGCAGCAGACTCTGCTCGTGCATTGTCTCAATGCCGGCAATCTCGGCAACGCGCCATCGCCGCTCGCTCCCGCCAACGTGATGATCGAAGGCGGCGAGAGCATTACCAACATCGGCATTGTGTGGGTGGCGCTCGCGTCCGCGCCGCCGCCTCAAGCCAACGCGCTCGAAAAAGCCTATTTCTCGAAACTGCCCAATGCCGCCAGCATCGTGGTGGTGCGCACCGATCGCGCCGGAGATTTCTCCACCTACACGCTGCGTCTCGTCAATGGCGCCTCGCAGGCTCTTGGCGATCCCTTCGAAGTCACAGAAGTGCTGGCAGGATTCGATCCCCAACTGGCCGAGGTCCAATTCTCGTTCAAGGTCGAGTGCGGTCCGGCGTTCGACTGCCAGGCGCAGCCGCCCAACTGCCCGCCTGCGGCTGCCGCTCCGCCTTCGATCAATTACCTCGCCAAGGATTACGGCAGCTTCCGGCAAATCATGCTGGACCGCATGAGCCAGCTATTGCCGGGCTGGAATCCCTCGAACGAGGCCGACCTGGGAGTTGCGCTGGCTGAATTGATCGCTTACGTGGGCGACAACCTGAGTTATCAACAGGACGCCATCGCGACCGAAGCTTACATCGAAACAGCGCGCAGCCGCGTCTCGCTGCGGCGCCACGCTGTCCTGGTTGACTACCATGTTCACGACGGCTGCAACGCGCGAACCTGGATCGAGCTTCAGGTAGCAGGCAACCCGGGAACCGGGATATTTCTTGATCAGGCCCTCACACGTTTCTACGCTTATGCGCCGGGTATGCCGGCCAGCCTCGCCGTCGGAGCGGGCAACGAGCAAGCGGCTCTCGTGGCCGGCGTGAAGGTCTTCGAGCCGATGCAGAATGCGGTCCTCTTTCCGGAACACAACCAGATGTCGTTCTACACCTGGGGCAACACGAATTGCTGCCTGCCGAAAGGCGCCACGGAAGCGACGCTGAAGGGCTCGTACCCGAACCTGCAGCCCGCAGACGTGCTGATTTTCCAGGAAGTCAAAGGACCCCAGACCGGCAATGCGGCCGACGCGGACATTCGCCATCGCTGCGCCGTCCGCTTGACTCAAGTGGCGACGACGAGCGCCAACGGCAACCCGTTGGTGGACCCGCTGTTTCTCGACCAAAACGGCAAGCCGATCGCCGTGACGGAAATTCAATGGTCACAAGAGGACGCTCTGCCGTTTCCGGTTTGTATTTCGTCCCAGTACTCAGACTCGAATGGCAATCCGCAGCCCGTAACGGATGTGAGTGTGGCCTATGGCAACGTGATCCTGGCCGATCAAGGGCTGTCGTTTACAGACATCAGTTTGCCAGAACCGGTTCCTGCGCCGAGCCTGTTCTACCCTCCGAGTCCGTCCGCGAACCGCTGCCAGCCGGCCCAGCCGACGCCCCTGCCCGTGCGGTACCGGCCCGCCGTGCCGGACACTGTCCCCGGCAACCCGCTCACTCAAGCCGTGCCGCTGCCGCTGGCGGGCGATCCCGTGACGCCCGGGATCGTCATGTTGGGCGGAACCGGGTTCGTCAACCTTACGGATTCGGGCGGCCTCATCTGCCTGATGGTTCAGGCGGCAAACCCGTCTGGCTGGCCGCAGTTCTTCGCCGTGCTGACCAATGCTAACGCATCTAACCCCGGCAACTTCGATCTCTCGGTCACGTACGATCCACCGGGCGGCGCAGCGGGCGTTCAAGGCCCGGTGCTGCTCGAGAAGTTCACCAACCTTTCTTTGAAAGCGTCTGACGCGAATTACGTGGTTCGTCAAATCAACCAGCATTCGCAACTCATCCTCATTCCCGCGAGCTACACGCCGCCGGCCTCTGCTCCTTCCGGGTTTCCGGCCACGCCCACCTGGTTGACTAACTCGGGTTCAGTGAATCTTCTCGACACGAGTAGCAAGCCCTATCTCACATTGCAAGCCACCAACCCCGTCGCGTGGCCTCAGCTATTCGGAGTGGTGAGCCAGGACCTCCAGCAGGATCCGCCGGCCTTTAATCTCGTCGTGGTGCATAACCCGCCTTCGGGCGGCGTAGGTGTCAACCTCCCAATCACCATCGAGCAATTCTCAGGCGTCTCACTCACCACGGTTTCGGGCCTATTCGCGTCGAATTCCGAGTTGATCACGGTGAAGAGCTTTGCCGAGGCTCCCAATCCCAGCCTCTCTGCGTCGGCTCTGATGGACTTCGATCCCTCGGACGCGGTGCCCGCGATCACTCTGGCGGGAACCGTGGATGGCACGACCACTTCGTGGACGGCCCAACCGGACCTGCTAGAGAACGCCGCGACGGATCAGGTCTTCGTCGTGGAGGTCGAGTCGAACGGCGCCGCGACGTTGCGGTTCGGTGACAACGTGAACGGCAAGACCCCCGACACCGGCACATCATTCGTCGCCAGCTATCGCATCGGCAACGGTACGGACGGGAACGTGGGGGCCGACAGCCTCATCTTCCTGGCCGCCGGCGACGCCCGCATCCAGTCGTGCCGCAACCCGCTCCCCGCCACGGGGGGCACTGACCCCGAGACCAACGATCAGATCCGCCGCCGCGCGCCCCAGGCTTTCCTCACCCAGGAGCGAGCCATCACCATGGCGGACTACGAGAGCATCGCGGAAGCAGATTCACAGGTCGATAATGCCGTTGCCTCGTTGCGCTGGACGGGAAGCTGGTATACGACGTTTATCGCCGTGCAACCTGAGGGCGGCGGCAATCTGACGCCGGCGTTGCAACAATTCTTGATGGCCAGCGAGGAACGCTACCGCCTGGCGGGTCAAGACCTGTTGCTGGATTCGCCCCAGTATGTGTCTCTCGAGATCGTGCTCGAAGTGTGCGTCGATCCGGATTATTTCCAAGCCTATGTCGAGCAGTCCTTGGCGCAGGTTCTGGGCAGTGGGATTCTTCCGAATGGCACGAAAGGGCTCTTTTATCCTGACAACTTCACATTCGGCCAGACCGTTTATTTGAGCTCGGTCTACGTGGCGGCGCGGTCCGTGGCGGGCGTGGTTTCCGTCACTGCCCTCACGTTCCAACCGCAAGGCGTGAACACAACGCAGTACCTGGCTGCGGGCGAGATCAAACTGGGCTCCCTGCAAGTGGCGCGCCTCGAGAACGATGCCAGTTTCCCGGATCACGGTCAGTTGACGCTGGTGATGCAAGGAGGCAAGTCAGGGCAGCCCTTGTGGGCGACTTCGTGAATGCCACGATTGCCATGCCGTCACGACGAAGAGGGCGCCTCGGCCAAGTATTTAGTTGCACTAAAGGGGTATTTTGCGTTGACCACTAGACGCTGTTTCAAAACCTCGGGGAAGGCGTTGAATTCCCGAAAGCTGCCCCGCAGAGGTGCGGCCATTGAGTGCTTCCCGCGAACCCGGCCACCGCTGTAGCCCTCAGCCCCGCAGGGGCTGGACATGAGATAGGGGTAGGGAGAAACGATTGAATTCGAATCCCCCTCCCTCCGAACCGGACTGGCGGATCTCCCGCATCCGGCT
>JBEKLY010000246.1:0-11832 GCA_050010015.1 Terriglobia bacterium
CATCCGAGGCTTGAGGAAACGACGCCAGTGAGCGGGGGACATCAGCATACGGTCTTGCGTCCCCACGTCATCGCCGACCCAGATCATATCGACGCCCGTCCGGACAAGCCGCTCGGCTGCCGTGAGGTGATACCGGTACGGAATCTCCAGGATCGCGTCGGCCAGTTCCGGATCCTCGACGAAATCCAGCATCAACTGCTCATAGCCGCGCAAGGCCCAAGCCGTTTCAAAGATCGTGGTCACGGTAACCCCGACAATCCAGTATTCCTTCTGGAAGTGGCGGATCAACTCTTCAGCCTCCGCATAGAGGCTCGGCCGGTTGGGGTCTGGAGCTTTGTAGGTGCTCAAAGCGCCGCGATCGGCAAGCGGGCGCCCGACCATCTCCGTGTATCGTCCCGACCCGAAGCGGGTGGTGTACGGAACAGATCGAAAGCCCACTCCCCACTCGTCCACGTACTCGGCCGGTTCCTGATAATAGGAGTTCGCCCATCCCACGGAGGTCAGCAGCATGTCTTCACCAAGCGTTTGCTCGAGGGCGTAGGTATTTCCGCCGCCGTGTGGATTGTGGATTTTGGTCCCGCGTATTTGGAGGTCGGAGCGCAAGCGGTCAGCAAACTCCGGGGTGAAACTCACCTGCATGGGGCAGCGGTCCGGCACTTCGTGGTTCAAGGCAGCAATGACGCGCTCACGGTGATTCATTTGATTCTTCTCCTCTCGAGCGATAAGACGGAACCCCTTCACCCCTCGACCCCTGTCCCCAAAGGGGCAAGGGGAGAAATAACCCGAGTTTATGCCCTCGCCCCCTTGGGGGAGAGGGTGGCGCGCAGCGCCAGGTGAGGGGGTTGGTCCGTCATATTATGTAACCCTCAGTAGGACACTAACCTCCCCGGTCGAAGCCAGTTCGCCCAGCGGCGACTTTACTCGTGTGACGGTATTTTCAGGAGTTGCCGTGGTCTGGGCAGACGTTCGCCGATAATGCGGGCGACGTCCTGCGCCAGGAGCGCGACGTCGCGCGAAACAACCTGATATTTACCGGCCTCCAGAGCCAACTCAGCGGCCGGATACGTCGCTAAAATGGTCCCCGTACTCCTGATGTCCGCCAGAAGCTCACTGTAATAAGACTCGACGTGCAGGGGTGTGAAATCGCAGACCATCAGCGCCAGCCGGTTCTCGAACCTCTGCTGCATGCGGCGGATCTGGCGGAAATCGCCCATGCAAAAGCAGTTAATGCCAGTGAGCCCCTCGGTTGCCAAAAAGTTGTCGATCTGGTGTTCGGCGCTTCCGCAAAAATGTAAGGTACCGCCGCCGAACGCTCGGAACACGCGACTGTTATAAGGAACCACGAACTCCCGGTACATCGGCGCGGACATGAGCCCGCAGTCGTCATCGGAAATGCATACCCCGCCGAAACCTTCGGGCAACAGTATGGAATGCGGAAACGCGCCGCTGCCCGCGGGCTGGCCGGCGAACTGCTTCTGCGCGCGAATCCAGTTGATCAGCACATCCGTCGAGAAGTCCATCAGTTCGTGGGCAAGCGCCGGGTGCTCATAAACCCAGACGAAAAAGTTCTCAACCCCACAGAGCGTGAGTGCAATGTTGAGCGGTCCCTGCGCATCCGTGAACATCACCGGCAGGTCAGAGTGCTGGCGGAAATAGCGAATTGTCTCGAGCACCCGCGGCATCAATCCGTCCGTCGAAGGGTCAGGCGGCCGCAGCTTACGAATGTCCTCAGGGCGCTCCAGCACCCGTCCCTCCACTGCCGGATCCATGCCTGATTGAAAGAGTACGCGGCTGCCGATCGCGGACGGCACCACCACTGTCCCGTACCAGGGGAACAGCACGGGTATGTAGTCGTCTTGAAACCTCGCCTGGTGGCATTCAATCTTGGCCAGTTGGAACTCCAGCATGCAGGCGGGGTCGGTAAAGTAATCGTCCGGAATTAACTGTGGCGATTCGCCCGAAATCCAGTAATTCACGTCCATCACCAAAACCGGCATCTCGCCGGTATTCTTATGGCGGTAGGCGTCCTGAATCCGCTGGCGGGCTTGTTCAATCCTGTCATCCATACGAACTTCCTTCATCCGAGTGGTCATGGGCCTGCGGCCCACCCATAGAGACGAAAGTGGCTGTCATCCGGTTGTCCCGACCAGTCGAGCAGCCCCCCACAAATTCAGCCCGCGGAGCGGGCGGAAGACTGTAGCCCACGGCGCCAGCCGTGGGTCGCGAGAGCCCACCCTCACCCCCGTCCCCTCTCCCGCCCGGCGGGAGAGGGGTGCCGAAGGCGGGGTGAGGGGCGTCCAGCCCAGGGCTTACGCCCTGGGCTACTCTATGCCGCCCCTGACGGGGCTCTAAAGAACAGTCGCGCATGAGTCAAACTTTCTTAACGAACCTTTAACTCAGGAGACTAGCTCGGCACAGCGTTCAGGGCCTTAATTCAAGTGTAACAAAGCCGACGCCTGCGACACCCATCCCACTTGTTCCAGGCGGCTTTTGATAGCCGGTATAGAACACGGTGAACCGGTGGCTTCCTTCGGGAATAAGCCCCAGAGGGGTGCGGACGTCATCTGCCCATATCCCGGTGCCTCGGGGCTGCACGTTGATCGCCTCGCCCGCGCTCCAGTGGACCCCGTCCGCGGACCAGGTGTATCCGATAGCGTTGGGGACGTTCGAGTCGTAGACGGCAGCATAAGTTCCATCGTCAAGCTGCGTCACGATGGGGTTTTCAGCGAAGACCTTCTCAATCTTCAGCGGGTTCAGTCCCGCACACCTTTTCCAGGGGCCTGCCAACGTGGGTGCGGAAGCAAGGCCCACGCCCCAATACGTAATCGGGATGTGCTCAGTTTTGGCGCTGCCGTAGAATCCGTACCATAACGTGCCGACTTTGTACGGGAAAAAGGAATCCGTCCCCTGCAGACCTTCCCAGGGCTCGGTCTGTGAGTCCGGCTGGAGGATAATCCCCACATCCTGGTACGGGCCGTCGAGTCCATTCGGACCCTTCACCTTTGAAACCCCTCGCCAGATTGTTCCTGCGAAGTTGTTCCGCCACTCGGTCTTGGTGTTAGGCTGGCTGCTGTACGCTACGTAAAACAGATTCCATCGCTCTTCTTTCTGGTCATAAACGGGCATCGGCGCCCAAAGCGCGGCGCGAGGGTCTTTACCCTGGAATTCTCCGCTGGATTCGTACAGTGTGGCAATGCGCTTCCAATGGGTGCGGTCCTGACTCTCCCAATGCGCCAGTTTCATTTTCACCCAAACCGGGTCGCCGGTCATTTCTGACGTGAATAGGTGGTAAGTTCCGAGCAATTTCAGGACGCGGCCACCCTCGAAGCCGTATTTGTTTCCAGCGGCTCCCTCTGACTGCACGGTAATGACGGGAGTTGGATACTGAGCGAGCAGCACACATCGCGGCCGCTGCAGATCCGGAGGTGCAGCATTCTCCCGAGCCTGCCGCAGAAGCGGCCCCACCGAAAAAGCGCCGCTCAGCGCTACCAACAGCAACAATACGGGTGTTGTTCGCACAGTTATACCGCCTCCAGGTTGATGGGATACTCGCCGTATTTCCGCACCGTCGCGTACATCCGCAGCGCGTTTTCCGCCGGAATCAGGTCATGAATCTCGCTCGAGGACCCGATCAGGATTCCCCCCGGCGGCCCAAGTCTTCT
Source organism: Terriglobia bacterium (assembly GCA_050010015.1). Taxonomy (GTDB): domain Bacteria; phylum Acidobacteriota; class Terriglobia; order UBA7540; family UBA7540; genus CAVROP01. The sequence goes on from JBEKLY010000246.1 coordinate 3,663, forward strand.
GATGAGCTCCAGAGTTTCGTTTTCGACGTCCTGGGGTGTGCCATAGGGCAGAGTGGTTTCACAACACACGTTGCCGAACAGCAGCGTGCGCGGGTACTCCTGCCGGATCGCGAAGATGTCATTGCAGCCGTTCCGCTCGATGGGGTTGAAGCCATCCGCGCCCAGCTCATGGATGACGATCGGCAGGATCCTCTCGGCCTTGCCGTCCGTGTGGTAGAGGAACTTGAATCCTTTGTCCTTGATCGGCTTGGCAATTTTCCGCCACATGGGCAGCGCCTTTTGGCGGATGAAATCGAGGCTGAAGATTGATCCCACGCTGCCCGCCACGTCCTCGCCCATAAACATCAATGGGGCCGACGGGTTCTCCGCAAACACTTCGGCAATGTACTGAGAAAACGTTCCGCAAACCGCAATGAGCTGGTCCACCAGTTCCGGCGCGTCGTATATAGCCTGGCAGAAGAGATTCATGTCAGAGTAGGTGTACGCGTCGGTCAGGGGGCCTTCCACCGCGCCGATGAACACGACGTCGAACGAATCGTAAACCTCCTTGATTTGCTTGATAACCGGCTTGAACCATTCCTCGACCTCGCTCTTTTTCGGCATGACCGGCATATTTCTTTCGAGACTCTGCAGGTCGTGGAACGGGCGCTTGGCAATCCAGGCGGTGCCGCCGGCTTCTGAAACCTCCCAGGAGGAAGGATCGACTCCGAAGAAGCGTATCCAGTTTTGGATTTTCTCCCACATCCAGTGGTGGTCGGGATCGTAAATAAACCGGGTTGCGTCCAGACCGATTCTGCTGGCCATGCGCGCGTTGCGCTCGATCAGGTCGCCGGACCCTCCATACGTCTCGAATAGAGCGCGGTTGTCCACCAGGTCATACGTCACGAGCCGGTCTGGAATTTCCCAGTTGATCGTGTGGGTGAATCGCTCGAGATTAGTCATAATCTCCCTTCAAACGGACGCCCCCAACGCGTATTTGCAGGTCATTATCCGGCGCCTGCCGCCTCCCGACTCGGGACAGTTCTTAATCCTTCGTGCCAAACAACTCGTCCAGGAACGCGGGTTGGAGTTCGCTATGGGGATTGAAATCGCGCGAAGCGGCGTAGCGGATCAAGCTATAGCGCAGTTGCCGCGCCGCCACGCGCGTGTCCAGCGAGTTCACGAGATCGAAGCTCGAGGCGAGCAGCTTACCGGCGCCCACGCGCGCTTCAAACACAGCTCCCAGGCGGTAGCTGCGAGCCGCGTCGTCGATCACCTGCACGATGGGCTTAAATCCAGCCGGCCCGCCATTGAGCACAAACGCGCGCGAGCGGCTTATCAGGTCCCACCACTGCCAGTCGGAGTGCGAGTCGGTAGGGAAGTCCGCCAGGGCCGGATGCGACGGCTGACAGAGTATGCCCATGGTTTCGTGGCGCTCGGGAAACCACGAATGCGCCCAGAAAATGGTGGTGAACGTCGTAGGCGTGGTGCGCGCAGGCTCTCGCGGGTCGAGCAGGAGGACTACGGTGCGGCCTGCTGCCAGTTGGTCCCGGGTGCCGGCGTCCCAGCGCGTTGCGACTACCACGCCGGCTACCGGCGTCGGAGGCTTCTCGGGATACAGCCAGATGTCCCAGTCATTGACGAAGCCATTTGCCGAGACCTGGATCGAGTACCGCGCCGGGGCAGGGAAGTTGCGCAGCACCAGGTGAATCGCACCGAGAGCAGTAAGGCCACCGGTGGGGACCTTAGTGGACGGCTGCTGGCCGGAGGCCACGGTACGCCCGGCGGCGTCACGCACCACCCACGCCGTCTTCAAGGCTTCGATGGCGGTTGGGCCATAATGGGCGATTTCAATCGGCGCCTCCAGCGTTTCGTTTGTCGTCCAGGTGCGTTTCTTCAAGCGCAAGAGTGGAACCGTCGGACCGCAGAAGCGCCGGAACGCATCCGGCGTGATTAGGCCTTTCGATTCACCAAGCGTATTGAGCACTCCAATGAATGCCGGGCCAAAACCGGGCCAATCCGTGAGGCCTAGTAGCTGGAAACCCGTCAGGCCGGGTGTGCGCAGATTAGATTCTATCTCTTCCTTGTAAAGCGCTACCATGAGTGCGCCTGAAGCCTGGCGGAAAGCCTCCGCTTGGTCGAACATGCCGTTGCGTTCCAGTGCCTCACGGTAAAGTTCGAGATATCGAGGTTGCAAGGGACCGGTGTAAGAGTGCGCCTCGGCGAAATCCGGGAAGACGGTCCATTGCCCGAGTTCGTGGGCGATCACGGGGCGATCGAGCTTGTCGATGTATTGTCGATAATCGAAGCCCGTATCCGGTGGCTTCGCTTCCAAGCGCGGATCGCCACGCAGGTTCTGCCAACGCGGACCCGCCGAGACAAAATAATCGTCCGGGCGGAGCATATTGTCCGGGGCCGACGTGCTGGTGTACAGATGGCGGGGATCGCGTGCCTGGAGGCTCTGGACGAGGTTGCGCAGGAATACGTCCAGGGCCGAGCCGAGCTCGTTCCCCATGGTCATCAAGCCAAAGGAGGGATGGTTGCCGTACGTATCGACAATGGCCTCGGCTTCCTGGCGGATGAACCCGGTGCGAAGCGCATTCGCGGAAATGCGGCCGTCAGCAATCCACATCGGGTTTTCGACCTGGAGGATCAGGCCCAACTCGTCTGCAGCGGTAAACGCCGCCTCCGGCGGACACCAGGAATGGAAGCGCACGTGGTTGAAGCCATAGTCCTTGTAGGTCTGGAATCGTGCCCGCCAAGTCGCGACATCGGTGGGAGGGTAGCCCTTCAAGGGGAACGAGCCATTGTCGACGGTTCCGCGCAAGCGGATCACCCGTCCGTTAAGCAGCATTTGCTTGCCCGCGGTAGCGAGTGCGCGCATTCCGAACGTGGTGTGCGCCTCATCGAAGAACCCAGCCGCGGCAGCCGCAGCTATGGACACGTCCAACGCTTGAATTGTGGGAGAGAACTCGCTCCACGGCTGGGTGGGGCCCGCCAGCCGAAGATCCTGCTCGATGACTTCCACCGGATGGCGGCCGATATTGATGTCCGTAAGACTTTTGGCTCCGCCGACCGCCAGCGTGAGCTTCGCCGCCTGCGTCTCGCCGGTGCTATTCCGAATTCTGAGCTTGATCTGTACGACGTTGCTGGCCAAGTCCGGGTAGGTAAAGACCTTCTCAATCCAGACGGTATCTGTCGCGCGAAGTTCCATGCCTCCGGCAATGCCGTTCCAGTTTCCCGGACCCTGCTCGGTGACTGCGGAGGACTCGCCAACATCGATTCCGCGCCGGTTGTCTACGCGAAGGGTCAGCCGATGCTTGCCAGGAGTCACGATGGCTTGGCCCGGCTGGCCGACCTCGTAGGCCTGCGGAGTGCCTAAGCTGTTCTGAAGCCCCAAAGGGTAACCGTCAAACCAAGCTTGCGTCTCCCAGTGGCAACGTTCCAGAAACAGAGTAATGCGCTTGCTCTTCCATTCCTCTGGGATGGTGACTTCGTGCTCGTACCAGACCGGGCCAATGAACCAGTAGGCGCGCGTAAGATGGCCCGGGTCGCGCGCGTCATTCTTATTGCCGAAGTGCTGTTCGTCGGTTGAACCCGGCAGACGGATGATCTCGGGAAATGTGTCCGCTTTCTTGAACCACTCTTCCGTCATGCCGGCATCGTTCGGGTCAAGGCGCAAGCGCCATTCGCCTGCCACCGATATGCTTCGCGCAGCCGGCCCGGCGCTGAACATGGGGGGAACCGCCCACGCAACCATTACACAGAACAAGAGGGCTTTCGACATGGGATCTTATGAAATTTGCGGAAAGACGGTGTCGCTTGGATGAAGGACCGGCAGGCTGCGGAAAAAGTCCCCAGGGCTGTCATCCTGAGCGGAGCGGAGGATCTGCATTTGATTGTTTTCAGGAAGATACTGCAGATGCTTCGCTCCGCTCAGCATGACAGATAGCCTTTTTCCGCTGGGCCTTGGTGGCGCAGAATACTTACCGACGATCCACCGCGCCACCATTCGCCCAATAAATAACCCGGATCAGAAGTAGAGCTTCAATCCGGCTTGCATTACGCGGGCTGCGCCTGCGTAACCAATCACACCGAAGTTGCCGCTGGAAACGTCCGTGGTCGGGTTCCCCAGGTTCACGTGGTTGAAGGCATTGAACATCTCCCACCTGAACTGGAGGGACTTCGACTCCGTGAATTTGATGTTCTTGAAGAAGGAGAGGTCGAAGTTAACTGATCCGGGTCCAATGATGGTGCCTTCACCGGCATTTCCATAGCGAGTGTAAGGGAGCTCCGCAAAGGCGGCCGTGTTGAACCACTTTGCCACGGTATGCGATCCGCTATTTGGATTCTGGCCGGGGACGACGTCCGCATAGTTACCGGCGCGGCCACCCACGCCATTGTTGAAGTCGCTATTGGCGGTGAGGTAGTTGCCCGACTCGAGGCTAGTGATCCCATCGAATTGCCAGCCACCCACAAGATGTCCCAGCACCCCGTGAGCGTTACCCAGCAGAGCCTTCCCAGGACCAAAGGGCAGCTCGTAAATGTAGTTGATTACCGCATGATGGGCCACGTAGTAGGGGCCGTAGTTCCAGTTCTGGTGGTTGATATCGAACACCGAAGCTTCGTCCTGGGTGCCCACTTCCAGGTCCTTCTGCCAGTCATAGACACCGGTTATGGAGAAGCCATGGGCGAACCGGCGTTCGACTTTGACTTCAAGGGCGTTGAAGTTCGAGTAGGAACTGAAAGCATTCCCGCCGATGTAGCCTATGAGCGGATACGGCTCGCGAGACAGCACAGACGTGGGGTTATTGGGGTCGAACGGAGTCGCTTGATCCGCGTTGTACCGGATCGGCAACTTCCTTCCTGCGGTGCCCACATAGCCCACTTGCAACAGGAAGTTATGGGGCAGTTCCCGCTGCACGTTGAAGTTCCATTCGTAGTATTTCGAGGTTTTTCTGGGATTGAGGGTGTAGACCGTATCTTGCGTCAAATCGACTCCCGCACAGCAACTCGTGATCGGGGCAGGGAACAACGTAGCGCTCGTGAAGGAGGGTTTAGGGCTGTCATTGTAAAGAAACATCTCATTCACATAGGGAGGCTGGAAATGGAACAAGGCGGCTTCCCACAGCCGCTGTTGGCCATCCATGATGGCGAACCCGCCGCGGACGACCGTTTTGGGCAGCCATGAGGGGCTATAGGCCAGCCCCAGGCGCGGCCCGAAGTTGTCTTTCTGTGCCGGATAGATGCGTTCTGGCATGGTCTTCCCCGCATAGAGCATCGTCTGGGTTGCCATATCCCAGTTGTCGTACTCGTTGTGTATCTCGCGCGGGTTTTGGACCAATTCATAGCGCAAGCCGAGGTTGAGGGTCAGTTCTCGGCTGATCTTCCAATCGTCCTGGGCGAAGCCGGCAAATTCCGCCCACTCAAGGGTGTACGGATAGTCTCCGGCGCCCTTTTGGGCAAGGTGAGCATAGTTCGGAATGCCCAGAAGAAAGTCGGCCATTGCATTGCCTGTGTATTGACCGTTGAAGTCCAGCGTGCCGTTTTGCGTAGCCCACCCAAAGTCCTGGTAAGTTATACGGCGGATATCCGTCCCGACTTTGAGGATGTGGTGCCCGCGCGTAACCGTCACCATGTCGCTGAACTGAGTGTTCTTATTGGTGGTGCCGGTAGGCTGCCATTCATTGGGTCCGGTCGTTTGAAAACCGGAAATTCCGATCTCCGGGATAGCCTGCGCGAAGGCGTCGGGACTGACGTTCTGTAAACCAAAGAGAGTCACCGGCAAGTTGGTGGTGGATAGCTGGCCTTGCCCTTCGTAGATAACCTGATTGGCATAGCCAAAATGGAAGTTGTTCAAAAGGGTAGGGCTGAAGATGTGCGTGTACTCCGCGCCCACGATCGGGTGTCCTTTTCGCGTGTCAATCATGCCGCTATAGGGATTGGGCTGGGGATTGTTGTCAGAAAAATTATTGATTGACACAAAGCCATCCAGGCGATTGGTGGCGTTGATGTAGTAGTCCAGGCGGGCAAGTCCCTGGTCGTTGTCGCTGGTATATCCCGTGAAGGCCGCCAGATTGTACCCCGTCGCCGCTGCTCCATGGGGGGTGGGATAATACTGCGCGGCCGCCTTCGCGAACTGCGAGATGCGGGCAGTTGGAATGATATTTCCCTGGAACGGTTGGCCCGTCGTGGGATCGATGGCGGTGGCCATACCCGCAAGGTTGCCCCCCAATTGATCCGGGGTCGGTTCGAGCACGTTGGTCACGTTGGACTCTTGGAGGCGTGTGCCTTCGTAATTCACGAAGAAGAAGACCTTTTCCTTCTTAATCGGTCCGCCGAAGCTTCCCCCGAATTGGTTCTGGCGCAAGGGTGGCACCGTGCCGGTGGGATTGAAGGAGTAGTTCGCATCCAAGGCGTTGTTACGGAGGAAGTCGTAGGCTACGCCGTGAAAGGAGTTGCCGCCACTCTTAATTGACGCCGTCAAGACCGTCTGGCCGTAACCGTACTCGGCGGAGAAAGTGTTCTGCAAGAGTTTGAACTCGCCGAGCGCATCAATCGAGGGGCTCACTCCATACGAGCCACCCCGCTCCACGCGGATATCCGTGCCGTCCAGCATGTAACTGTTGCTAAACAGGCGGCCACCTTCATTGATGACCTGGTCGCCGGCCGAATCGCCGGCATTATTGGGTCCGGAGAGGTAGACGTCGCTCGAGAGCGTGGCGAGTTGTACAAACTGGCGCCCGTTGAGCGGCAGATCCACTAACTGATGGTTCTCAATGACTTCGCCGACGTCCGAAGTTTCCGTAGCCAGCGGAGCCAGGCTGGCGGTCACTTCGACGCTCTGGCTAACTTGTCCAACTTGCATGGTCAAGTCGAACCGCAGGGTCTGGTCGACCTGCAGCACGATGTTACGAACGTCCACGGATTGGAATCCGTGTATCTCCGCGTGGATGTTATATCGACCGGGGAAAAGCGTAGTAAACGCATAGGCACCCACGTCGTTCGTGTCCTGGGTGGCTTTGACCCCGGTGGCTTCGTTGGTAACGGTCACGTGCGCGCCTACAACCACAGCACCGCTGGGGTCACGCGCCGTGCCTACAACGCTGCCGTATGTGGTTTGTGCCTCGCAGCGAAAGAACATGCCGGAAGCCAGAAGCAGCGCGCAGCTCAAAATGCCCGCGCGCCTTAGCATGAAGGTTCTCATAAGGTCCTCCTTATTATTAATTGACACCGGACTCGACGCGAAGAATATCCACCAAAGGGAAGCAGTCGTACACGGCTAGTTTTAGGGCCGGGCTCGTTTCGGTGACCCAACCAGAGATCATGAGCAGGGCCCAATCGGCGTAGATGATGTAACCCTTTACGTAGCGCTTGTCAAGAAGTATTTTCGCGGCTAGAACGGCGGAGTTGCCAGCGCGTGGGGCGCAAATGTCGTGCCCGGGTGGCGGTTCCAATCTCGTCCGTCATTACCGACGGATTGAGGACCAAACGACGGGCCAAGAATAACAGTTGACAGTGAATGTAAAGCCTTACATTATCACTCGCCGATGAGCGGCGCTGAAGCTGTTCCATTACCCTCGGATTTGACCCGGAAAGAACGAGTCCGCCGCGCCCTATGCCACGAGCCCGTTGATCGCTTTCCTACGCAATGCAACTACACCCCGTTAATGGGGCAAAAGCTCGCCGGCCACTTCAAGATACCTCTTGGCGACCTTCCTGCGCGGTTGGACAACCATCTTCTGCGCGTGGACGTGGCCCATCCGAAACGCCTCAGCGAAGACGGCCGCACTCAGTTCGATTGGTGGGGGGCGGGATGGAGCACGGAAACGGAGGGCTACTGGCACTCGTTTGCGCCGCTTGCCCATTCCACCGATCTCGGGCGGTTCCCCTGGCCGGATCCGGACGCACCGCACCTCCTCGATGACGCGGCCGGTTCCATCGTTGCGCACTGCCAATTATTCGCCGTCCCGAATCTGGGGATGTGCCTTTTCGAGAGAGCTTGGTCTCTGCGCGGCTTCGACACGCTGCTGATGGATATGGTCGAGATGCCCGAGTGGGTTGAACAACTGTTCGACCGGATCACCGACATCCAGGTCAGGCTGGCCAAACACTTTGTTGAGATTGGAGTGAATGGCGGCTACTTTGGCGATGACTATGGCGCGCAGCAGTCGATGCTCTTCTCGCCACC
>JBEKLY010000247.1:0-11707 GCA_050010015.1 Terriglobia bacterium
TCATTTTGCGTAAACGGGTCATAGGGAACCTCCTCATGACCCGACAATAGCCTGATTAGAGCAGCCCTGTGGGCAACACGCACGCGCAGCGTCCGCCGCACGGGCGGCTTCGTTCAAGTCGGTTTCCTGGCAAATGGGCGGCCGGTATGCCGAGATGCTGACGGATGGCAGTGCTCGCGATTCGAACGATCATGCAGGCGCCGACGGTTCCCTGCACACAACCCACACACATATCCAGCATCGGCTCGCTACAAGTGCAAGAAAACGGTATGCCGTCCGCACTGGTGGAATGCCGCGGCCCACCCTGCTCCACAGAACGCGTAAGCTCGGCGAGAGCATTGTGTTGAGCTCGCGTCGGCCGAGGGAGGCACTTTTCTGCAGATAGCGTTCAATCGAGTGATTCAGATTGTATGGCCGCAAGCCGATAAGTTGAATCCCAGTCCCCGGCGGGATTTAGGGCGCTTCCTCGCATCCCGTTGCCACCCTCAGTGACGAATGTCGAAACACTGTTACGGAGCTTGGATTTTCGTCATCAGGATGGCGCCTGGCACTGTACGACTCAGCGACTTTTTGTACTTGTCCTTTGTTTTCATAGACATTCTCGGTTTGTTCCCCCGAATTCAAGTCGAGAAGTCGAGAGTTGAGAGTCGAAGACAGACAAGTAGTCGGCATCCTACCGCTCGACTTCCCGTTTCGGCTCCACAACTCCTCGACTTCTCGACTCCTCAACTGCTCGACTGTTTGTTTTCATGGAGATTCTCGCTTTGTTCCCCCGATTTTGGTGTAGCGCGGACCGCCGTGTTTGCGGTGCGCGGCCTGCCCCAGCGACCATGGAAAAGCCGCAGACCGCAGAACCGGCGGTCTGCGCTACCAGACTTTTTGTACTTGTCCTTTGTTTTCATAGACATTCTCGCTTTGTTCCCCCGATTTTGCAGTCGATAAGTTGAGCGGCCGAGACGTTGGGAAGCCCTCCCCCACCTTCCGGCCTGCGGCCCCGCGCGCGACGGTCGCGGTCGGCTCTGGGTCTCCCACTCCTCGACTCTTTGACTCCTCGACTTCTTAACTGAAATTGGAGGCAGAAACCACAGGCGGGAACTACAGACGAATACAGAAGAGGGCTTTCTAGCATAACCTAACCGGCAGGACTACAGCCTGCCCAACCCCACAACACGGTTCTAGCCTATCTCGTCCCGTTTGTCAAGAGAAGAATTCCAGATCGAAAAAGCTCATTTCATCCACGCAACCGTCTTACCTGTTCAAGGGCTCCTGTGGAGTCGTTAAGGACTGGTGCTGTATAATCCCTGGTAATGTCCGAAGCGCCGAAGGTTTTCATCAGCTACACTCACGATTCGGTGGAGCACATGGATCGCGTCCTGGCTTTGTCCAATCGTCTGCGCAGCGAGGGGATTGATTGCAGCATCGATCAGTACGAGCAATCGCCCGCCGAGGGATGGCCGCTGTGGTGCGAGAGGCAAGTTGAGAAGTCGGATTTCGTTCTGGTGGCCTGCACTGAGACCTACCTGCGCCGGTTCAAGCGAGAGGAAGCGCCCGGAGTCGGGTTGGGAGCGACATGGGAGGGCCACTTCATTACCCAGGAGCTCTACAACGCTCAGGGCAGAAACATCAAATTCATACCGATCATCTTTCTCAGGGAAGATGCTGCGCACACCCCCTTCATTCTTCAGGGTGTTACCCGTTACACGGTCCCCGATGCGTATGAGCTGCTTTACCGGCGCCTCACCCATCAGCCTAGGGTTACGATGCCGCCGCTCGGTGGTGTGAAGCCGATGCCGGCACGGGACCAACTTCCGTCGCTGCCGGAGCTCGAGCGGCGGCAGGATTTTCTCGAAGCCTGGACCGTTCCGTACCCTAGGAATCCGTTCTTTACGGGCCGAGAGAAGATTCTGGAGGATTTGCGCTCAGCTCTGGAATCCAGAGGCAGGGCGGCGCTCAGCGGCCTGGGCGGAGTGGGCAAAACGCAGACAGCGACGGAATACGCCTACCGGCATCGGAAGGAGTACCAGTCGGTTTTCTGGGCGAGGGCGGAATCGCAGGATACCCTGCTTCGAAGTTTCGTTGCGATCGCGACAGCGCTCCGTCTGCCGGAGAGTACGGCCCAGAAGCAGGAAGAAGCCGTCGCGGCCGTTCGGCGCTCGCTTGAAGCCAATCCCGGGTGGCTGCTGGTGCTCGACAATGCCGATGACCTTGCGCTGGCGCGCGATTTCATTCCGCGCGACACACCAGGGCACATCCTCCTCACCACTCGCGCACAGGCCACCTCGGTAATTGCCGAGCGCGTGGAAATCCAGAAGATGGAAGCGGGAGAGGGCGCGCTGTTCTTGCTTCGCCGGGCGGGAATTATTCCCAGGGACGCGCCGACCGGCGCCGCGAGCGAAGGCGACAGGCAGTTGGCCGAGCAAATCTCGAGCGAACTCGGCGGACTGGCCCTGGCGCTCGACCAGGCGGGAGCCTTTATCGAGGAGGCGCCTTCGAGCCTGGCCGAATACCTCGATTTTTACCGATCGGAAAGGTCGAAGCTCTTGGCCGAGCGCGTCGGGCTGGGCGACCATCCCTCCGTTAGCGTCACCTTCTCCCTCGCCTTCAAGAAAGTGGCGGAGGCGAGCGCCGCCGCGGCGGACCTGGTCCGCCTTTGCGCCTTCCTTGCCCCGGACGCGATTCCGGAGGAGATCTTTACCGAGGGTGCGGCAGAGCTGGGTGAAAACCTCGCCAAGGTACGGACGCCCCTGGACTTCGCGCAGGTGGTCAGGGAGGCGGGGCGGCATTCGCTGATTGAGCGCAATCCTTCGAGCAAGACGCTCGACATCCACCGCCTGGTTCAGGCGGTGGTGAGGGACGGAATTGAAAAGGCCGAACAGCGGCAGTGGGCGGAGCGCGCCGTGCGAGCCGTGAACCTCGCTTTCGCCGATGTAGAGTTTTCCACTTGGCCGAAATGCGGGCGCGTCCTTCCCCATGCTCAGGCCTGTGCTTCTTTTGTAGATGAATTTGGATTCGAGTTCGCTGAAGCCGCGCGGCTGTTCAACAAGGCTGGGTATTACCTCCAGGAGCGCGCTAGGTACTCCGAGGCGGAGCCGCTCTACCAGCGGGCGCTGGGGATTCGGGAGAAGGTGCTGGGGCCCGAGCACCCCGGCGTGGCCACCAGCCTCAACAACCTGGCGGAGCTTTATTATGCCCAGGGGAAGTACTCCGAGGCGGAGCCACTCCACGAGCGGGCGCTGGGGATTCTGGAGAAGGCGCTGGGGCCCGAGCACCCCCACGTGGCCTCGAGCCTCAACAACCTGGCGGAGCTTTATCGTGCCCAGGGGAAGTACGCTGAGGCGGAGCCGCTCTACCAGCGGGCGCTGGGGATCAAGGAGAAGGCGCTGGGGCCGGACCACCCCGACGTCGCCGCCGGCCTCAACAACCTGGCGGAGCTTTATCGTGCCCAGGGGAAGTACGCCGAGGCGGAGCCGCTCTACCAGCGGGCGCTGGGGATCCGGGAGAAGGCGCTGGAGCCCGAGCACCCCGACGTCGCCACCAGCCTCAACAACCTGGCGGAGCTTTATCGTGCCCAGGGGAAGTACGCCGGGGCGGAGCCGCTCTACCAGCGGGCGCTGGGAATCAAGGAGAAGGCGCTGGAGCCCGAGCACCCCGACGTCGCCACCAGCCTCAACAACCTGGCGATCCTTTATTACGCCCAGGGGAAGTACGCCGAGGCGGAGCCGCTCCTCCAGCGGGCGCAGAGGATTTTGGAGAAGGCGCTGGGGCCCGAGCACCCCGACGTGGCCACCAGCTTCAACAACCTGGCGGAGCTTTATCGTACCCAGGGGAAGTACGCCGAGGCGGAACCGCTCCACCAGCGGGCGCTGGGGATCCGGGAGAAGGCGCTGGGGCCCGAGCACCCCGACGTGGCCACCAGCCTCAACAATCTGGGCTTGGTTTATCGTGCCCAGGGGAAGTATGCCGAGGCGGAGCCACTCCACCAGCGGGCGCAGAGGATTTTGGAGAAGGCGCTGGGGCCGGAGCACCCCAACGTGGCCCAGGCGCTCGAGAATTACGCTCTTTTGCTGCGGCAAACCGGCCGCGAGAGCCAAGCCGCGGAAATGGAAGCGCGGGCCAAAGCGATCCGAGCCCGGCGTGCCTCCCAGAGCCCCTCTTGAGGGTCTCCCAGATCGCAACAACGACGCTCGAAGCCGGCCATGATTTCAGAACGAAGCAGGCTGCCCAGCGTTCGGGTGGCCCCACAGTTCTTTCGCCGAAACGAGCGTTTACGCAAGCCATCGTTCCCTGGTGTGTTCCTGCAGCGAATTAGTAAATACTTCCGACAAGGCAGGAGCTATTTCCTCGGACCCGTTTCTGGGGAGCCAATGCGCGGTCTGGGGCGTGAATGGACTTCACCACTTATCAGGGTTGGCGACCGTCAAGTGACGACACGCTTGGGAATCGGACGCTCATCATTCATCCAAAGTGAGACGGCTCTGGCGGTTACGCCGATCAGGCGCGCAAAATTCTTCTGGGTAATCCCAAATTCGACGATAAGCTATGAGGCCATCCGTTGTCATAGAGAACCGCGTAAACACGTTCAATGCAACTTCTTTCAGAGAAGTCAGTTCGAGTATTCAAGAGAATGGCTGCCGCAGCCGATTGAAATACTGTTTGACAGCGGTGTCAAGCAAAGTGTAAAGTGCAAAGTGTAAACCTAACTGTCAACCACCCAAGGCTAGGAGCACTCATGTCCCGCCAGATGAAGAACGCGCCGGTATATTTCACGATCGCCCAAGTCCGGTTCAACCCGATTCTGAGTCTTTCGACCTTTATTCCCGGGATACAGGAGGATTTCCGCAAGCACGGTTTCGCAGGTTTTAAGAAAGCAGTCACGATGACATTCGCTTTTGCACCGGCAGTAAACAGCGAATCAGAGGATCAGATCCCACCAGCACAGCCCTTGGAGCGCTACGTATTCTCAGATACGGGGAATACTCAAAACTTCCTGTTGGAGCACGGAGCTCTGTCATTTCAGTCAACCAGATATGAGGCCTTCGAGACATTTGTCGCTGAACTGATGAAAGGACTTGAACTGATGGATCAAATGGTCGGTGGTCTCAGTTTTGTTGAGAGGGTTGGATTGCGGTATTTGGACGCAGTCATCCCCCGCGAAGGAGAGGTGCTAAGTCAGTATCTTATACCAGAGGCATTGGGCTTATACGGCCGACTGAAAGGGCGAACAAAACACACATTTTCAGAAACGATGGCAGAAAGCGCCGAGGGTTCTGTAATCTCCCGCGCCGTAGTCCAGGAAGGCCCGGTCGGCTTTCCTCCGGATCTTCTATTGAATGAACTCAAGATTGCCCAATCATTTTCGAATTTCAGCGGCATGCATGCCATACTTGATACGGACGCCTTTCTTGCTGAACGAATGCCATTTAATCTGGAGGAAGTTAAGAAGCGATTAGGTGTTTTGCATGACCGAATCAACGAAGCATTTCGGGCCTTAGTGACGCAGCATGCTCTTGAAGTCTGGAAGTAATTAGGAGGAAATAAAATATGCAAACAACAGCGTGGCGATGGACAGACAAAACAGGCAGTTGCATTTCAAGTGTCAGTCGTTCTGGATCGGTTAGCGCAGCTGCAGCGGTAGCTTTCGCATTCCTCGCGGGTACGGGAGGCGTCACCAGTCCTTCCTATTTCAATCAGCGTCAACAACGAGGTTATGCTCCTGTCCAGTTGCGACCGAGCGGGCAGAGCTTGGTCCGCCATCTTCGCGGGCCGGAAGCATGTCTTGCTCAGATACGTGCTGTTTTCAAACTCTCGATTGCAGATATCGCAGGCATTTTCAGTGTCTCCCGTCAAAGTATTTACAATTGGATAGCTGGCGAGAAACCCTCACAGGATAGTGTAGAAAAGCTTGACGATCTCGCCCGGGCCGCAGACTTGATTCTGTCTGATGGGTTGGCCGGTTCCTCATACCTAGTCAGACGAAAGCTGGAACATGGGAAGACACTGATGGATACCGTGCGCGAAGGTGGTTCAGCGCAGGATGCCGCAAGATCACTATTGCAGATCGCACAAAAGGAAAGCTCGCAACGTGAGGCGTTACAGCGCCGACTGGCTAATCGTACTGTAGCCCCTGATTATTCGGAGATTGGTAGTCCGATGCTAAACGAGGATCTTGGATGACAGGCAATGGCTGAATGGAGCAGGGAGACACCGTGGCGGCAGGGATGCGTACTTACCGATGAAACAGTCGAGAAGTTCGCGCTTCGCGATGCTCGGGCTCCGGAAGTGACACTTGTTGTTGTGGTCTCACACGACTGCGATCTCGCTGCTTCACCAGACAAAGAGCCTGAAATTGAGCTGATCGTCGGGCGGCAAATTGAAAAAGCGGACGGGAACTTTACGCACGCGAAGAGCCCGCGCGTGCTCCATATTGAATTTGCAACTCCAGACGGCGGGAAATTTGTTGAGTTGTCTGCAACAAAGAAGGTCCGTCTTCCGAAAAGCGATTTTGCCGATCATGAGCCCAGCCGCGAGTTCCAGCTCGGTCCCACAGAACAATCAATTCTTCAGCATTGGCTCGCGGCACGGTATCATCGTGCGGCCTTCCCCGATGCGTTTGTGAAACGATTAAATGAATCGGACGCCAGTGCGCGCCTTACGAAGATTCTGAAGCCCGCGGGCAAACACATTCGCGCAGTTTTCTTTGATGTGGACGACCGCAACGAAGTTCAACGGAACGAGCCCAATGACACTTACGCACTTGCTATAGTCTTACTCTACGCAAGTCAGCCCAACAGCCGGGAATCGGAGGTTGTTGCTCTGAATGTCGGAGAAAAGATCGAAGCCGCATTTAAAGAGTTGTTTTTCAACGAGAACAATTCCTGGAGAGATATCGAACTGCTTGAATGTAGGGTTATGTCAGATGAAGCGCTCACGTACGCGCAGTCATTGATGCTCAAGCAGTGGCGGCTGGAGCACTTGAGCCTGCGGGAAGACCCTGAAGATCCCATGATGCAGGAGTAGGGTCTTGATAGCAAGTAGCGCGGACCGCCGATTTTGCGGTCCGCGTCTTTTGCGTAGCTATGATCGCCACCGTGCCGTATTCTATCGCGGTGTCGAAACTCCGGCGTCCTTTTCTTTCCCATCGATATTCCTTGATCGTCGTGCGCCTGCTCAGGCGGCGAGAGAAATTCACCGAGCCTGATTTCGCCCGGTTGGCGCGAGCCCTCAACCGAGCGCGGGCACTGCGCCCTTTTTACCTGACAGCTTGGGTCTTTCTCCCCCACCACTGGCACTGCATTGGCGCGCCGCTGTATCCGGTAACCATTTCACTGGCCATGCAGTCGGTGAAGCAGAACTCGATGAGCGCGGTCAACGAGCGCCCGGCCGGCGGCGGCGAACTCTGGCAACCCAAGTTCTTGGACCGCGCCCTGCGCACCGTCAAGGAATACAACGAAGAGGTCGAATACCTTCACCGAAACCCGGTGAGGGCCGGTTTGGTCAGCCGCCCGGAAGATTGGCGATGGTCAAGTTACAACGAACACGCCGAGATGAGCGCCGAGGAGCAAAACGAACGCTGCGGTTTGATTGTCGACCGCGCGAGAATACCGTTCGGTCCGCGCGCACGAATTTGATGGCTCCATCATGGGGCCCGAAGACGCGGACCACAAGAGCGGTGGTCCGCGCTAGCCGCTATTCTGGGGGCTTTCGGCGTTGTGTCTGCGGTCTCGGGGACCGACCTGGAAGCCGGCACGCTGGACGATTTTCGGGGCCTCTTCTGGCGGGAACCCGGACTCGGCGTGATCTTTACCCTCATGCTTCTATCGCTGGCGGGAATTCCCTTAACGGCGGGATTCGTCGGCAAGTTCTATATCATCGCGGCGGGAGCGTCATCGGCCACTTGGGGGTTGATCATCGCCTTAGTGCTGACGAGCGTGCTCGGCCTCTTCTACTACTTGCGGGTCATCGTTGCCATCTATGATCTTGCTCCCGCCGCCGTCGCGACGGGAACGAGGCGGCTCCGAAGGCCTTCCTTGAGCGAGAGGTATGTTCTGGTGGCTTTGACGGTGACACTGCTGTTGGCCGGAGTGTACCCCGCGCCCATTTTGAAACTGGTCGCGGCCGCGGTAAAGAGTCTTGCCTAGGCCGCTGCGCGGCGAACAATGTCATTCTGAGGCGCCGGCAGGCGCCGAAGAATCTGCATTTGCCTGAACCCGAATTCCGAAGTTGCGAAACTCCGTGAAAAGAAACCCCTCACCCGGCTCGCTACTCTCGCCACCCTCTCCCCGGGGGAGAGGGCTTAAATCGATTGTGTTGACGGCCCTCTCCCTTGGGGAGAGGGTGTCCCGCGGCCGGCGTAGTCATCAGCCGGTGCGGGACGGGTGAGGGGTTTCTTCATACACAATCGCACCACTTCGGAATTCGGGTTCAATCGATGTCAACTTGGGAATGAAGCTATGTCAGCGATACAGAAGATTCTATTCCCAGTGGATTTCTCGGCATCGTGCGACGCCATGGCGCCGTTCGTAAAGAGGGCAGCAGCCATTCTCGAGGCTAAGGTGACCCTCTTGTATGTTCTTGAGCCCAGCACGTCGGGGTTCGAGTTGCTGGCGCGGCCGGCACCCGATATCCACGAGGACCGCAAAGAGTCCGCCCGCGCCAGGCTCGATTCCTACCTCACTTCGGCGTTTCCGCTGCATGAGGTTCCGCGGTTGGTGGCGACGGGAGAGGCTGCCGCCCAAATCGCCAGAATCGCGAGGGAAGAGGCTCTTGAGCTGATCGTCATGCCCACCCACGCCGGAGTGTTCCGCAGGATGCTGCTGGGATCCACCGTCGCGAAGGTTTTGAACGATGCCGACAGTTTAGTATTGACCACGCTACACGCAGAGGCCATAGCGCCCAGGCCGTTAGATCATCGGGAAATGGCCTGCGCCGTGGGCTCCGGTGCGGATTCGGAGCGTGTGCTTCGCTGCGCTACAGAGGTTGCGGAGAAACTTCACGCGAATCTTTCCATTATTCATGCCATTCCCGCCATGGACCGCGGGCTGCCCATTCAATTGGATTTGGAAGAGAGTGTCAGATCAATGGCAACTCAGGCGGCACTGAGCCGCCTGGACGAGATGCAAAGAGTGTTGGGCTCGCGTGCGCAGGTTCACGTCGCCGCCGGCCCCATCAAGGACGCGGTGACAGAGGCGGCGAGCAAGCTGCAGGCGGACATCCTGGTTGTCGGGAGAAGTGCCCAGCCTGGCGAACGCGAACGTTTGCGCGATTTAACTTACGCCCTCGTGCGTGACGCTCCTTGTCCCGTATTGAGTGTGTGAGGGTGGGATCAGGACGTTCATCGCAGTGGGCAATGAGGAACACCTGGCGCCCCACGCAATCACTTGCTTCGCTGAAGGAAAGTACGCAGGACGACCGCTCGCTTGTGCTGCTCGTCTCGGGTCGACTTGGACTCCAAAGACAATTTTAACCCAAAAAGAAGCAGTCGCTCACTTCTGGTGTCATGTAACGTAAATTCGTTGCATAAATGCCCTGCTATGTGGACGCCTCCGCAGCCCCGTAAGGGGCGGCAGCATGTAGCCCACGGCGTGAGCCGTGGGTCCGCCGGACCTCCCTTTCCCCCGTCCCCTCTCCCGCCCGCGCGGGAGAGGGGTGCCGAAGGCGGGGTGAGGGTCGTTTCCCCCAGGGCTTACGCCTGGGCTACATGCTGCCGCCCCTGACGGGGCTAGGATCACGGTTGACTTAGTCAACGAATCTACGTCCCAGGACACTAGTGAGATTCCGATGCCCGGGTCGGAACGGCTTCGGCTGAAGCGCGCTGCGGCGGTGGTGAGAATCTCAAAATGTAGCGCATCAGGCCAAACTCAAACCAGTGCATGCCGCACGCCTTAGCCTCGTCGAGCGCTTTCTGATTCCCCCAGCCGTCGTGCGCGATCCGGTAGCACGCGATGACGGCGCCTGTCCGGTCTACCCCAAGCCGGCAGTGTACGAACACGGGCCCGGCGCCGCTCGATTGAAACAGAGCCAGCACCTTGAGAATTGTATCGTCTGTGGGCGCCACGATGCCACTCATCGGCACATTGACATAGTGCATGCCCGCCGCCTCCGCCTCCTGCCGTTCGGCCTGGATGGAATGCTCCTCGTGGCGGCGCAGGTCAATAACAGTTTTCACCCCCAATCGCTCCAGGCTGGCCCAGCCTTGAGCCGTGGGTTGGCCGCCGCGGTAGATGGTCCCGTCCACCTGATGGAAGTTAGGGATTCCGCGTACTGCCGGATCCGCCGCACCTTTTGCGCGTATCGGAACCGAAACGAGGGCCACAACCAGGAGGAAGATGTGCAGATAATGCCGTGTCATGCAGAACTTAAGTATAGCAGCCGGCCCCAACGCTCACAAGAACGCCTGCAGCCGCCGCCGCTGCGCATCCTTCAAGGCGGAGTGCGCCGAATCGAGCGCCGAAATCTTCGAATTCCCGCAGCAATTGGGCGCGTTCCACCCCGGCGCGGATGACCAGCAGAAGCTGGGCATTGTCCCAGGGCTTTTCCAGGTACTGAAACAGCCCTGCTTCATTGATTCCTGCAATGGCACATTCGTGGTCGGCATGGCCGGCCATAGCGCCCGTCAGCGTTGAGCTTCGGGTCGTAGCACTCCTTGGGCGGGCAAAACGCGCGTTTCACCAGCGGATTGTCGTCGAACAGGAAAAGGAAAGCCGAGATGCCCCAGAAGTCCCGTCACGCCCTGAATCTCGTCATTCCCGCGCAAGCGGGAATCCACCGAAAATGGGTCCCCGCTTCCGCGGGGACGACGACCTAGTTGTTTTCGATGGCAAGCCAGTCATACTGATCCCAGCGCTTGACGGCGTCGAGAATGTCGCGCTTCATCGGATCGGCGGCGTCAGGTGAGTTCTCGGCTTGGCACTCGTATTCGATCGCCGCATCGCGGATGACGCAGAGCAAAGCTCTGCGGTCTCCGGGCATTAGAACTCCGATCATCGCAGCACTTCGCTCTAATGCGCCAGCCGGCGGTCTGCGTCAGAAAAATCTTAGTCCGGAACGCTTGCAGCACCGCGCGCCAGGTTTCCCCCGGCAGGGCGTCGTGCAGCGAGCTGATGCTCTGCGTCGCAATGATCGGAATGCAGCGAGGCTCGCGGGAGAGGGCCAGAAACTTCTCGTCGCCGTTGGGATCGTTCTGCCACGCGGTGGCGAATTCGTGGTACTCGTCGCAGATGAAGAACACCTGCCGCCAGTAGCGGTCGGGATCCTTCTTGATTTTGGGAATCCGGTTCAGCACGGCGAGCTTGCGCCTGCTGTTGCACGCCTAGGCCGACTGTGGTAAAAGTGTTCCCCGCATTGGGAGGGAACCGGCCGGATTTAAGCCAATGTCTACAAGTCCTATTACTCCGACGCACCGCTCCATCCGCAGATACTATGAGCAGGTTGCCGCCCTGCGGGACCAGCGCGTTCTGAATGAGATGAACGTGCGTTCCGCCTTTGAGTTTCTGCTGGCGGACACCGCCAGCCGCAGGGGCTGGACGTTTATCGCGGAGTTATCGGGCAAGTCCGGCGGCGCTCGTATCGTTCCTGACGGCACGCTCCGAGACCGCAACAGCCTGCCGCGCGGCTATTGGGAAGCCAAGGATACGCAGGACGATCTTGACACCGAAATCAAGAAAAAGATCGCGCGCGGCTACCCCCTCTCCAACATCATCTTTGAGGA
>JBEKLY010000248.1:0-11686 GCA_050010015.1 Terriglobia bacterium
AAAACTGGCGGCTGCCCCTCGCCCTCTCGATCACTTGCACTTTGGAAAGGTATCCCATGGGGAAAGTATGCAACTAGCGATAACGCTAGTCAAGTACAAAATGCGAAAATTTCACAGCTTCGAAGCCTTTCCGCAAGGCACGGCGGCGGAGCCGCGCATTCAGATCGAACGAAATGTAAGAACTCCAGAGAGCGGCCACCAGGACCGCCCCTACAAGTTGGTAGCCTACCGTCGCGCCTCGGCCTGGGCGGCGGTGACTTCCTCCTTCGAACCCTGGATCCAAGGCATCATTTTCCGCAACTCGCTTCCGACCTTTTCGATCAGATGATTTGCGGCCTGGGCGCGCATTTCGAGGAACTTCTTGCGGCCCTGGGCGTTCTCGTCCATCCACTCTTTCGCGAAGCTCCCATTCTGAACGTCGGCGAGGATTTTCTTCATGGCCTCGCGCACATGCGCGTCAATCACCTTGGGGCCGCGCGTGTAATCGCCGTATTCGGCCGTGTCGCTCACCGAGTAACGCATGTACTTGATGCCGCCCTGATAGATCAGGTCCACAATCAGCTTCAATTCGTGCAGGCACTCGAAATAAGCGATCTCCGGCTGATAGCCCGCCTCGACCAGAGTTTCAAAACCCGCCGTGATCAGTGCCGAGACGCCGCCGCACAGCACGGTTTGCTCGCCCAACAAATCTGTCTCGGTCTCCTCTTTGAAGGTGGTGCGGATAACGCCGGCCTTGAGGCTCCCAAGTCCCCGGGCGTAAGCGAGCGCGGTCTCGACGGCGTGGCCCGAGGCGTCCTGCTGAACAGCGAGCAGGGCCGGGACGCCGACGCCTTCCTGGAACAACTCGCGCAAGCGGTGGCCAGGACACTTGGGCGCGATCATGATGACATCCACGGTCGGAGGGGGAATAATGAACTTGAAGTGAATGCTGAATCCGTGGGCAAACAACAACGTCTTCCCTTGGCCAAGATTAGGCTCGACTTGTTCCTTGTAAGCTTTGGGCTGCACGTGATCAGGGATGAGCAAGGCAATGAGGTCGCCACGCCGGGTGGCCTCGCCGGCGTCAACGACTTCAAAACCCGCCTCCTTGGCTTTCGCCTGAGGAGTGGAGGGACGCACCTCGCCCACAATAACTTTCAATCCACTGTCGCGCAGGTTGAGCGCATGCGCGTGGCCCTGGCTTCCGTAGCCGATCACCGCGACGGTCTTGCCCGCGAGAGTTTTTAAATCTCCATCATTTTCGTAATAGACTTTTGCCATTTCGTTTCCCCATGTATTGAAATATCCACTTCGGATGATACATCCATCGAAGGGATGAATCTCGCCCTGGTTACTTTCGCCCGACACCCGAAGCACGGCGAGATTCTTCGCTGCGCTCGGAATGACAGTCCAGAAGGACTCTTTCGAGAATAGCAGGTCTCTAGCTTATCGTCATGTGTTAGAGCAGATGTGAAGATCAGGCCGAAACTGCCGCAAGCTCCGCCTGCGGAGCGGACCGCGTCGTCCGGACGCAGGCGAAGGGATGAAACGCCGTATCTCGAGAGTCAACCGAGCTGGAGTTTCGCCGCCTCTCCGCCGGAATCTCCAATAGATATTTCCCATGACTGGCAAAGATCAGCTTCGATTGTGGAAACGCCTCGAGCACTCGAGTGACTCCCGAGTTGTCCTCTTCCGAGTCGATGAAAACAAAGGAAGCGTTCGGAAAGGGTTGATGTCGGTACCAGGTAACGTGCTGTACGCCCTCCGTCCGCCGCAAGAAGTTGAAGAGGTAATCAATATCGGCTTCCGCTGAATCCACGACGCCCATCAGGGAGAACCCCAGCGGACGTGCGCTCAGCGTCAGGGTAGTAATCTTCAGGCTCTTGCGGCGGAAGATATTCATCAACCGGCAGATGGATATCATGTCGTTGTTCGTTTCAAGAGTCAGTAGCCACTGCATAATCCGCTCCCTTCCCGCTCTCAATCGCATTCGGACGTAGGGGTAGGGCTTGCCCTACCCTCGGAAGGGGACGGCAAGCCGTCCCCTTCATGTACTCGTTACACTGCCCAAAGATCGTCGAGCGCTTCCTCTTCCACCAGCGCGTGCGGCGGCTCCACGACCATTTCCGCCAGCGACGCTCCCGGCGGCACGATGGGATAAACGTTTTCGGCCGGATCAACCCAGAAGTCGATCAGGCGCGGCTCGCGATCGCTCAGGAAATCCTGCACTGCGTCCGCGACGTCCGTACGGTGTTCGACCCGCGCGCCACGAATCCCGTAAGCTTCGGCCAGCTTCACAAAGTCCGGGGCGAAGTCCAAGTCGATGTCGCAATAGCGTTTCTCGAAGAAGATCTCCTGCCACTGGCGGACCATCCCCAGAGCGCGATTATTGATGATGGCGATCTTGACCGGAACTCTGTACTGCACGACGGTGGCGAGATCGTTCAGAGTCATCTGGAACCCGCCGTCGCCCACGATGGCGATCACCTGCCGGTCGGGGAACGCCATTTGCGCCCCCATGGCGGCCGGAAATCCGTAGCCCATCGAGCCGAGTCCGCTCGAGGAGAGCCAGGCTCGCGGGCGCGTGAAATTCCAGAATTGCGCCCCCCACATCTGGTGCTGCCCCACGTCGACCGCCACGATGGCATCCTCGCTGGCATATTGCGAGAGGGTCTCGATCACGAATTGCGGCTTGACGTTGTTGGCGTACTTGTCATAGGTCAACGGGTGCTCGGAGCGCCAGGATTCGATACGTTGCAGCCATTGCTGCCTTTCCATCCGGGGCGGGATGTTCCACCGCTTCAATACAGCAAGCAGCGCGCGCAACGTTTCCTTGGCGCCGCCGACCAACCCCACATCCACGCGCACGTTTTTGTTGACCTCGGAGGGGTCCACGTCCAGGTGGATCTTTTTCGCGTTGGTCGCAAATCCGTTCAAGCGTCCCGTGACACGGTCATCGAACCGCGCGCCGACCGCGATGAGCAAGTCGCACTGGCAGATGGCCGTGTTGGTGGCATAGGACCCGTGCATTCCTAACATGCCCAACGAGAGGGGGTGACGCGAAGGAAAGCCGCCCAGGCCCATCAGCGTGGTGGTGAGAGGAATGTGGGTCAATTCGGCGAGTTCGCGCAACTCCTCGGAAGCGTTGGCCGTAATCACGCCGCCTCCCGCATAGATCACTGCCCGTTTGCTCTCGAGGATCATGTCGGCGGCGCGCTCCAGGTCGTCGTCCGTCCACTCGTGCGGAGGTTCCGGAGACACTGGCCCGAGAGCCGGGGGGAAGTTAGCCTCGGCGGTTTCCATCAGCACGCTCTTGGGAAGATCCACCAGCACCGGGCCGGGCCGTCCCGAAACGGCGGATTTGAAGGCAGCCTGGATCACGCCGGGAACCTCGGAGGCCGACCGTACCAGGTACGATTGCTTGGTGCAGGGAAGGCTGATGCCGATGGTGTCGGCCTCCTGGAAGGCATCCTTGCCGATCAGCGCCAGAGGCACTTGGCCCGTCAGCGCCACCACCGGAATGGAATCCATCATCGCCGAGGTCAACCCGGTGATCAAATTTGTGGCCCCGGGCCCGGAGGTACCAAGGCAAACCCCAGGCTTACCGGTGACGCGCGCGTAGCCATCGGCGGCAAAGGCAGCAGCCTGCTCGTGCCGCACCAGGAGGTGCCGAATGCCAGCGCTGTAGAGAGCGTCGTAAAGCGGCAACACGGCGCCGCCGGGCAATCCGAAAAACACCTCCACCTGCTGACGGCGAAGACTTTCCAATAAGAGTTCCGAACCCGAAAAAAGTTTAGGCATCTTCTCTCCCGCTCCGATGGCGGAGGGCGCTTGCTACCGACCAGTCGGTAGGTAGATTACCATTCTACCCGGCCCCCGTCAATCTTTTATTTCGGCGCTCGCGCCTGCCGATGCACCGAATTGGTTTCTTAAGGGGTTCGCCGCTCAGCACTCAGGCCAGCGGCTACATAATCACGATGGGTTTTTCTGTGGGTACGCCGCACAGCGCTATGGCCGGCGGCGCCGTAAGGATGAGACGGATTACATTCCTGTTGAACAGCGAGTAATACATTGTTTTAACACCCCCTCCGGCCAACGTACGACCGCTCTGGGGGGTTCAAGCTCAAAGCAGAATTCCTAGGATACAAAAATAAGCCGGATAGTTGGTCAAGTACAATTCAATTTACTTATCGCCGTCATAAAAGTAATCTATCGCGCAAGTAGCTCAGGCACTCCTGCCTGAGCCGCTAATCAAAGGCGCGTTAATGCGGCACGGGGCGGCGCCACTGCCGCTCACCGCAACAGTTCTTCGAGCTGCACCGACTCGTCGGTCTTTTCGTCGCGATACTTGATGATCACTGGGGTATAGAGGGAAAGCCCCAGCTCCTTTCCCCGTCCAGTGGTGATGGCGCGTGCGCCGGGGACCACCACCGCCCCCTCGGGAATCATCAACGGAATCTCACCCTGGCGCCGGTAGACTGCATCTCGCACCAAATCGTATACAGGAGTCGAGCCGGTCAGAATCGTTCCGGCGGCCAAAACGCTTCCCTGGCGGACAATCGTTCCTTCGTAGACCCCGCAATTGCCGCCCACCAGAACAAAGTCTTCCACAATCACGGGCATGGCTCCCACCGGCTCGAGCACGCCGCCGAGTTGTGCCGCGGCGCTCAGGTGAACGTGCTTCCCCACCTGCGCGCACGAACCCACCAAGGCGTGCGAGTCAATCATCGTGGCGTCGTCCACGTAAGCGCCCACGTTGACGAACATCGGCGGCATGCAGGTCACGTTCCTGCCGATGTAACAGCCGTCTCGAATTGAGGAGCCGCCGGGCGGAATGCGCGCGCTCAGCAGGTTCCAGCGAATCTGCTTCAACGGGAAGGTGTGCTTGTCGCGAAACTGAAAACCCGGAGGACCCATTTCAGTGATGCGCCCAATCCGGAAGCCCAGCAGAATCCCCTTCTTCACCCAGGCATTCACCTTCCAGCCCGTCGGCGAATTCGGATCAGGCTCCGCCGACCGAATCCGGCCCTCGTTCAGAGACAGTTTGAATTCATCGAATGCGGTAAAGTATTCTTCGCCGGATTCCTCGGCCGGCGCGTCGTAGAGTTCTTCAATAGTCGCCTGAAGATTTGCCAATGTAGTTTCCACCTCTCAATACCTACAGCCCCAGCAGCAGCCGGAGCCCGTCCTCGACCTCCCGCAAGAGGCCAAGCGGTATCTTAGAAACTCGCTGCGTGAGCCAGCGCTTGTCCAGCGCGGTGAGCTGCGAGACGTTTGCTACGGAGTCTTCGTTCAATCCAGTGTCCTGCCGCCGGCATAGCACATTACCGGGAGCATCCGCCAACCTCAGATTGGACGTGAACGCCACAGCCACTACCGTCGCAACCCGGCTCTCGTTGAATGGGTCCGTTTGGACGACGAGCACAGGGCGACGAAAACCTGGTTCCGACCCGAGCGGCCGCGGCAAGTTGGCCCACCAGATTTCACCCCGCCGAATCACCACTTCTCCTTAGTTAGTAAGTGGTAAGCCGCAGCGGTCAAAAAGGGGTCAGGCTCTGAAGCTTCGTTGGCATAAACCGCGTCTAACGCTTCTTTGATCCCCTTATCCCGGCGTGCCTGGAGATATGTGGCAACGGCCTTAGCATAAAGCCGACTGCGTGAAACCTTCTGGCGTTTCGCTTCCCGCTCCGCCGCATGGAAGAGAGGATCCGGAATGGAGACCGCTGTTTTCATGCAAAAAGTATAACCGGAGTTATACCGGGAAGCAAGTCATCGGGAAGGGGGTGAATGGAGCATCCGATACTTGGCCGCGCCCTGTCATTCCGAGCGAAGACTTCACGACCCTTCGGCTCAGCACCCGTGGTGAAGATGATTCCCCTCCTTTGGTAAGGAGGGGCCAGGGGTGGTGGCCGGGCGACTGGGCAACCGCCCACCACCCCTGCCCCTCCTCCCGCTGAGGAGGGGAGTCATTTTCAAGGCGGCAAAGAATCTGAAGTTGCCCCGAACGTGGCGTCAGCGGGCAATTGCATTTTTCCAAGGCACGGCTAAACTTAGATTGAGATGTCGACTTCGGGGTTGAAGAACATACCGCAGAAATCCGCTGCTTCTCTAGCCTGGGCGCACCCGCTCGTCGAGGAATGGTTCGCGGCGAGGTTTGGCTCGCCCACGGAACCGCAGGAGCAGGGCTGGCCGTCCATACTCGCGGGCAAATCCACGCTGATCTCGGCGCCTACTGGCTCCGGCAAGACGCTCGCGGCGTTTCTTGCCTGCATCGATCGCCTGATTCGCAAGGCCGCGTGCGGCGTCCTCGAGGACCGCACGGAAGTGCTTTATGTATCGCCGCTCAAGGCATTGAGCAACGACATTCGCAAAAATCTGGAAGTGCCGCTGAGCGAAATAATCGCGCTGGCGGCTGCGCGCGGGCTGCCGATGACGCCCGTCCGTGCTGCGGTGCGCACCGGCGACACGCTCGCGCCGGAGCGGCGGGCGATGTTGGCGCATCCGCCCCACATCCTCGTGACCACGCCCGAGTCCCTTTACATTCTGTTGACCGCGGAAAAAAGCCGTGCTCTTCTGCGCGACGTTGAAACCGTAATCGTGGACGAAATACACGCTGTGGCGGACGACAAACGCGGTGCGCACCTGGCGCTTTCGCTCGAAAGGCTGGAAGGGCTGGTCGCTGAGCGGCGCCCGGGCCGGCCGCCGGTGCGCATAGGCCTTTCCGCCACTCAAAAGCCGCTCGAGTTGGTTGCCAGGTTCCTGGCTGGAAGCGGCCGGGCCGAGCCCGTCATGGTGAACATCGGCCATCGCCGCACGCTGGATCTTGCTGTCGAGGTGCCGCCGAGCGAGCTTGGTCCGATTACCACGAACGACATATGGGAAGAGGTTTACGACCGGCTGGCGGCACTGGCTCAACAACACCGCTCGACCCTGGTCTTCGTGAACACTCGTCGGCAGTCCGAGCGGATTGCGCATCACCTCGCCCGGCGCCTGGGCGCGGAGGCCGTGGCGGCGCATCACGGCAGCCTGGCGCGCAAGGTGCGCCTCGCGGCGGAAAGCAGGCTGAAGGCGGGCGAACTGCGGGTGCTCGTGGCCACCGCCTCGCTCGAACTCGGCATCGACATCGGCACGGTGGACCTCGTCTGCCAGATCAATTCTCCCCACTCCATCGCGGTGGCTTTGCAGCGCATCGGCCGGGCCGGCCACTGGCGCGGCGCTGTGCCCAAGGGCCGCCTTTTTGCCATGACCCGCGACGACCTCGTCGAATGCGCGGCGCTGGTCCATGCCCTGCGACAGGGCGAGCTCGATCGCCTCGAGATTCCGGACGCGCCGTTGGATGTTCTCGCCCAGCAGATCGTGGCAATGTGCGCTTGCGAAGATTGGAACGAGGAAGATCTCTTCCAAGTCGTACGCCGAGCGTATCCTTACCGCGATTTGGCTCGCCAGGATTTCGACGCGCTGCTCGAAATCCTTTCCGAGGGCATTACCGCCCGCCGCGGCCGCTACGGCGCCTATCTGCATCGCGACCGCGTCGGGCACCGCCTGCGGGGACGGCGCGGCAGCCGCCTGGTGGCCATCACCAATGGAGGCGCCATCCCGGAGTCTGCACTCTTTACCGTCGTCGCACAGCCGGACGGCACGACCGTGGGCACGGTGGCCGAGGACTTCGCCGTCGAAAGCATGGGCGGCGATGTTTTCCTCTTAGGCAATACCTCCTGGCGTATTACGCGGGTCGAGGGCAATTCGGGGCGCGTGCTGGTGGAGGATGCGCACGGCGCCGCGCCCAACATCCCCTTCTGGCTGGGCGAGGCGCCTGCCCGCACCCCGGAACTCTCCGCCCAAGTTGCAGAGATTCGCGGGAAGATTAGCGAATTCGCCCCGTGGCATGGCCATCCTGGCCATGCGCACGGGCAGGATGCCCGTGCCCCGGCGGGCGAGACGCCCGCGCTCCCAACTGCCGCAATTTTCTGGTTGAAAGACCAGTGCGGCCTCGATGATGCGGGCGCCGAGCAGGCGGTCGAATACATCCTGGCCGGGCGCGCCATGCTGGGCGCGGTTCCAACCCAGCACACCATCATTGCCGAGCGCTTTTTCGATGAGGGCGGCGGCATGCAACTGATCATCCACGCCCCGTTTGGCAGCCGCATCAACAAAGCCTGGGGACTGGCGCTGCGCAAACGATTCTGCCGCTCTTTCAATTTCGAATTGCAAGCCGCAGCCACCGAAGACGGCCTGAACATTTCGCTCGGCGAGCAGCACAGCTTTCCGCTGGCAGATGTCTTCCATTTTCTTTTGCCGCAATCCGTCGAGCCGGTCCTCGAACAGGCAGCTCTCGTTTCGCCCATCTTCGGCACACGCTGGCGGTGGGACGCGACGCGCGCCCTGGCGCTGCCGCGCTTTCGCAACGGCAAGAAGGTTCCGATTCAGATTCAACGCATGCGCGCCGACGACTTGCTCGCCGCGGTCTTCCCGGACGCGGCCGCCTGCCAGGACAACATCGAGGGCGACATTCGCATTCCGGACCACCCGCTGATCCGCGAAGTGATGAAGGACGTGCTTACGGAGGCGCTGGACCTTGAGGGTCTGAAGCGCGTGCTGCGCGGCATCGGCGACGGCAGTATCCGCTGCCTTGCCGTGGACACGCCCGCTCCGTCGCAATTCTCACATGAGATCTTGAACGCCAATCCCTACGCCTACCTCGATGACGCCCCCATCGAGGAGCGCCGCGCCCGCGCCGTCTCTCTGCGCCGCGTGATGCCGGAGACCGTGCTCACCGAAATCGGCCGCCTCGATCCCGCCGCCATCGCGCAAGTCCGCGAGGAAGCCTGGCCGGACGTCCGCGACGCAGATGAACTGAACGAAGTGCTGCAAGTTTTTATCGCCCTGCCGGAAAACTTTGTTCCGCCTGTAGCACAGGCACTCCTGCCTGTGCCGGAGGTATTCGAGCCGAATGCACAGCCAGGAGTGGCTGTGCTACAACTGGCCGAGTTGTGGGGCGAACTCTTTCGCCAACTCGTCGCTGATAAACGCGCTGCTCGTGCCCGGGTGGGCGGCAGCATCCTCTGGGTTCCAGCCGAAAAGATCAAAGCCTTCTCGATGCTCTTCCCCGAGGCGCAGTTCGAGACGCGCCCTGTCGAAATCGATGAGTCCGTTTCTTCGAGAGACGATGCGCTGGCTCAACTCGTGCGAGGTTGGATGGAGCACTCGGGTCCTGTTGACGTTGCGTGGCTGGCGGGCACGGTGGGCTTGCCGTTTGCGGATATCGAGGCCGCGATGCTGCGCCTCGAAGCCGAAGGCAGGGTGCTGCGCGGGCAGTTCACTGCCGCTGCGATTCCTCCCTCGCCCTCGCCTGTCATCCTAATTCCGTCTTCTGTCATTCTGAGCGAAGCGAAGAATCTCCGCAGTTCGCCGGAGTCCGCGAAATCAACTACCGAGATCCTTCGCTCCGCTCAGGATGACAACCGAAGAGTTCGCGGGGACACAACCGGGAGGGATGAGGGCCATCAGCTTCCCATTGAGTGGTGCGATCGCCGACTATTGGCACGCATTCATCGGCTCACGCTGGGCGCGTTGCGCAAGGAAATTCAGCCTGTCACGCGAGCGCAATTCATGCGCTGGCTGCTGCGCCGGCAACACCTTGCCCCGGGCACGCAAGTGATGGCCGAACGCGGTGTGCTGGAGGTCATCCGGCAATTGCAGGGCTTCGAGGCGCCCGCGAGTGCCTGGGAGCGGCACATCCTGGCGCCTCGCGTGACCGGATATGACCCGCAAATCCTCGACCAGCTTTGCCTGACGGGCGCCGTGGGCTGGGGACGTTTGTCGCCGCACCCGGCGTTGGGTAGCGCGGGCGTCCCGCCCGCGGTCGCGGGAGCGTCCCGCTCCCGCTCGGGCGAGCGCGGGCAGAGCTTGCCCCGAGTGGACCGAGGGGGTGCCCGCGCCACCGCGGGCGAGACGCCCGCGCTACAAGAGCCAGCCCGCCGCATCACACCTTCCAGCGCCGCCCCCATCACTTTCTTCGTGCGGGAAGAATCCGATTGGATGATGCCGCGCCACGCCCCTGTTGCTGAAGTGTCGCGGGCGCTCAGCGAGGCGGCGCGCCAAGTGCTCGAATACGTCCGGCAGCGCGGCGCCTCCTTCTTCGCCGACATCGTGCGCGGGACCGGCCGCTTAAAATCGGAGGTCGAAACCGCCCTCTGGGAACTCGTGGCTGCGGGACTCTTCACCGCCGATGGCTTTGACAATCTGCGCGCCCTCATCGACCCCAAGCGGCGCTCCGGACAGGGCCGGGGGCGCAAGGCTCGCCCGCGGCACAGCACGGGTCGATGGTCGCTGCTCTTTCCAGGCGAGGCCGCGGACCGCACGAAGATTCTCGAAGGGGTTTGCCGCGTGCTGCTCGAGCGTTACGGCGTGGTGTTTCGCGAATTGACCTTGCGGGAAGAGTTCCCGTTCAAGTGGCGGGAGCTGTTGATTACCTTCCGCCGCCTCGAAGACCGTGGAGAAGTGCGCGGCGGCCGCTTTGTGGACGGCTTCGTGGGCGAGCAGTTTGCCCTGGCCTCAGCGCTCGAATCACTGCGCGCCGCGCGCCACGCTGATGTAGGCACCCATCGCGATGTGCCCCTCGAGCCCGAAATCCTCACCCTCTCCGCCGCCGACCCGCTGAACCTGGTCGGAATCATCGTCCCCGGCGAGCGCGTCGCGGCAATTTCCGGCAAGACGGTCACACTCCACGACGGCGTTTTGGAATGCGACCCAAGATAGAAGCATGGCCCTCTCCCTTGGGGAGAGGGTGTCCCGCTGCCGGCGCCTTCATCAGCCGGAGCGGGACGGGTGAGGGGTCGGTTGCTCATCCGCCTTCGCCCGACGAATCCCCACCTCGATGGCCTCCCGCACTTTGCGCACGAACTCCGCCGGATCTTCCACCACCAGCCCGTTGGGAATGCGCAGCAAGCTGATCCCGAGCGTTCTCAGATAGTCCTCTTTCGCCGCGTCTTTCCGCATTTGGCTGGCCTGAGAATGAACACCGCCATCAAGCTCGATTGCCAGTCGATGCTCGAAGCAGTAAAAATCGACAACCCAGTTTTCGATCCGGCATTGGCGGTGAAACTTCGCGCCAAGCCTTCGGCCGCGCAGCAAATACCATGCTGCTTTTTCAGCGCCGGTTTGGTCGCGCCGCAATTCGCGCACGCGTTGGGTTGGGATTCGCACGGAGGAAGTATAACAGCGTCGCGAGGACCTAGAAGGGCAGAGCAACTTTGCTTCGCTACGGAAGAAACCCCTCACCCGTCTCGCCTCCGCTGATGAGAGCGCGGGCGCGCGACACCCTCTCCCCACGGGAGAGGGCCGCCGTTCCGCGTTGATTGGTAAGATTCACTCTGAACTTAATCGTGGCCAGCGCATGGCGAAGCTGTTCGTGTTGCCAGGCTTTGACACATCGAGACCGCAGGGCTTAGACCTGCGCCAGCCCCGAATTAAAAGCATGCCCTCTCCCGAGGGGAGAGGGTGTCCCGCTGCCGGCGTTCTCATCAGCCGGAGCGTGACGGGTGAGGGGTCGGTTACTCATCCTGCCGTCACCCGACCGACCCTGGCCTCAGCCCCGCAGGGGCTGGACATGAGATAGGGGTAGGGAGAAACGATTGAATTCGAATCCCCCTCCCTCCGAACCGGACTGGCGGATCTCCCGCATCCGGCTCTCCAGTCGGTGGTTTTA
>JBEKLY010000249.1:0-21079 GCA_050010015.1 Terriglobia bacterium
AGTAGGATTACTCCCCCTCGCGCTTGCCGGGCTACATGTTGAACGGGTAATCTACAAGGTGAATTCCTTTCAGTTCACAAGATCAGCCAGGCTTGTCCTGGCACTCCAGAGGAGGGCAAAAGGCGCCCACCTCTGCGCTACACCCCCCGCCTACGCAAGGTGTGCAAATGATGTAGTATATGGCGTGCCGCGTCGCTCCTGGAGGAGCTTTTATGAAAAGACCTCTTCCGCATCTCACGCTTTCTTCTTTGGCTCTTTTTGGGTTGGTTGCTACTTATCTTGCCGTTCCCACAGTGCAGACTGGCGTAAGTCTATCCGCGCCCCGTTTCGACGCGTGGCGCATTCTGGGGCCGGGAGGCGGGGGCGCGCAGTTTTATCCTGCCGTCAGTCCCCACGATCCGAATCTGGTGTTGGTGGCTTGTGACATGACGGGCGCTTACATTTCAGAAAATGGCGGCCAATCCTGGCGGCTGTTTGATCTGCGCAGCCCGGTGACCTTCTTCGCGTTCGACCCTCAGGATCCCAAGGTCATTTATGCCGGCGCGGACGCACTATGGCGAAGCGAGGATCGCGGCCGCACCTGGGGTTTGGTCTACCCGTCAAGCCCGGACGTAAGGATCATCATGCCGGACGATCACGCGAGTCCTGTCTACCTCGCGCACCAGGACCCCGCCGGCCGCGTACTGGCGCTGGCCGTAGATCCCGACGATTCGCAAAAGCTCTACGCTTTGATTCGGGAAAAAGACGGCGTCAATCTCTACTTCTCCGGCGACCGGGGCGCACATTGGCGGCGCCTGACCGAACGGGGGCTTTACGGAGGCGGCCGAAAGATTCTCATTGACCCGCATTCGCCGGCCGCTGACCGCACGCTCTACATTCTCGGGGATAATTCGGTGACAGTTCGCAAGGGCGGTCAATTCTTGCCGGGAAAAACTCCCGCGGGCGTGCAGGTAGCTGCCGATGTCGCCGCGGGATTCAACTCAGCGGGGCAATTGATAGTTTATATGGTTTCGGGGGGCGAACGGCGCAATCCGCAGCGTGCCATCTTCATGTCCAAAGACGCCGGCAAATCCTGGGAACCAACGGGGGCCCCTGCGCTCACCAATTCCAGAGGGCGTACGGCAATGGCTTACATGACAAGCGTGGGCACCAGTCTCAATCATGCGGAAGTTGTTTACGTCTCCTTCGAAGACCTGGAAGCGGGTGACGACGGCCCGCTGCGGGGCGTGGCTAAGACACATGACTCCGGCGCGACCTGGGAACTGGTCTGGAAGGAGGGCGACGATCCCGACCCGAATGTCCACGATGCCTGGATCACCGAGCGCTTCGGGACGGACTGGGGGGGGCCGGGCATTTCGCTGGGCGTGGCGCCGAATGATCCCAAGATCTGCTACCGCACCGATGACGGCCGCACTATGCGGACGCTCGATGGAGGGCGCACTTGGGACGCCGTTTATTCCCGGCGGGTGGGCGAGCGGACCTACACCACCACCGGGATTGACGTCACCACCAATTACGGCGTGTTTTTTGATCCCTTCGATGCACGGCGCCTGTTCATTGCCTACACGGACATTGGCTTGTTCCGCAGCGAAGACGGCGGCGAGAGTTGGACGAGTTCGACGGAGGGCGTGCCGCCGGAGTGGACAAACACCACTTATTGGATCACCTTCGATCCCGAAATGCGAGGCCGCGTTTGGGGCGTGATGAGTTACGTCCACGACCTGCCGCGGCCTAAGATGTGGCGCCACACTTCTCCGTCGAACTACGAGGGAGGAGTGTGCCTGAGCGAAGACGGCGGCAAGACTTGGCGGCCCGCTAGCCAGAGCATGCCCCAGACTGCGGCCACTCACATCCTGCTCGATCCCTCGAGCCCCGTCGATGCCAGGGTTCTTTATGTATCCGGTTTCGGCACGGGCGTGTTCAAATCCACGGACGGCGGCCGCAACTGGACGCTGCGTAACCAGGGATTGCCGGGCCCGGAACCCTTCGCATGGCGGCTCGAGCGCGACAAGAACGGAATGCTCTATGTCATCCTGGCGCGCCGCAGCGAGGACGGCAGCTACGGCAACGACAGGGATGGCGCGCTCTTCCGCTCGCGTGATGGGGCGGAACATTGGGAGAGAATCACTCTGCCCGAAGGCGTGAATGGCCCGAATGGCCTGGCGATCGATACTGAGAACCCGAATCGGCTCTACCTGGCCGCCTGGGGCCGCCACGCGCCAGACGGTGCGGTGGATGGCGGGATATTCCTGTCGGTCGATGGCGGCCATGAGTGGCGGAACGTTCTCGCGCAGGACCAGCACGTTTACGACATCACGGTTGACCCGCGCGATTCCCGGATTCTCTATGCCTGCGGTTTTGAGTCCTCCGCCTGGCGCTCGACCGATCGCGGCGAAACCTGGCATCGCATCTCTGGCTACAATTTCAAGTGGGGTCACCGGGTGATTCCCGACCCGCGCGATCCCGACTCGATCTTTATCACTACCTTTGGCGGCAGCGTGTGGCACGGCCCCGCAGCAGGCGACACCGACGCTGCGGAAGACATCGTCACGCCCATATTGTCCTACGGCGGGGGAGCACGTCAGTGAGAGAACTGCTCTGAAAATCGGAAGGCGGGCGTCTCGCCCGCCGTGGCACGGGCATTCCTTCGCCCCGCTCAGGACAGGCTCTGCCCGTGCGCGGGAGAGGGACGCTCCCGCGACCGCGGGCTGGACGCCCGCGCTACGTCTGTGCCTGTGAGCAGTCGGGGGTGAGCGACTGATCTGGGAACTTCAGTGACGAAGGCGCCTTGGACTGCGGCAGCGAAGCTACCGCCCTCGCGGTCGAATTCCAAGGCGCTTCGCGCGTTTGCAACCCAGTATGGAGATTTTGTAATGAGAAGAGCACTCATTTTCGCATTGAGCTTTTTTGTGACCGTCCCGGCGGCGATGTTCAGTCAGCCCCACGCCTATCGTGACCGCTGGGTCTACGTCTCCACAGGTCTCGAGAGCGACCGGGAACTCGAGCGCCTCGAGGGCATCGCGCGCACGGCGAGCGAGCATGGCCTTAACGGCATCCTGCTGTCGGCGGGCTTCGACGCCATGGACCTGAAGTCTCCGGCGAGCCTCGCACGCTTGTCCCGGCTGAAGCAGACCTGCGACCGCCTGGGGGTGGAGATTATTCCTTCCGGCTTTGGCGTAGGCTACGGTGGCGGCGTGTTATCGCATAATAAGAACCTGGCCGCCGGTCAGCCCGTGCGCGGAGCCCTGTTCGTGGCGAAGGGCCAGGAGGCCACATTCCAAGCAGACCCTGCGGTGAAGATCGCTAACGGCAGCTTCGAGGAGACCGACCACGCCTCGGTCCCCTCCTCAACGAGGCGGGAAGATCTGCCCGCCGGCTTCACGGCGCACGGGGCGCGGGCGGTAATCGACACGAGCGTCTCTCACTCCGGCAAGGCTTCGGTGCGCTTCGAAGAGTTCAGCGATCCGGAAAACGGAGTTTACCTTGCTCAGTCCATACGCGTGCATCCGTATCGCTGCTATCGGTTGCGCGCCTGGGTGAAGACTGAGAGCGCGGGGCCGCGCATGGCGATCCACCTCCTCGCCGTGGCTCCGGACGGGCGCGAGCTTTCTTACATGGAACCGCCGCTACCGGAGACCAGTGACTGGCATCAGGTGGTCTGGGGCTTCAACACTTGGTACGCAGACAAGGTGGAGTTCCGCGTCGGCGTCTCGGACGGCAAGAAAGGAAAGGTGTGGGTGGACGACGTCGCCATCGAGGAAGTGGGCCTTACCAACCTTCTGCGCCGCCCCGGGACCCCGCTGAAGGTCAGCAATGAGAAGACGGGAGTGGTTTACGAAGAGGGCCGGGATTTTGCGCCCGTCTCCGACCCTCACCTCGATTTCAGTTGGAATCACGAGGGGCCGGCGATCAAGCTTCTGGCCGGCAGCCGCATCCATACAGGCGACCGCTTGCGGGTCGATTATTACCACGGCACTACGATCTATCGCGACCAGACCACCATCGATATGTCGGAGCCCGCTGTGTACGAAGTGTGGCAGCGCCAGATTCCGCTGATCGAAAAGTATCTCGCACCCAAGAAGTACTTTCTCAGCATGGATGAAGTGCGCGTCGGCGGTTTTTGCGAAGCCTACAAACGGCGTCACCTCTCGATGGCTGAGATCCTTGGAGACTGTGTGACGCGGCAATACAAGATGATTCGGGCGGCAAACCCCAAGGCTGAAATCTATGTCTGGTCCGACATGTTCGACCCCAACCACAATGCCAGGGAGAAGTATTACTTGGTCGACGGGAGTTTCGACGGCACCTGGAAATACATTCCCAAAGACCTGGTGATTGGCTGCTGGTATTACGAGAAGCGCGACCAGAGCCTCGGGTTCTTTTCGAAGCTCGGATACCGGACTTTGGCCGCCGCCTACTATGACGCCGACGACCTCGAGAATCCGAAGGGCTGGATCGAGTCGCTGGAACGCACACAGGGCGCGATAGGCATCATGTATACGACCTGGGAGAATAAGTACCAGTTGCTGCCGGCATTTGGAGATTTGATTTCGAAGCGTTGAGGCAGTTCTCAGGGGAGAAAGGCCCCAACTACGGCGTGATTTTTGCGGCTACTAAGCTCGCGGCTCCGGGAACGTAGTTTTCTACGGGGACGGAGATCAGCGCCTCGAAGTAGGAAGGAGGGGTCTTCTTATCGGGGGCAAGAGCCACCAGGGCTTTGCGAAGTTCCGCCAGCCGTTCGGCATTGGTCACGTATTCGGCCGCGCCCTCAGTCCCCTGTGTGTAGAGCCCGTAAAGGAGAAGCAAGCGATCCTGCTTTGTATGGTTGGGCTCCATGAGAATCAGGGCGTAGTCCAGGGTCAGGCGGTTGGTGACGGGGTCAAATCTGGGAGCATACTCGGACGCCTCGGAAGGGCCGGAAGCATTGTTCTTGAAAACCCCTGCGCCGACGTAAAACCCTGGGGGATTGGCGAACACCCGATTCGACCACGCATTTCCCCCGCCCAGAATGATGGTGTTTCCGCCCTGAATTTCCTTGTAATCCGTAAGCCGGCTTGTTTTCGCCCGAACCACCATGCCTTGGCTGGTAAGGAACCGGGCAATATCGACAAGGCCGAGGGCATCCCCAATTCCCGTAAAGTCCGTCGTGGTCGGAACGAACGTGAAATTCTTCAGCTCACTGAAGTGAAACGTATCGCGAAACTGAGGCACCTTGTTTTTGGGAATTGAATAACCACCCTGAAGGGTCTGCGGGCTGTCTCCATCCGTTCCAAGGCGCAGCACAGGAGGAGTGGGTACGACGATAAGAGGCTGGCTTCCGGCCGTCAGAAATGGCCTCCAGAACCACTCTTCGCTTTCGGGCAGAGTGGCCGCCAAGGTCCGCGACTCTACTGATTGACGGGCGAAGTCGCGCTCGCGGACGAATGAGAAGCCCAGCCCAATGCACACCAAGCCCAGGAGCACCATAACCGCATTCTGCCACTGGGACTTCAACGGAGTGAGGTTGTAGGCTGCGGATTCTCCCTGGGCTGGGGAAACTGCCGGACTCTCGGACTCAACCTTGACTCGCCGAAAAATCGGGCCGTATTGTCCGGGGTGGAGTTCAACCCGCACCGGACTGTCCTTGCCCGCCTCTTCGTAATAACTCTTCAGCAGGCGGCGAATCTCGTGCGCCTGAACGCGCACTATAGGGTCTTGTTGTGGGTCGAAATCCGTACCCCTCTCGTACACCTCGACGCCAATTAAGTACTCATTGAGCTTGCTCTCCTCGCCGAGAAAGACCTGTCCACTCGTGAATTCCAGGAAACGCCGTCGCTTGGGAGCCTTGGCAAAATACTTACTCTCTATAACCCGCTTCAGTTCGCTCCGCTTTTCGTAAAGCGTCAAGGAATCGGATTCGAGAGAGTTACGTACTGCCATTGGGGTTGCTCGCGACCAGCGGACAATTTGGGCACGGAGCAAATGACGCGGGAATTATACACAGGGCTGTTAGCACAGTCAACCGCCCACTTTGGGTCGGAGATAACGGTTATTTGTAACGTTAATTGTCTCCGGGCCAGCGGGCATTATTCTCGGGGCACGCGTTTCTGCCGCGCTCGATGGACTTTACTTTCAAACACTTAGACATTAGAGCGTTCCGATGAGGAAATCCAATTGAGGTGAATGGGAAAAACAGATTTGGACATTATGTCTCAGTATTTCAGTAACCCATGTCTTTCCACCGTGTTATCTCGCCAACATCCGCCCACACCTGCATTTAACGGCAACCTTAACGGCAATAACCTTGCGCTCGGGAGGAAGAAGGCTCTCAAATGCTATGCGTTTGACGACGAAAGACATCGCAAGCATAGAATCGCCAATTGGTAGCTACAGAAAAGACATTCGAAAATTGGCAAACTACGTGCTTGATGAGATCTCGTCCTCTTTCCAGGGAGCCTGTACGAGGCGCCCGTTGAGCATTCCAAGCGTCGGTCGGTTGGGAATTTTGAGAAAAACCAAGGAGGCATCTGTATGCACAGGTCCTTACGCATTATAGCCCTGTGTCTGGGGCTCTTCCTCATCCCGCAATGGGTTTGTGCCCAAGGCCAACTGGGCGCCCTGACCGGATCGATCTTCGATACTTCCGGAGCCTTAATCCCGGAGGCACAGGTCACGATCACCAATATGGAAACCGGGGTCAAGTCAGTGACCAAAGCATCCAGCGCCGGTTACTACCGCGTCCCCGTTCCGCCCGGGAAGTACCAAGTTGAGGCCCTCCAACAAGGCTTCGAGGTCTCCGTGGCGAAGGATATCGTGGTGCCGGTCGCGCAAGTTGTCACCGTCGACCTTACCTTAAAGATTGGCAGCACGACGGAAATGGTCACCGTCACCAGCGAAGCGCCGCTGCTCACAACTTCTACCGCGGAAGTGGGCGCGGCGATCACACCGCAAGAGTTCCAGACGCTCCCGGTCATCCTCAGTGACGGCGGGCGGCCATTGGACGCGTTTGTCTGGGAATCTCTGCCCGGCACGACGCCGGACTGGAATGGCAGGCAATCGATCAACGGTGGCCAGGACTCGAGCCATCTCATCCTGATCGACGGCGCCAGCATCGCCCGGTATGACTGGGACAACATGGGTGAGTTCCAGCCTGGGGCGGATTCCGTCGGTGAGTTCAAAGTTCAGATGAGCAACTACTCCGCCGAGTACGGAGAATCGGGCGGCGGGGTTGTCAACTTCTCCCTTAAGTCCGGCAGCAACACGTTCCACGGCGCCGGGTTTGAGTACGACGTCAATCCCATGTTCAACGCTGACGGCTTACTGAATAACGCCTATGGTTCGCCCAAGAGCACTTACAGGGAAAACAATTTCGGCGGCAACCTCGGCGGCCCCATCCGGAAAAACAAGACCTTCTTCTTCTTCAACTACGAGGGAGATCGCTACAGCCAGTATGCGTTCGGCGGTCTCACTTCGGTGCCGACCACCCCGATGCTCAAGGGGAACTTCAATGCCTGGCTGGGGAGTTCAGTCGGTCAGGACGCGCTTGGACGCACGGTGTATAAAGACGAGATCTTTGACCCCACCACCACCAGGATCGTCCCGGCAGGCGGTGTTGATTCCGTGACCGGATTGACCAATACCAGCGGGGCGGATGCCACGATCCGCGACCCCTTCGATGACGGCGGCGTCCTGAACCAGATCCCGCAGGGAGAGTTCAGCACGGCCACCTCGAGTCTGCTGCAGTACTTCCCGACTCCACAGTACGGTACTCTGACGCTGAACACGCCCCATTATGGCGGCACCTGCTGCCCCGTATTCAGGCGCGACGCGTACACCACCAAAGTGGACGAAGTGCTCAACGACAAGCAGAAACTGAGTGTTTCTCTTACCATGGCGATCCGGCACCGCTACCACAATAGCCCTGCGGCCGACAGTTGGGCTCCCTGGCCCAGTCAGCCCCTCACCGGGGCCTACACGCAGGATGTGGGCGGGCCGCAGTTGCGCATTATGCACACTTGGACGCTCAACGACCACTCTGTGAACGTCCTGTCGCTCGGTTACAACCGGTTCGCGGACAGCAACCACAACTCGACAGATGGCAAGGTTACGGCCGCGATGGGGATTTCGGGAATCCTCAATAATTGCCTCCCCTCCATGAAGTTCGCGGAAACCAACGGCATCCCATTTCTGCCGTCGATCGGGAGCAGTTGCCCGGGCCGAGAGCCTGAGGAAAGTTACCTCTACCAGGACACCCTCTCCTTCACGCACGGCAAGCACAGCCTGAAGTTTGGCGGCTCATACCTCCGCTATCGCTCCAACGACTACGATACTGGAAACATATCCGGGGCCTTCCAATTCAACAACCTGGAAACCTCGCTTCCCGGGTTCACCAGCACGACGGGGCACCCTTTCGCCAGCTTCCTCATGGGCGCTGCCCACAGTGCAAGCGACAGTATTTACAGGACCGAGCCGGGTTACCGGCAGGGGGTGATGTCCTTCTTCGCGCAGGACGACTGGCGGGCGAGCTCCAAGCTCACTCTCAACCTCGGAGTGCGCTGGGAGATTCCGACGCCCAGGACGGAAGCTTTCAACCGCATGGCCCAATTCGATCCCACGGCGGCGAACCCGCTCCCCAGCGGCGCGACGATTCCCGGCGCCCTGGTCTGGCTGGGCCATTGTGCCGGCTGCGTCAGCGGCAATACCTTCCAGAATTACTACTTCAAGGAATTTGCGCCGCGCCTTGGTGTGGCTTACCAAGTCAAC
Source organism: Terriglobia bacterium (assembly GCA_050010015.1). Classification (GTDB taxonomy): domain Bacteria; phylum Acidobacteriota; class Terriglobia; order UBA7540; family UBA7540; genus CAVROP01. The sequence goes on from JBEKLY010000249.1 coordinate 8,743, forward strand.
AATAAACTGGTCCTCCGCGGCGGGTACGGGATCAGCTACCAGCCTCCCACCGAAGGCGGGTGGGGAGCAGAGCAGTTCTTCGGGTTCAACTCCAGCGTTGTAGTTCACCGGCAGTCTGGCCCGATTAACGCCGTGAATCCGGTAATGTACCTTTCGAATTTCGCGGGTGGTTCGGCGCCCGGCCAGGTCGGCATGCCTGCTTTTACCGGCACGCTGCCGAACACGGATCCCGCGAGCATGAATGGACAGGGGGTCGATTACTTCCCCGCCAACTCCCTGGCCATGCCTTATATCCAGAACTGGAGCGGCGGGTTCCAGTACCAATTCCCGCATGAGGTCCTCTTGGAGGCCAATTACATTGGGTCAAAGGGGACGCGCCTGATCAACTATTATATGGGAGGAGTCAATCAGGCGAACGCGAAGTATATGGGCCTGGGAGACACTCTGGCCGATGATTTCGGGGCGGATCTAGGCAACCCCGCCACCGCGGCGACGCTCGCGAAATACGGAATCACCAAATTACCCTATCCCAGTTTTGAAACGGACAACTACACCAATTTGGTGTCCTCGGGGCTCGCCCGCTTCCCACAGTACTCCAGCGTGCAGAACGATTCTCCCGGCCTCGGCAACTCGACCTATCACTCGTTACAGCTCACGGCACGGAAGAACTCGACGCACGGCCTGACGTTCATCGGCGCCTACACTCTCTCCAAGAACATCTCGGACAGCGCCAGCGCCATGCGGTACTACAATGCGTACATTCAGGACCTCTACAACCGGAAGTTGGAGAAAAGCATTGTGTCCTTTGACTACCCGCAAGTCCTGAAATTGACCTGGATCTACGCGCTGCCCCTCGGCCACGGCCAGAGGTGGTTGCATTCGAGCGGCTTGGCGGATCGGATCTTTTCCGGATGGCAGTTGACGGCCATTCAACGTTACGGCTCGGGGGACCCCCTGGCCATTACCTCGGCCTTTGACTACTCCAGCGCCATCACCCCGTGGGTTCGGCCGGACGCCCTTTCCGGCGTCCCCCAAACCGTCAAGCCCGTAGGGTTGAACGCCCTCCTTGCCTATAACGCCTCGGGGGCCGTCACTAACGGGACTGCCTTGCTCAACCCGGCAGCGTTCCCGGATGTACCCACATCACCCAACAATGGCTACCCGCTGCGTCCGGGAACGGCCCCGCCGTTCCTGCCGAACGTCCGCGGGCCTGGTCACGAGTCGGAGGACTTCGGTCTCCTCAAGGACACGCAGATTACCGAACGGGTCAAGCTTCAGCTCCGCGCGGACTTCCAGAACGTCTTTAACCGCACGGGCCTCGGCGACCCGGATCCGGCCCTGGGCGACGGACTTGCGTCCCAGGGAGGCACCTTTGGCTTGATCACGGGCCCGATGAATGGGCCGCGTACCATCCAACTGGGCATGCACATTACGTTCTGATCGTTGGTTTCTGAACTTGATCTCGACGGCCCGCCCCGTGGCGGGCCGTCTTTTTCTCAACCGGCCTTTGACATGGCAGTCGATCATGCCCGTCTGCGGACGGGCATATTGAAATCAGGGAATACCTGGGAGCGCGGGCATCCTGCCCCCAGCTTGCGTGGCACTGCGGCACGGCAGGCGGGCAGGATGCCCGCGCTCCCGGGTATTTTCAAAGCAGCTCATCCTACCCAACGTCGTTGCTATTGATGCATTGGTTTATCACCGGAGCGCCCGATCCGATATCAACGGACAGCCTACCGCTACGCCACGTAAGAGCGGTTCACACAGAGGCCACAGAACTGGACGCGGAGAAGAGCCAAGCCTTTCTCTGTGCTCTCCTGTGCGCCGGTCTTTGTGCCCTCTGTGTTAACCCCTTGCGGTCTGCGGCGCCTCAGCGCGGCTCATCCACTTCCAGAATCTGGTCCGCCTTGACGTCGCGAAGGGTTTGCAGGATCCCGCTTGGCCAGCGAATTTCCACCTTCTGCGCGCTCGTTTCCGGCCCCAGACCGAAGTGCACCCGCTTGTCGCTCGAAGACAGATAACTGCCGGCCGTAGTAACCGTGGTCATCTGCATGCCGCGAGCGGTAACCACTTTGACTTCCGCACCGATGGCGTCGCGATTGCTCCGGTGTCCCGTCAACTTCAAGATCAGCCAATGATTCGAGGTGGGGGTTTGGTTGAGCAGCACGTGGGCCGGGCCTTCGCTCGTGGATACGACGGCGTCCACGCGGCCATCGTTATTGATGTCCCCAATCGCCAGGCCGCGGCCAGCCCACGCTTGGCGGAAGACTTCCCCGGATGCCGCCGAAACATCCACAAAGCCCCGGGGTGTGTTCCGTACAAGGAGGATCGGCTCGCGGTAGTGGAGGTTGGGACTGACCTGGTTGACGGTGTCCATCACGTGGCCTTGTGAGACCAGCAGGTCTTTGCGGCCGTCGTTGTCATAATCGATAAAGCGCAAACCCATGCCTGAATGCTGCATGGTGATGTTGCCGAGTCCGGTCGCATCCGTGGCATACTTAAAGAAACCGTTGCCTTCATTTTCGTAAAGCGCGTACTTGTCGAAGGCCAGGTCGGCCACTGCCAGGTCCGGCAATCCGTCGTTGTTGTAATCGGCAAAATCCACACCCATGCCCGCGTAGGTGCGCCCGCTGTCCGTCACACCCACACCTGCCAGTAGCGCAACTTCCTCAAAAGTGCCATTGCCTCTGTTGCGGTACAGGAACCCCGGCATGGAGTCATTGGCCACATAGCCGTCGACGTGCCCATCGCGGTCGTAATCCGCAATGGCAATCCCCAAACCCTTGCCCGGCTTGGAGAGTCCGATCTGGCGAGACACCTCGGTAAACGTGCCGTCCCCGTTGTTGTGATAAACCAACGGTTCGATGGGCGGAAAACTGTCGGGCCGGCAGTAGGTCCGCAGAGTCCCATTGACCAGGCACACGCGGTCTTCGAAACGTAACGAAGCACCACCAGGTCGAGTAGGCCGTCGTTATCGAGGTCCACCCAAGCCGCGCTGGTGGACCAGCCGCTGCCGCCCACGCCCGCCTTTTCCGTAACATCCGTAAAGGTCCCGTTGCCATTGTTGTGGTAGAGCCGGTTGCCGCCGTATTCGGTGACAAACAAGTCTTCGAAACCGTCGTTGTCGTAATCACCTACTGCCACTCCGTATCCGTAACCCTTCCCCTCGACACCCGCTTGCTCGGTAACGTCTTCGAACGTGCCGTCGGGTTTTTGGTGGTACAGGCGATGCCAGTATTTGGGGTCGGACTTGCGCGGGATGGTGCCCAGCGGGGTGGGATCGCCGATGGGCGCGCCGTTCACCAGGAAGATGTCCAGCCGGCCGTCATTGTCGAAGTCGAACAGGGCCACACCGGAGCCCATGATCTCCAGCATGTATTTCTTGGCGGTCTGGGAGGCGTAATGGTGGAACTGCACGCCGCTCGAGGCCGTCACGTCCACGAAATTCCCCGGCACGATATCCGTTCGCTGGTCCGGCGAGCCGGGCTTCGCCCTCGCGGCCACAAACCAGAGACAAAGAGCAAAGAGTGCGGCAGCGGTCGCGGCGTGCCGGAAACTCATATCACCTCGGGTCCTGATCGGGAGTCGAATGCGCGCCCACGCTGGCCGCGTAGGAATCGAGTTCCGCCTTGGCCTTCTCCATTTGGCCAGTTCTGCGGTAGAGCTGCCCCAGCATGAAGTGCAGACGCACCACCTTGGGAGCAAGCTCCATGGCTTTCTCGATCTCCTGTTGAGCGGCGGCGAGCTCATTCAGAAGGGAGTAGGCTTTCCCCAGCTCTTCATGCGCCTCGGCCGAGGCCGGCTCCATCTCGACCGCCTGCCGAAGAAAAGGCAAAGCCTCTGCCGGCCGATTCTGTTTCACCAGCACGCGGCCGAGGCCAAGGAACGGCGTGGGATCGTCGGGCTTCGACACTTCCCAGCCTATGGCGGTCCTGTATGCCGTCGCAGCGTCCTCCAACCGGCTCAACAACTCCGCGCACCACCCCATGCTGGTTTCGGCGGTAACGACCCGCGGGACGAGCGCGAGAGAACGTTGATAGGCCTGGATAGCCGCCGCGAATTGTTGCTCGTTCGTCCTGACCTCTCCCAACGCTTGCCAGGCGCCGGCATTGCCAGGCTCCATTTCCAGGGAGCGAGTGAGCCACTTGTCGGCGTCGCCGTAAAGGTCGAGCGCCAGGCAATCAAGCCCCAACATCTTGAGCTCCACCGCGGAGAGATCACGGTGTTTGGCCGCCTCTTCGAATTCGGCGCGCGACTCCTGCCAGCGCTGCTCGGTGTAGCGGATGAATCCCAGCAAGGCATGACCGTTCCCGGCATCCCCAGTGGTCTCAAGGAACTGCTGTGCCCGCACCTCGGCTTGGTCGGGCGCCAGTTCGACGGCGCGCGTCAGGTATTTCACGGCCTCCTGGGATTTGTTCTGCTTCTGGAGGACGCGGCCGAGATTCCAATAGGGTGCGGCGTCTGGCGCCGCTTTCGACGATTGCCACGCCATGATCTTCCGATAGGCTGCCGCTGCCTCATCCCAACGCCCCAGGCGCTCATAGGCGCTGCCCAGGCCATTCTCCGCATAGTCGTTCTTCGCGTCCAGCTTCAAACATTCGCGAAAAACATTCACGGACTCGCTGTATTTCTCACGCAGGAACTTGCCCTGCCCCAGATCATTGCAGGTCTCGAGATCATGGGGATCCAGCTGAAAGGATCGCGAGAGCCACAGATCGGTGTTCGCATAGTCCTTGAGCATCGCCGCGCTCAGGCCCATGATTTTCCACTCGAATGCAGAGGGCGGGCGTAGCTTCGCGGTTTCCCCATACTCGCGGAGCGCCTCGGCGGGCCGGGATTGTTTGAACAGGATAAACCCGAGCACGGCATGTCCGTCCGGGGAGTTTGGACGCTCGTCGAGGAACCTGTGGATGACGGGAAGCGCCTCGTCCAGTTTCCCTTCGCGCACGAGCGAAGTCGCCTGGACCAGGAGAGGCTCAGGGGGACTCATCCGCGAGGCTTCAGGCCCAGGCGGAGCACCGGCTTGCCCGGCGAGGCACACCGCTCGGCAAAGCCAAACGAACACGAGGGCAAGGGCGCCAGCCTTCACCTGCCGTTCACCTCCACGATCAGATCGCCGCGGCTCATCCCCCCTTCGGGGTGTGGACGAGAAAGCCGCGGCAACCTCCGCCTAGCATACTCCGCCAGCGGACGCAGAGTACAGTCGGTCCTAATTCGGACGTAGCGCCGCCATCTTGGCGGCTCCATTGCCGGCTGGAAGCCGGCGTTACGGGCCAAATTAGGACACTGCCGTACAGTCTTGCTACGGCGCGGAACCGCCTGGTTCGGTGTAATATGAAGGGCGATTATGCGTCGGCAAAGGACCAAGGCGTTGCCCTCTCGAACTCCCTCCCTGGGCTTGGCGGCTTTGGCGGGACTACTGGTATTCCTCGGCGCTTGCCGCCATGCGCCGGAACAAGGCCGCCTCGAGCCGCGCGACGCCAACGTTTTGCTTATCACTCTTGACACCACTCGCGCCGACCACCTGAGCTGTTACCATCCCGGAAAAGCCAAGACTCCCCACCTGGATGCGCTGGCAGCGCGGGGCGTGCGGTTCGCGCACGCTACAGCGCAAGTACCCCTCACCTTGCCTTCTCACGCCTGCATCATGACGGGCGCTTATCCACCCGTACATGGCTTGCGCGACATGGGTGGTTTTGTTCTCAACCCATCTCATCCCACCATCGCGTCTCTGGCCCATGCTGCGGGGTTTGCCAGTGCAGCCTTTGTGGGCTCGCTCGCCGTCGCCAGGCAGTTCGGCCTATCGCAGGGTTTTGACACCTATGACGATGACATGGGGGCGCAGACCGAAGAGGGAAAACTGCCCGGCGTTTTTGCGGAGCGGCGTGCCAGCGTGGTCACCGATCACGCCCTCGACTGGCTCAAGCAGAATGGCCAGGGGAAGTTTTTCCTCTGGGCGCACTACTACGACCCGCACGCGCCGTACGACCCTCCGGAGCCATATCAGCGCCAGTATGCGAAAGATCCATACGACGGGGAGATTGCCTACATGGACGAGCAGGTCGGGCGCCTGCTCGATGGCCTCGACCAGATGGGGCTCGCCTCGCGCACCCTGATCATCGCCATGGCGGATCACGGCGAAAGCCTGGGCGAGCATGGCGAAGCCGCGCATGGCATTTTCCTTTATGACGCGACCCTCCACATTCCGCTGATGATAGCCGGTCCTGACGTTCCGCAGGGCAAAGTGATCGAAGACCAGGTGCGGTCGATCGACATCCATCCCACGGTGATGGAATTCCTGCACCTGGCGCCGTCGCCGGAAGCGCAGGGCGTCAGCCTCTGGCCGCTCCTCGGTCAGGGAACGCGCGTGCGGTCCGGTTACTCTTACGGCGAAACGCTTTATCCACGAACATACATGGGATGGTCGGAACTTCGTGCCATGCGGACAGACGGGTGGAAGTACATCTTGGCGCCGCACCCCGAACTTTACGACCTGCATCGCGACCCGGGCGAACTCCACAACCTTGTCGCCCAGCACTCGGTCGAAGCCGGCCAGTTCCAAAAGCTCATCTGGAAAATCGCCGGCACGCAAGGCAAGGCAGAAAACCTCACGACGGTCCCCCTGGATGAGAAGACGCGCAGGGAATTGGAGTCACTGGGGTACGTCGGAGGGGGTGGATCGCGTGAGATCCAACTAGGCTCCGACGCCGCTGACCCCAAAGACCGCATCCCGGTTCTCGAGCTCACCCAGCGAGCGGAGGCCTTGCTTGAAGCGGGTGACAACGCACGCGCCGCACAGACCATGGAGCAAGCGGTCCGCCTCGATCCCGGTAATCCCCGGGCTCGCATTGAGCTCGGCGCAGCGTATGAGCGCGCAGGCCAGTTCGACCAGGCTGTCAAGGCTTACGAGGACGGGATCAAGCTGCACATGCTCACCGAGACCTTTTATGCACGACTGGGTAAGCTCTACCTGCGTCTGCACAAACTGGATAAGGCGATGGACGCCATGACCCAGGCCCGGCAGACCGATCCCACGAACCTCGACAACCTGCGCAACCTGGGTACCGCCGAACTGCAGTTGGGCCACGTCGATGACGCGGAGAGGGCCTTCAAAGCTATCCTCCTCCAGAACGACCATTTCAGCGGCGCGTATAACGGCCTGGGCCTGGTGGCCATCCAGCGCGGTGACGCTACGACCGCCCGGCAGGACTTCGAGAAGGCCATCGAGCTGAACTCAGGCGAGGTTGAGCCGCTCTTGAACCTTGGAGTGCTCTACGACAAGGAGGGGGACAGAACTCAGGCACTAGGCTATTACCAGCAATTCCTCGCCAAGGCTTCGGCCAAGGAATACAGCGCTCTGATTCCCAAAGTGCGCGCCGCAGTTCAGGACTTGAAAAGCGGGAGATAACCGCCGACGGAGCGGCACAGACGCTTTTGCCTGTGCCCAAAGCCAGTCCTCGCGCCACGGGCAGATGGGCGAAGAGGTCTGCGAGCGCTCAGTTGCATTAAACCGGAATTCCGAAGTTGAATTTAGCGTTCCCAGGCCAACTCTTTGAATCTGAATTGCCTGCCTTGATAACCTCGAGAACGGAACGGGTTTTTGGATTCCTGGGAAGTAACCCCTCACCCGTCCGGCACCGGCTGATGACTACGCCGGCTGCCGGCCACCCTCTCCCCAAGGGAGAGGGCGGTCAACGATGACTGATTTCGGCCAGAGTTTAGGGGCTTTAGCCCCTGAAGCGGCTCGGCTTCAGGGCCTAACGGACCTTCTAACCCTGCGCGCATAGACTGCGGGCCTGAAGCCCCGCCCTTCCGAGGGCCACTCGAAACAGCGCTTATAAAACCAACCAAGCAACTGCATGTTGCCCACGACGCCAATAATTCTCTTGACATCGTGCGTGTGGCGAATAAGATGTTGGCGGCTATCAGGGATCCGGCGCCTCGCTCGCGCCGCTCGATTCAGATCGAAAGGGGTGGGGTCATGCGACCTTTCCAGCCGGCAAAAACCTGTTCGCGGTGCTTTAGCGTGATGATCGTAGCGGTTGCCTTTATCTGGCAGCAGTCTTTTCCCGCTTTGCTCGCGCAGAGCGCCATCCCGCAAGCCGATAAGGTGCCTCAGCTCGACCTCACCGTTCTGGCGGGCGAGGGTGGCGTCAACATCGTTAAGGCGAAAAAAGCGGTTATGCCTGTGGTCGAAGTGCGGGACCAGGAGCGGCGCACCGTGCCCGGTCTCTCCGTCACCTTCGCTGCCCCCACCAGCGGTCCGCACGTCACGTTTGCGCACGGCAGTTCGACTTACAGTACGGTCACTGACAGCGATGGGCGCGCCACGGTTTCCGCCATGACGCCTGTGGGTCAGGGTGAATTCAAGATCAGCGTCATCGCTACCGATCAGGGCGAGACCGCCACTGCCGTCATCTCCCAGACGAATTACCTGACAGTTACGGCGGCGAACGCCGCGACAGGTGGCGCTGCGACCTCCGGCGCGGCGAAATCTGGAGCGACCATGCCAGCATCGCACGGCATCTCGAAAACGCTGATTGGTGTCATCATCGCGGGCGTCGCAGCCGGTGCGGGCGCGGCGGTGGCGTTAGGAAAGGGGGGAGGCGGATCGAGTACATCCCCGCCTTCGTCATCCCCCTCCGGGACTATCGGGGGCACGGGTTCGTCGACCATCGGGCCTCCTCATTAAGAACCTGCTCGGAGGTGAGCGGAAGGGGAAACTCATGAGCACGGGCAGTCGAATTCTACTATTCGCTCTAGTTTGCCTGGGGCTGGGCCTGCTCCCTGCCGCCCAAGAAACCGAGGCTCAGCGCTACCCGGAGCAGGCACAGGCGGTTGTACGTCCCGAACCGGCTCCGAGAACGGACGACGCAGATAGTGCGACCGAGGGGATGCAAACACCGGTGCTGGGCTTCGTCAGTAGCGCGGGCACAGGTGAGTTGCGGTCGCTCGTCGGCATTCCAGGCGCCTCGGCTCTCGGTGAGCCGCTGGCGGTTCCCACCGGTGTTTTGAGCGTTTACTTCGCGCCGGGTCAGAGTTATGCCCTCCTCGCGCCAAAAACTGGCAATTCTCTTGGCCTCATGACTTTTCAGGGGGCGGATGAGCAAGCCGTCGTCCCGGTCTGTGGGGCCATTCCGCAACCCGATATCGTCGCATTCAGTCCCGGCGCCTCTACCGCGGCTCTCTATTCAAAGACAGAGGGACGGCTTCAGGTGATTCGAGGACTTCCCGACTCGCCGCAATTGGCGCGTGTTGTCGCGGCAAGCGATCTGCCGGATGAGGTGCGGTTCCTGGCGATCGCCGATGACGGAGTGACGCTCGTCGCGGGGACTGTCCAGAGTGCAGTGTACCTGCTCTCGCAAGTTGGCTCACCGCGATTACTTTACACAGCGGAAGACTTGCAGGGCGTGGCCTTCGCCCCTCGCTCGAGCGACCTTGTAGCCTTTGATCGCGCTCGAAGCACAGCCTTCCTGTTGCAGAATGTCGACGGCGCGAGCTCTTACCTTTTGCTTGCTGATGGCTTGACCGGCCTGGACGGGAATGTGTTTCTCGAAACCAGCCGCGCCGGCGCTGTCATCGCCAGCACGAATAGCAATACTCTTTGGAAGATCAACCTGCAGTCCCTCGAGGTCGAGAACATCCATTTACCGGGCATGCCTCAGATGCTGCAACCTTTGCGGATATCCGGAGACTATCTGCTCTTCTACCGAATCGGCTTCCCCGCCTGGATTCTGGACTCGAATGGCGCTGAGGGAAGCATCTCGCTCGTGCCTGCCGGCGCCGCCCCGCGAAGACGTCCCAAGCTGATTTCACTCCCCGCAATTCGCGGTCTGAAAGGCGATCAGACCGAGCAGCCGGACTTGCTTACCCAACCCGGTTTCGGGGCCGGCTGCACTGACGTTCCAGAACCAATTCCGGCGCCGAAACCGTTGCCCTAGACAACGTACTGAGCTCGAGTTCATTTGTTGGGCTTCTTATGTTGAGACGAATCAGAAGATGGTGCGACGAAAATGCTAACCGGCCCAGGATGCGTCGGGAATCGGCCAGCCTGCGGAATCAGTCCCTGCTTGCAACGATGTGCGTGGTGGTGGCGGTGCTCTTAGCCGCACCGGCGAATTCTTCCGGGCAAACACTGTCAATTACCTCGATCGACCCGACTTCGACGACGGCAGGGGGGCCGCCGTTCACGCTAAACGTCGACGGCACCGGGTTTGACTCCACAGCAGTGGTGGATTGGAACGGCTCGCCGTTGAGTACGCAGGTCGAGAGCAACACACTGTTGAGGACAGCGGTGACGGCTGACCTTATTGCCACCGCGGGCACGGCGACGGTGACCGTGTCGGACAACGGCGCGACATCAAACGGAGTTACCTTTAACATCGTCCCACCAGCTCCCGTGATTTCTTCCTTGAACCCGAGTTCAGCCCTAGCGGGCGGGAATGGCTTCACGCTCACCGTCAACGGCTCAAACTTTGACTCATCAGCATCGGTACAATGGAACGGCACTGGATTGAGCACGTCCTTCGTGAGCGCCGGTCAGTTGACCGCAACCGTAACCGCCGATCTCATCGCCTCCGCGGGCGCGGCGACGGTTACAGTGGCCGACAACGGGCAGACTTCGAACGGCGCCACTTTCACGATCATCGCGCCCCCCATTATTACCTCGATAAGCCCGAACGCGGTGTCAGCGGGCGGACCGGTTTTCACCCTGACCGTCATCGGCACAGGCTTCGACTCTATGGGAACGGTGCTATGGAATGGCTCGCCGCTTCCCACGAACTTCGTAAACAAAACGCAATTGACCGCAACGGTGGCGCCCAGTCTGATCTCATCACCGGGCACGGCTTTGGTGACGGTGTCTGACAACGGGGCGACGTCGAATAGCGCCACGTTCACCATTGCACCGGTGCCGGCGATCACCTTCCTCAGCCCCAGTTCCGCCGCGGCGGGCCAGGCTGGCTTCACGCTAACGGTCAACGGCACAGGATTCGTCTCGGGCGCGGTGGTGCAGTGGAACTCGACGGCGCTCACCACGACGTTCGTGAGCGCTACGCAGTTGACCGCTCCGGTTGCGGCCAGCGCGGTTGCCAACGCGGGCTCGGCGACCGTCACGGTGACTGAAGACGGTGTGACCTCCAACGGCGCTACCTTCACCATCGCTGCACTGACAATTACCTCGCTCAGTCCCAACACCGCGACGGCGGGCCAGTCCAGCTTCACGCTAACGGTCAACGGCACAGAATTCGTCTCAGGCGCAGTGGTGCAATGGAACTCGACGGCGCTCACCACGACGTTCGTGAGCGCTACGCAATTGACCGCCCCGGTTGCCGCCAGTCTCGTTGCCACCGCGGGCTCGGCAACCATCACGGTAACTGAGAACGGGGTGACCTCCGCCAGCGCGACCTTCACCATCAATACAGGGCCGGCAATTACCTCGCTTATTCCCAGCAGCGCCACGGTGGGCCAGGCCAGCTTCACGCTGACCGTCATCGGCACGGGATTCGTCTCAGGCGCAGTGGTGCAATGGAACTCGACGGCGCTCACCACGACTTTTGTGAGCGCTACGCAATTGACCGCCCCGGTTGCTGCCAACCTCGTCGCCACCGCGGGCTCGGTGACCATCACGGTAACTGAGAACGGGGTGACCTCCACCGGCGCTACTTTCACCATTAATACAGGGCCGGCGATCACCTCGCTTAGTCCCAGCAGCGCCACGGCGGGCCAGGGCGGCTTCACGCTGACGGTCAACGGCACGGGATTCATCTCGGGCGCGGTGGTGCTATGGAACTCGACGGCGCTCACCACGACCTTTGTGAGCGCCACGCAATTGACCGCCCCGGTTGCCGCCAGTCTCGTTGCCAGCGCGGGATCGGTGACCGTCGCTGTAACGGAGAACGGGGTGACCTCCGCCGGCGCCACGTTCACTATTGCGCCAGGGGCGGCGATTACTTCGCTCAGTCCCAACACGGCGACCGCCGGCGGTACAGCTTTCACCTTGAGTGTGAACGGCGCGGGCTTTCTTTCCACGGCCGTCGTCGAATGGAACGGATCAGCACTGAGCACGACCTTTGTGAGCGCCACCCAGTTGACCGCCATGGTGGCAGCCAGCCTCATCAGCACGCCCGGCAGCGCCTCTGTGACGGTGGTTGAGAACGGGCTGGCCTCTGCCGCAGCGACTTTCACCATTGTTGCGGGACCGGCGATCACATCTCTTAGCCCCACCTTCGCAGTTCCGCACATTTGTGAGGGGAAGTTGAGCTCCCTATTGGTCTAACCTCTTATCCATCAAGCAGGCTTTTCAGAAAGCCGTTGTAGTGCCGACCTACCCTCTTTA
>JBEKLY010000250.1:0-12612 GCA_050010015.1 Terriglobia bacterium
ATCACATCCAGATTACGGTCTGCCCTATGGGCAGGACCGGCTCATTCCAATTTGGATTGCCACGCTGGCGGTTCGCCAAAAGAACAGCGTGGTGCGGTTCCAAGCAGCCGCGGAACTCCTCGAGTTCTTTCACCTTTCCAAAGATGGCCGCCATTACCGGAGGATCGTCGAAGGATTTAAGCGCGTGTTTGGCGCCACGATATTTTTTGGCACCGAGGATCAGGCCGGCGCGAGCCGAATGATAGACTACGCTCGTTTTCATTTCTTTGATGCCATGCACCTGTGGTTTTCCAGCGTGGAAAGACCGCAACCCTTACCCGTCGACAGGGAGAACGTTATTACCCTCAGCAAACCCTTCTACAACGAAATCAACGAACACCGAATTCCCGTCGAGCGTGAGGTTCTAGCAGCCCTCGCGAATGCGCCCGGGCTGCTCGATTTCTATGTTTGGCTAGCTTGGAGGAGCTTCACTGCCCGCGGTCACACTGCGCGGATACCCTTGTTCGGGCCCTCTGGGCTCTCGGCGCAACTCGGGAATGCGCCGTACTCCATGGCGCGGACCTTCCGACTTACTGTCCAACGGTGGTTACGAACGATTAGGGCCCTCTGGCCAGAGTGCCCCGTGAATGTTTCCCAGGACGGCAATTGCCTCATAATCGGTTCGTCCCACAAATCGTCCGCCATCCCTCGACCAGCCTGTTGATAACTCTGATCACCAGACAGAATATTCACATTATTCCGAGTGGCGGATTATTCCGAGTCGAGGTGGCGAGCAGGCTTGAGTCTTGGGCGCCCTGCGCATTCCACCCGGAATTGTCAGAGGCCGGAGAGGAACATCAGTGATTTCCATGTCCATGACTTTCAGCACCCGGGTCCGTCGATTCTTTTCGCCCAACGGGGCTCGAACTCTGTCCTAGCGAGAGTGATTGGACACCGCCGCATGGCGTCGTGGAGATTCCGGCACGTTTCTCAGTGGTTCAGAATAAATACGGTCGACCGAATCACCAGCGTTTTGGTGTTTCGGCAGATGACACATGTACTAACACAGTGGTTTAGAGGGGTAAAGGAAGTGCGTCGAACACAGGGGAAAGAATAAGGGATCCAAGCGGTTAAATGGTAGGTCCAAACGGACTCGAACCGTTTGCCTCTACCGTGTCAAGGCACGCATCAAGAAGAAAATGTGTTACCGACTGGCTGCTGGAGCGCGGGATGGTGAACCTTCTTTCAAATGCTCGTAGATTTACACGTATTAAATCTGCTGATATTAAATTCGAGTAGCGAAGCTGTCATGTGGCGAGGTAGACTCACCGGCACAACCGAACCTGTAGCGGCGACCTCGACCGCAGCTTGGGTTCTGAAGCGGGAAGCGCAGACTTCGAACTCTCCGGAGTCTGCGGCTTTTCCTGCTGAATAATAATGGGAGGGACAAGTACTGATGGTTCACACAGCGCATGGAAGGATACACATTATTTTTTTTGCGGTCATGTTGTGTGTTGCGTGCGGAGATTCCTTCGGGCAAGGCACGCCCCATTTCGACAGTGTGGCGATTGATGCGCTCGATCCGGACGCCTGGAATGGCGTGGTCTTTTTGGCCCGGGCCTTCAATCAGCCCACGCCTTTTGCTCTGCGCGTTGGTTCGCGCAGTGGTGATTTCCTAGATGGCGACAAGATCTTTGATGCGGTGCGCGAGGTTGGTGCCCATGCACCGGACGCTTCCTACTGCCGTGTCGCATGGCGGCACTTGCCCCGCGAAGCACTGGTCACGCTGGAGTGGTCGCGGGTGGACCCGACGACCGTGGTGGGGCGGCTGAGCGCGGCCCAGGATTTCCAGCTTGTGCTGGAGACTTACTTTCCTTACCTGGGTACAAGCTGGGGCACGCAGGGATTCTACTCGGTGAGCGATTCCCAGCAGGCAATCCTCGGCGAGCGCTACTTTGACAACGTTTTCGCCTCGACGGCGCGATTCGTGGTAATGGTGGACCGGCCGCCGATGGGGAGTGGCATTTACCCGTCGTTAAGCCAACTGCGGGAGAACCTGAGCGGCACGGGCAAGCTGGTGTCTTCGATTGCGGGGGAGCCCACGGCGGGTGCGGCGGGGTTGGAGTTTACGACGGAGGGGGAGGGCAAGGCGGCGCACTTTGTGGCCAAGCTGGGCTGGGAGAAAGAGAGCTTGATAAGCGGGGCCAAGAGCTGGCTAGAGGCAGGCAAAATCGATGCACTGCTGAAGGAGAAGGCGGAATCTTACGCGGCGCGCCGCCCGACAGTGAAGGGGCTGTTTGAGGGAGCGCCGGAAGCCATCGGCAATTCGATGTTCTGGAACACGCTTTACGCACCCTCGAACGGCTTGATCTTCCCCAGCATAAGTCGTCAGTGGGCACGCGGAAACGGCGGTTGGGTAGTGGGCGAATGGGATTGCTTTTTCGGCTCCCTGCTCACCAGCCTCGAAGACAAAGGGCAGACGGCGGCGGCAGTCAGGGCGATTCTTCTGGCCCAGACGGAGACCGGTGTGGTGCCCAACATTGCCAGTGGCTCGTCAACCACGCCGGACCGTTCCCAGCCGCCGGTGGGATCGTACGCGGTTTGGAAAGACTACCAGCGAAGCCAAGACCGTGAACTGCTCGAATGGTCCTATCCGCGCCTCAAGAAATGGCACGACTGGTGGCTGCACGACCGGGGCGATGGCCAACCGTGGCGCGATGGCAATCGTGACGGCCTTCTGGAATGGGGTAGCGACCGTGGGTCCACCAGTTCCGGCGGCGGACGGGGCTTTATGCAAGCTGCCAAGTGGGAAACAGGCATGGACGACAGTCCGATGTACGATGAGGCCACCTACGATCCGAAGACTTACACGATGAACTTGCAGGACGTAGGACTGAACTCGTTGTACACCCTGGACGCCGAGTGCCTCTCCAGGATTGCCGCGATTCTGGGTAAAGACGACGATGCCACGGCTCTAGCTGTCGAGTATGACCACATGAAGCAGTTCGTCCGCGAGAAGCTTTGGAACGAGCAGGACGGAATTTATGAGAACCGCTTCTGGAGCGGCGAATTTTCAAAGCATCTCTCACCTACGAACTTCTATCCTATGTTCGCCGGTATCGCCACGCCGGAGCAGGCCAAACGAATGATCGAAGAGCACCTGCTGAACACGAAAGAATTCTGGGGAACTTACGTAGCGCCCACTATCGCGCGCAATGACCCGGCCTTCGCCGACCAGTTCTACTGGCGCGGCGACATTTGGGGTCCAACGAACTACATGCTGTACGAGGGAATTAACCGCTACGGCTTCGACAAGGTCGCGCTCGAATACGCTGAGAAGAGCTATAACCTCTTCATGGACGACTGGAAAATTAACCAGCATGACAACGAGCAGTACCTAGCCTGGGGCGGGAGCGCGGGCGGCGACACGCATTACACCTGGGGCGCGCTGCTTTGCCTTGTCGGCTTGGAGCAGTACATCGACCAGAACCCGTGGGAGGGCCTGCGCTTCGGAGCGCTGAATCCCCACTCGAGTGGCGAGTTCCGCGGCAGTATTTGGGGCGGACACACTTATGACGTTGCCATCGGTCCCGACAGGACAGGCCTTCGTCGCGATGGTTCGATTCGCTTCCAGGCCAACGCAGGGGTGGTCGTGCGGCAGTATCGGGCGGGGTCATCGGGCGTTTCGTTCTCTGTGAAGAGCGGCAAGCGGGTGCGGATAACAACAGCAGAGTTCGACAACGGACCGTTGTTCCTGAAGATCGACGACAGACCGGCGGAAAGGCTTAGGGTGACGCGAGGGGCCGCCAGCTTCGACGTATCGGCGGGTGAGCACACCGTCGAACTTGCTAGGGATCGCTAGACTGTACGATATGTTTTCCCCATCCCACCCTATCCGGGGAGAAGGCGGACCGCACGGGTGCCTTCTCCAGCAGGGAAGCACCGTGCAGGGGTGGCTGTTCCGTTAACGGCAGCGAAGCACTGGGCAGCTTGCTGGCTTTGCACGGGCGTGCAGCCCACGAGTAGGGACCCACGCCATGCGCCGTCACAATGCGGCGTGCAAGCTCGCCTGCGAATAGCGGCGGCGAACTTTCACGCTCCAGAGCTTTGCCGACGCAGGCACAGATCGATGCCTGCCTACATGGTCAAGTAGGCTATCAGGAGGTGTTTCCGATGTTTTGGCGCAGAGCTTTATCCGTTTCATTCATGCTATTCCTACTGCGGTCACTGCCGGCAGTAGCCAGGTCAAACGTTCATATCACACACGAATATGCCAATATCAACGCTCAGAGTCTCATTGGACTACCAATGGGAAGCGACAAGACCATTATCGACAAACAGGGTAACCTGCATTGGTCGCAATGGAGCATTCGGCATCGGGAACCGGAAGCGCCATTCGGAGTGAGCCAACAGATGGATGGGGCGCTGGATATCAAGCTGGCGCTGATTCCGGCCTCCGGAACGTCGATCCCACTCCAGGCAGCTGGGCAGGAACTCTATGCGAATCGGTTTCCGTTTATTGTGACGCATCTCGAGTCGGCAGGTCTGGCGGCTGAGGAGTTGGCCTTCCCGGCGAAGGCGCGAGAGACCGGCCTGGACGTCATTCGCCTCACGCTCCTTAACCCTGGAAATGCTGATGTGACTGTCGAGGCTCGCCTGAGCGGTAAGGCACGCAACCACCCGGCATTTGCTCAGGAGGGAATGTTAGCAACCCATGAGGGACGGCTGGTGGTGCTGGCGGAGACCGAGACGCCGGATTTCCGGGCGGAGACGGATGGACTGACGCTGGTTTGTCGTGTGTCAATCCCTCCAAAATCCTCCCGTGTGCTCTGGTTGAAGCGTCCTCACGATTTATCCGCAAGCGAAAAAGCGCTGGTGGTAGGGGTGCCGGGGCCACAACTGCTCGGCCAAGCCGAGCGGTCTTGGCAGCAATTGTGGGGACGAGGAGTACGAATCAGTTTGCCGGAGACAGAAGTGGTAGATTTCTTCTATTCTTCGCTCGCCTACCTCTTTATTCTAACTGAATACGATGCTCGAGGTGACCTGTGGGCGCTCGACGGCCCTACTGCTTACCGGCATTTCTGGCCTCGCAACGAGTATTATCCCGCCATGGCGATTGACATGGCGGGATATCCTGAGGTCGCTCAGCAAACCATCGAACATTTGTTGAGGGTCCAGCAAGACGACGGCAGGTGGGATATGCCCCTCCTCACTTCGCCCATGGCGTGGGACAGCGTCGGTTACGGCGCCGCGACGGTTTGGGAACACTACCGCTTCACTCGCGACCGGGAGCAATTGCAGCAAGCCTATCCACATCTGCTCTCTGCCGCACGTTGGATCCATTACAGCCGGGAGGAGACACAACTTCCCGCCGAAGCACCCGATGCCGCGAAAGCGATGAAGCCGTATCTTTCCTACCCTTGTCGAGAAGTGCCGGAGCCGGTCCTGGGGCCTGGAGAGAGACCCTTTAGCTGGGGCTTGTTGCCGAGCGGATATGGGGATGGCGGCCTTCCGGATGATCACGCTTTTACCCACAACGTAATGCCACTCTACGGACTTGAATGCACTCGCCAGGCGGCGGGTGAACTTGGACATTCAGCAGACGTAGAGTGGCTGGCAAAGGAATATGCCGATTATAGAGAGGCAATCCTTGCATCCATTCGGCGAGCTGTGAAGCTTGAAATAGAGGGCGAAGCGTATCTCCCGGCCGCCCCTACTGTCCCCGATGCCCCTGTTTGGGGTACATTGCGGGCAGTCGTCCCGGCGAAACTGTTCTCTCCCACGGATCCGTTGGTGACTGACCTCTTGGCGCGTATGGAACGCTCCGCGCGCCAAGGTCTGCCGACCAATATGGGCTGGCTCGGTCCCAGCGGAGTCTGGCCCGGAGAATCCATGGAAGTGGCACTAACCTACTTGCTGCGGGGAGAAGCCCGGAAAACCGCAGACCTCCTGATCGCCGCACTCAATCATTCTTACTCAACCAAGGTGTGGCAAGAGGAAATGCTGGTCGACAAAACGTTACCCACCGCTTGCGGCAAGCCCAATTCTCCTGACGCGGTCAACCAGACCGGAACCGGCGATATGCCGGAGGGTTGGGCTCACGCAAACTTGGTCATACTGGTTCGCAACATGCTCCTCCGCGAAGAGGGCAAATCCTTGCACCTGCTGTGGGGCATTCCCCCGGACTGGATTCGAGTAGGAGAAAGCATTAGCGTACAGGGAGCCCCAACGATGTTAGGAGGGAAGGTGTCTTACACGTTGCGTTACCCCGTGGCGGGAAAGATGGTGCTCGATCTGACGCCGCCCGCTGGTTCCACCGAGGTGGTGGTGCATTTCCCCCTGAACCAAGGGCAAGAGGTCACAGCCGCTCGAGTGAACGGCCAGCCTGTTTTGACTGTCTCCGGTTCCACACTAACCCTGACAAAGACGGTCGGACCTGTGCGCGTTGACGTTGCTATCGAGTAGCGGGGGCAGAGGTCGAGACGCATGGGCATGCAACTTTGTCTGAAACCTGGTTTCCCTCGGCCAATTACTTCACAGTCGGTGGAGGCACTGGCGGCGGGAAGAGAGACCTAGGATTGGGAGAGCACCAATGGTTCACACCGGGCATGGAAGGATACGAATTATCTTTTTTGCGGTCATGTTATGTGTTGCGGGCGGAAATGCCTTCGGGCAAGGCACGCCCCATTTCGACAGTGTGGCGATTGATGCGCTCGATCCGGACGCCTGGAATGGCGTGGTCTTTTTGGCCAGGGCTTTCAACCAGCCCACGCCTTTTGCTCTGCGCGTCGGTTCGCGGAGTGGTGATTTCCTGGACGGAGAAAAAATCTTCGATGCCGTGCGTGAGGTCGGCGCCCACGCTCCGGACGCTTCCTACTGCCGAGTCGCATGGCGGCACTTTCCCCGCGAAGCACTGGTCACGCTGGAGTGGTCGCGGGTGGACCCGACGACCGTGGTGGGGCGGCTGAGCGCGGCCCAGGATTTCCAGCTTGTGCTGGAGACTTACTTTCCCTATCTGGGTACAAGCTGGGGCACGCAGGGATTCTACTCGGTGAGCGATTCCCAGCAGGCCATCCTCGGCGAGCGCTACTTTGATAACGTCTTCGGCTCGACGGCGCGATTCGTGGTGATGGTGGACCGGCCACTGATGGGGAGCGGCATTTACCCATCGTTAAGCCAACTGCGGGAGAACCTGAGCAGCTCGGGCAAGCTGGTGTCTTCGATTGCGGGGGAGCCCACGGCGGGTGCGGCGGGGTTGGAGTTCACGACGGCGGGGGAGGGCGCGGCGCACTTTGTGGCCAAGCTGGGCTGGGAGAAAGAGAGCTTGATAAGCGGGGCCAAGAGCTGGCTAGAGGCAGGCAAAATCGATGCGCTCCTGAAGGAGAAGGCGGAATCTTACGCGGCGCGCCGCCCGACAGTGAAGGGGCTGTTTGAGGGAGCGCCGGAAGCTATCGGCAATTCGATGTTCTGGAACACACTTTACGCACCCTCGAACGGGCTGACCTTCCCTAGCATCAGCCGTCGCTGGGCGCACGCATGGGGCGGTTGGGTAGTGGGTGAAATTGACTGCTTTTTCGGTTCCCTGCTCACCAGCCTCGAAGACAAAGGGCAGACGGCGGCGGCGATCAGGGCGATTTTGCTGGCGCAGACGGCGACCGGCCTCGTGCCCAACATCGCAGCGGGTTCAGGAATAACGCCGGATCGGTCCCAGCCGCCGATAGGCTCCTATATTACCTGGAAAGTCTACCAGAGAATCCAAGACCGGGAACTGCTCGAGTGGGCCTATCCAAGGCTCAAGAAGTGGCACGAATGGTGGCTGCACGACCGAGGGGATGGCCAGCCGTGGCGCGATGGCAATCGTGACGGATTGCTCGAGTACGGCAGCGATCGCGGCTCGACGGACTCAACCGGCGGCCGCGGTTTCCTGCAAGCGGCCAAGTGGGAGGCCGGCTATGACGACGGTCCGGCGTATGATGGCGTTGCCTACGATCCCCATACCTATACGCTGAATATGGACGACGTGGGCCTCAATGCTCTGTATGCGCTTGACGCCGAGTGCCTCTCCAAGATCGCTGGCATCCTCGGCAAGAGCGAGGACGAAAAGGAATTCGCGGCCGATTATGAGCGCATGAAGCAACTGATGCGTGAGAAGCTCTGGAACGAACAGGACGGCATCTACGAGAGCCGTTTCTGGAACGGACAGTTTTCGAAACGCCTTTCAACCGCCAATTTTTACTCCCTGTTGGCGGGTGTCGCGACCCCAGAGCAAGTCAAGCGAATCATTAGGGAACACCTGTTGAACCGGAAGGAGTTCTGGGGCACTTACGTGGTTCCCACCATCGCTCGCAACGACCCCGCATTCTCTGACCAGTTTTACTGGCGAGGCGCAATCTGGGCTCCCACCAACTATCTGCTTTATGAGGGCATTACGCGCTACGGGTATGATAAGGTCGCGCTCGAGTGCGCACAGAAGAACTACGACCTTTTCATGGACGACTGGAGGAGCAATCAACACGATGATGAGCAGTATCTTGCTTCTGGGGGGAGCGGAGGCGGTGACACGCATTACACCTGGGGAACGTTGTTGTGCCTGGTGGGGCTGGAACAATACATTGATAAGAACCCGTGGGAGGGGCTGCGTTTCGGCGCGCTCAGTCCTGCCTCGAGCGGTGAGTTTCGCGGCAGCACCTGGAACGGCCATACTTATGACGTAGCTATCGGTCCCGAAAAAACAGCACTCAGCCGCGACGGCTCGATTCGCTTCGAGGCAAGTGCGGGTGTGGTGGTGCGGAAGTATCAAACGGAAGGGTCGCACCTTTCCTTCACAATCAAAGGCGATCGGTCGGTCCAGGTCACCATCGCAGAATTTGATTCCGGCGTGCTGAATCTGAGAATTGACGGGAAGGTGGAGAAGAAGGTTAGTGTGGGCAAAGGTCGTGCGCACTTCAATATCCCAGCCGGGGAGCACGCGATAGAACTGACCAAGTAGTGCGGCCCCTGGAGTGCTATTCGCAAACTCGCATCTTGGAACAATGTGGTATCGTGAGACCTTGATTCTTGGTGGGGGGGATAATAGTCCGAACTGAAGGGCTAAGTTGGCGGCCCGTGAGTCGTCCGGCTGAATGAGGCGGATTCTGTGAAACAATGGGGAGCCCGAAGTTTGATTGTCTGCTTTGTGGCTGCTGCCACCGCAATAGTTCTGGGGCGGGACACCTGGCAGCACGGCTCGAGCGCGGCAGGTTTGGCGTTTGCGCAGCAACTCGCAAGTGCGCACGCCATGGGTTCTTCTCTGTCGTCCAACCCTCGCAGCCCGAACGGTCCGCAGTTGGCTGCGATTACTGTGGACTACCCGGAGGAAGGATCGATTTTCCCGCCGGAGATCACACCACCAACATTCCTCTGGCGTGACGCTTCCAACAGCGCATCCGTGTGGACGATCAATGTGGCGTTCACCGGCTCGGCCGGGATTCGGGTGAAATCGCCGGGCGAGCGGTTGCGCATTGGCGAAATCGACCCGCGTTGTGTTTCCGAAACCAACGAACTGCCCAAGCTGACACCCCAGCAAGCCGCGGCGCGAACCTGGATACCGGATGCGGTGACCTGGGAGGCGATCAAGCGACACTCGACGAAGCATTCAGCCACAATCACGATCACCGGCTTTCAGGACGAGCATCTGCACCACCCCGTTTCCCGCGGCGCAGTGGTGATTCAAACCTCGAAGGATCCGGTAGGAGCGCCGATCTTTTACCGCGACGTGCCGTTGATGCCCTCGGAACTGCAAAAAGGGGTGATCAAGCCGCTGGCCCAGAACGCCCTGCCCCTGATCGCCTGGCGGCTGCTCAACATCGGCGAGCCCGGCAGCCGTCTCCTACTGACGGGCCTTCACACCTGCGCCAATTGCCATTCGTTTTCCCGCGACGGCAAAACGCTGGGGATGGATCTCGATGGCCCTACCAATGACAAAGGGCTATACGTGCTCACCTCGATCAAGC
This sequence comes from Terriglobia bacterium, assembly GCA_050010015.1. Lineage (GTDB taxonomy): Bacteria > Acidobacteriota > Terriglobia > UBA7540 > UBA7540 > CAVROP01. The sequence goes on from JBEKLY010000250.1 coordinate 9,972, forward strand.
CCGATATGGCCGTCCGCAATCAAGACGTGATCTCGTGGACTTCTCTCCGCGATGAGACGGTTTCGCCCTCGCGAATCGGTTTCATGTCGCAAGTCTCGCCGGACGGCAGATACGTCTTGACCATGTTGCGGGGGCTCGAAAAAGAGCTCGCCAGTAGCTACTACGTTGTGAATTTCAAGGACTACCGCTTCCTCCAGGTGTTCTATCCGACGCGCGGCCTCCTGGCATATTACGACCGCGCCACGGGCCGAAAGCGCCTCTTGCCGGGCGCTGACGATCCCCGCTACGTGCACACGAACGCCGTCTGGAGCCCGGACGGCAAATACGTGGTCTTTGCCCAGGCGGAGGCGAAGGAGCCTTACCTCGAAGGCCAGAGGCTGCCCGAACATGCCAACGACCCCGAGGAGGCCCAAATCCAATACGACCTTTACCGGATTCCTTTCAACGACGGCAAGGGTGGCCAAGCAGCGCCGATCGCTGGCGCTTCCCAAGACGGCATGAGCAATAGCTTTCCCAAGGTCTCGCCCGACGGCCACTGGATCGTCTTTGTGAAGTGTCGCAACGCGCAGTTGATGCGCCCCGACAGCCAGCTGTATATTGTGCCCGCGCAAGGTGGGGTAGCGCGGCGGATGCGGTGCAATACTCCCTTGATGAACTCCTGGCACAGCTTCTCGCCCAACGGCCATTGGCTGGTTTTCTCCTCGAAAAGCCGTTCACCTTATACTCAGATGTTTCTGACCCACCTCGACGAGCATGGAAACGACAGCCCCGCGATCCTGATCGAGAACGCCACGGCGGCGAACCGCGCGGTGAATATTCCGGAGTTTGTGAATATCCCCCCGGATGGGATGTTGAAGATCGGCATGCCTGCGGCCGAGTCGTACCGGCTTTTTGACATTGCCATGGATCTGACGGCTAAGGGGCAGGCTGAAGCGGCCATCCCGGAGTGGAAGAAAGTTCTGGAACTCGATCCTCGCAATGCCAAGGCCCACCACAACCTCGGGACGTTGCTGTTGCTTCAAGGAAACCGCGCCGAGGGAATCGATCACTTGCAGCAGGCGCTGGAGGTCGATCCTGACGTCAGCAATACCCAGAGCGGTTTGGGAATTGCGTTGTTGCAGGAAGGTGAGCTCGACGAAGCGGTCCCGCATCTCCAGAGGGCACTGGAGCTCAATCCCAAGTACGCCGAAGTTTATGACCTGCTCCTTTTCAGCTCGGACTCGCCAGCGAGCCCTCCTTCAGCGGATCCCAGACCCAAGGCGGAGGAGGGGGCCATCGAGAACGCTAACCAGCAGAAGCGTGAAAGCCCTAATGCAAAGGACCGACAAAGCGTCGATGCGGTGCTCGCTTACATCATGGCGTCTAATGACCCCGGCCATGACGCGGAATTTGAGAAGCTGATTGCGGGTTTGGATATTCCACGGGTACGCAGACTCGCTGAACAAGAGAAGGACTCGGACGAAAGCTCCGCTGCCCAGCGCCAGATTCTTCGCATCTTCCTTCATGCCTTCGAAGCTGCCAACACCTTGCTCGGACAGAACAGGAACGCTCAGGCCCTGACCTGCCTTGAAATCGCTGCCCAGGCCGCGCCGAAGAATCTTTACCTTTCATATGACTTGGCCAGGGCGCAGGCGCTCAACGGGCAGGAAAAGAAAGCTCTAATAACTCTGCAAGAGGCTGTAGAGGAAGGTTTTAACGACGCCGATCGGGCGGAAGGGGATCGCGCCTTCGACAACCTTCGCACCGAACCGGACTACCAGCAAGCTATCGCAAAGATGCGGAACGGCAAGCCGTGGCCCACAGGCGGACCTTGATCGAGATTGCTTTCGGACACTATGTCTTCCTCGCGCATTCGCAGCCATCGCCACAGAACACAGAAACTAAGAAAGCCGTTATTAAGTTGCCGCCTTCCGTAATTCCATATTTCATATACAGGAAACTATACTTAGCGGTTATTATTATGGCAACAGACACATTCGCGGCACGCGTATTGTTGTAACCTGTTTATTTTAGTTGACATACAACAGCGCACTATATGGATCCATTTTGGCTGCTGACTTGCTGGATATAGACCAGTAGTCTAATGCGGGAAGTTTGTCAGAGACAATTCGTCGCATGCAGGGTTCGTAAAGTGGTGGCCTTCATCGGTTCCCCAACGCCCTGTTTCTTCATCACCCCACTGGCTTAAATCCCGACAGACTCTTACTCGCGCACCATGCTCATTTCGTCGGTTAGTTCGCGAGAGGTGACTCGTGCAGCTGGCTTTTTCAGCAATGTCAGGCTTAATACAAAATTACATGAAGGCAAATCCCCATCGCTCGACCGAAGCAGTTACGCAGCGATGAATTTTGGCGTGTAGGGTAGGGAGCCGCCCCGTTAAGGGCGGCTACGACTCTGAGAGGAGGGAGCTGTGAAATTTCACCCCGTGACGAGTAATGCCGCAGTTTTCCGCGCTTGGGGAAACACCGTGACCCTGATCGCATTGTTATGCACGGTCGTTAATCTTAGGCGCTGCACCTTCACGTGTCTATGCCCAGATGAACACCGGCACGATTCTGGGTACAGTTGTCGACGCCTCAGGGGGTGCGGTGCCTGGCGCTAAGATAACCATCACCAACACAGGGACACAGATCAGCCAAAC
>JBEKLY010000251.1:0-11664 GCA_050010015.1 Terriglobia bacterium
CCAGCGGGTCGGCCAAGAATTGTTCCAAACGTGTTCGACATTTTGCAATTTCGCTCTCGGTCATGAACCGGAGCTTAACACCTCTCTTGAGGGAGGTCAATAACTTAACGTAGTAGTACTAGATGGTTCACGCCCAAGCCAAACATGACCGACCCGATTCCCCAGCCGACCCCGAATAAAACCACCTTGAGCAGCGAAGCGCCTGATACCTGGGAAAACATTGCTGCGAGGTGGGGTATGGCCAGAAGCGCGGTAATCCAGGGGAGAATAAGTAGACCAACCAGCGAATAGACGAGCCAGGAGTTCTCCCATCGCCATCCCCGCATGCGCTTCATGGGTGCAACAAAGCTGCCGTTGAGCAGACCGCCGGCCAACACGCCAAGGATTCCCCATCCAATTCTCATAAATTCACCACCTGGCCTGTCCGTGCGGAATCGTAGGAAGCGAAAACCAGCCGCATGGTTTTGAGATTGTCCTCGCCGGTTGTCTCCGCCTGACCCTCGCCTCTCAGCGCCCGCAGCAGATTGGCCTGGCACGGCACGATGCTGGAATGACAAACATCGTACGCCGGATCGGCCCAGAGATACCGCGGAGGCGGATATCGTTTGGCCAGGGTTCCCTCGCAGGTTGTGACGCGAATCCAGTAGTCCAAGGTGAGTTCTAGGGATCCCTTGTCGCCCTCGATGAAGATGAGGGTCTGCGGAAAGCCTTCGCGTTCCAGGGCATTCTCCGCGTAACCTAATTCCACGATCACTGTAGTGGCATCGCCCATCTTCATCACGACTGTCGCGATGTCTTCTCCCTTGATATTGGGGTGAATTCGCTGCGTCCGGCAGTACAGGCTTTCCGCCTCGCCGAAATAGAACCGCGCTACATCCAGAATGTGGCTGCCCACATCCGTCAGGACGAATTGCTCCAACTCACCCAGAAACGGTTGATTACGGAAGACAGGAAAACCAGAAATCATATCGAGACGAGCCCGGAAAGGTGTGCCGATTGCTCCACTTGAGAGGATCTGCTTCAACTGGCGGATCGGGGTCTGCCAGCGCCAGTTCTCGTTCACAAAGAAAGGTACGCCGGCCTCGCGGCAAGTCCTTACCATCGCTTCCGCGATCTCTAACGACGGCGCCATAGGCTTCTGGCTTATAACCGGCAGTTTGTGGGCGGCAACAAGCTGCACATACTTGCTGTGCGTCCAAACGTCTGTGACGACGTCGGCGAAGTCCAGCTCTTCCTTTTGCAGCAACTCTTCCGCGTCGTCGTAGGCTGCTGGAATGCCGAATTCACGCGCCAAGGATTGCGCTTTGCTGAGGGTCCGATTAAAGATGGCGGTGCATTCAGCGCCCGGTAGTTCACGCCAACCGGCAAGTTGATAACGTGCCCAGAAGCCGGCGCCGAACATGGCGAATCTTAAGTTGCTCATGCCTTAATCTGCCTCCGTTATCTCCGCCCGTAGTTCAGCCGTCGTAGCGCCCCTCTGCTGGCGCCGGCGTCGACACTGGCTGTCGCGCATTCCCGGTCTGCGCGATGGACGGGGGAACTCGGGCGCCGAGTCAAAAATAAGCAGGGCCGGAAGGAATGTCTATAACAACCGTGCCCGTGATTCTGAGAAAAAGATCAAGGAAGGGTCGGAGAATCGAAACGGGGAAGATGGGCAGAGCTTATTTCGTTCAGCGGAAAGGTCGTCGCGCGGTAGAAATGGCGCGGCGCTCGAGTCGCTGCGCCTTCATTGGTGAAGGGCGGCGGTGCGAGGAGGATTCAGACGACCGGCACGCAGGCTCTCCTGTAATCGCGGGGTGTCATTCGAACGAATCGGCGAAAGACCAGTCCAAAATAACTTTGATCGCAGAAACCTATCTCCTGGCTCACCTCGGAGATCGGCTTGTCGGTCGAGGCCAGAAGTGCCTGCCCCTTGGCAATGCGAAAGCGGTTCAAGTAGCCGACAAAAGACTGCCCCGTGAATTTCTTGAAGAAGCGCATGAAATGAGATTTGCTCATCCCCAGCAGGGCCGCTCCTGTTGCTGGCGGGATGGGCTCCGGATAGTGAGCATCGAGATGCTCGAAGAGAGGTCGCAGCCGGTCGTGGGCACGTTGCCGCCGGACGAAAGTGGCGGCTGTGCCAAGGCGCCCGCCGTAGTGATTTACGAGCAAGACAAGGATCATCTTGAGGAAGGTGCGAACCATCAGCCGAGCGCGGTCCGTGTTGGCAGGCAGGTTGTCGCGAATTCTGACCATCAGGCTGACAATTTCCGCTGGCAGGCCGGTTCGATCTGAAATGGTGTGAGGGAAACTGAGGTTCTGGACCAGAAACGGCATTAAGTATTGCACGTCTTCGCCGGAGGCGTCGGTGCTGCAAATAATCTCGGGCAAGAAATACAAAACCACTGCTTGGAAGGGAGCGGTGTGGACTTCACGTAAGCGGTGGTAAAGCGTCCCGTTAATGACGATCAGATCACCTTTGCCGACCAGAAAACGGCGGTCCTGAACCTGGTATTGCGCTTTCCCCGAATACACGTAGAGAAGCTCGAAATAGTCGTGGCGAGTTCGCCGGATATTGCGGTACTCGCCGAAGACAAAAGCTCGGACATCTATTGGGAATGCCGGATTGAAAGGCCAGACATGAGTACCGTCCGCCCTGATCTGTGATTCAACCACAGAGTGAACGTTCTCCCATTTCAGCCTGACCTTCAGTCGTCTGGCCCTCAACTGCCCGCATGCCATGGCTTGAACCCGCGCCTAGGTTACACCTGCTCTTCTAACAGGAAACCCCTGCGGAGTCAAGAAGGGTGATAGTTTTATCAGAGTGTCCTGGAACGGTGCTTTTCGAACAGTCTTGGGCGGCGCGCGAGATCGGCAGGCGGCGACGGAGATGGCAGGCATGGTGTCAACTGGGTTCTTTTCTCAGATTCACGGGCGCGATTGTTATAGACTGTCCTGGCGGAAATTAGTAATTTTTGTCGCTCCGCGGGTTTTCTCTCCGACTTCACGCTCACGAGGAGGTGTAAATGAAAACGCTTTCCAAATTGGCGGGAATTATTCTGGCGCTAGCGCTCAGCGCTGGTGCTGTCTGGGGCAGCATTACAGGAAGCATTTCGGGAACGGTGAGCGACCCGACGGGCGCTGTGGTTCCCGGGGCGACTGTAGTTGCGCTCAACACCGAGACGGGGATCGCAACCACAACTCGCGCCAATGAGTCGGGCTTCTATTCCTTTCCGGCCCTTGCCGCCGGGCACTACGAAGTGCGAATTCAGGCCGGCGGATTCGAGCCCTATCGGCAAACGGGCTTGGTAATCGACGTCAACTCCGCGCTGCGTGTAGACGCTGCGCTGAAGGTCGGCGGGGTATCGCAGGAAGTCAGCGTGTCGGCTACCGCCGCCCATGTCGAGACCAGCAACACGCAGATCGGCGAGGTCATCGGGACTACGAAGATGACTGCCCTTCCCTTGAACGGGCGCAGCTACACGGACTTGCTCGCTTTGCAACCGGGCGTCGCTCCGACTTCCAGCGGCGAGGGCGGTGGCTTTGCGGTTTCAGGGAACTTGGACCCGGGGGCGATCTCCATCAGCGGGCAGCGAGAAGAGGCCAACGGGTTCATGGTTAACGGCGGCAGCGCCGAGGAAAAGGTCTACATGGTGGCCGGGATCGTTCCTAACCTGGACTCCATCGCGGAGTTTCGTATTTTGACCAACACCGCTGATGCCGAGTACGGCTATTTCTCGGGAGGATTGGTCAACGTTGTTACCAAGTCGGGTACGAACCAGTTCCACGGGGACGCATTCGAGTTCGTACGTAATCCCAACCTGGACTCTCGGAACTTCTACTCCCCGGATCGAGGCGTTTTGCACCAGAACCAGTTCGGAGGCACGCAGGGCGGACCGATCTGGCATGACAAAGTGTTTTTCTTCGCCGATTACCAGGGGACGCGCATGGTACAAGGCGTGGACACCGGCCTGATCCCGGTCCCCACCATCGCCGAGCGGAGCGGGGACTTTTCTGATCAGGCGTCGCCACTTGTCCAGGCGAATTCAACCGTAAACGGTTCCAACTGGGCCAACGTGCTGTCGCAGGAACTGGGTTATCCGGTCAGTGCGGGGGAACCTTACTTCACATACACACCCGCGGGCGCGACCCAGCCTGTGCTTTGCACCAACGCCGCGCAAGGTTGCGTATTTCCCAACGCGGTTATCCCGCAGTCCGTCTTCACCGCACCGACAAAGGCCCTGATGCAGTACATCTCGCCTCCAAATTACGGTGGCAAGGCCTTTACCACCTCCGCCAACAAAGAACCGCTTCGGGACGATAAAGGCGCCATTCGTATCGATGCTAACACCCGCCTAGGCATGCTCATGGGCTACTACCACACAGATGACTTCGATCTTACAAACCCTTACGGCGGAGCGAGCCTTCCGGGTTTCAGTGCCGAGAATAATGGCCGAGCGCTGATGATGAACCTGGGCATCACTAAGACGTTAGGCTCAAATTCAGTGAACGAAGTCCATGTTTATTACACCCGCGACGTCCAGTTCACCAGTATTCCGGTTGGCGGAACGGGAGTCTCGATTGCTTCCCAGGGTTTCACGGGGATCCATCCCAATGGACCCCAACAGGGAGTTGAAAGTGTTGGCTTCAACAACTTCAGTATCGGAATCTCGCCTTGGCCGCTCTACGTCAAGGACAACACCTACCAGGTCGTAGACAACTTTTCCAAGGTGATTGGCACCCAGATTCTGAAATTTGGCGGAAACTTCAGTTACGATATCGTGAACTGGAACTTCCCCGCCGCTTACGACGGTGGGTTCGCTTTTAACGGGTCTGAGACCGGCAGTGATTTTGCCGATTTCCTGATCGGGGCGCCCGTGGACTACTATCAGGGCGAAACCCTGGTGCCGAATGATCGAAGCCGAAGCTACGGTCCATACTTCCAGGATACCTGGCGGGTCAGGCCGGCTTTCACCTTGAATCTGGGGCTGCGCTGGGACGTCATTACTCCCTGGTGGGAAGCCCACAACGAACAAACGGACTTGGTCCCGGGCGTGCAGTCGAAGGTGTTTCCTGGGGCGCCCACCGGCTGGGTTGTGCCGGGCGATCCTGGCGTTCCCTCCACGCTCGCGCCGACTCGCTACAACAATTGGGGCCCACGCATTGGTTTCGCCTATTCTCCCAATGCACAGGGAGGCCTGCTCGGCAAACTGTCCGGAGGGCCCGGGAAGACCAGCATCCGGGCAGCGTATGGCATCTATTACACCTCGTTCGAGGAACGCATGGAGTCACAGAATTCAGCCGACGCTCCGTTCGGATATTGGTGGGAGGCCCCCTCTCTGCCGATGTTTGCATCGCCCTTTATCGACCGTCCTACCGGCTACAATTACGGCCAGCGTTTCCCTGTAAACTTGCCCGCTAACAACGTGGGACCGAACAATCCTGACGCCAACATCAACTGGGCACAGTTCGAGCCCATCAGCAGTTCGCCAACCATCTTCATCCGCAACCGTGTGCCTTACGCGGAAGAATACAACTTCTCCATTGAGCGGCAATTCGGGGCTGCTACATTGGTATCGGCGAGCTACGTGGGGACACAGGGCCACCGGCTCATCTCGACCGTGGAGGCAAATCCGGGGAATCCAGCTCTCTGCTTGTCGCTAAGCCAGGCGAGCGAGGTAATGCCCGGCACTGCCACCTGCGGCCCCTATGGCGAGAACACCCCGTACTATCCGATTGGCGGAGGAGTAATAAACACGACAAGGCCACTCAGTGCAGCTTTCGGGAGCGACGACTGGATGGCGACCCTGGCCAACTCCAATTACAATGCGTTCGAGACGACAGTACGCCACACCACCGGCCGTCTGGAGTTCCTGTTTAGCTACACCTTCAGCAAGTCGCTTGATAACGCCTCCGGCAACGGACTTGGTCAAGGCGATATCATCGATTTGAATTTCCCCAAGTATTCGAAAGCACTGTCTGCCTTCGATTCTGCGAACAACTTCGTGGTGAGTTACAGTTACCGCTTACCTTTTGACAAGCTGTGGCAACCCAATCGGTTGACCAATGGCTGGGTCCTCAGCGGAATCACTCGCTTCGCGTCGGGCTTCCCAGCTTACATCTTGGAGAGCGACGACAACTCGCTCTTGGGGACGGCCGGCGGCGGGCAGGGCAATTCCATAGACGAACCCAACCGCTTGCCAGGCTCGCTGAACATCACCAATCCCAGAAAAGCCGACCTGAACTCGTTGACGAATCCCTACTTCAACCCCGCCTTATTCACTCCAGAGGCTATTGGGCAGCTCGGTAACAGCAATCGCCGCTTCTTCGCGGGGCCGGGCATTAACAACTGGGATTTGTCGTTGTCTAAAGATCTCCGCTTGACGGAATCCAAGAGCCTGCAGTTCCGCGGGGAATTCTTCAATGCATTCAACCACGCCCAATTCGGTTCGCCGCAGGGGAACATCGACAGCGGCACGTTTGGATTTGTGACCAGCGCAAACGCTCCACGCATCGGTCAGATTGCAATGAAGTTCATATGGTAAGTTCTCCAGACCGGGCAGGATTCTACCGTCCTGCCCGTTCCGGCCTCGGGTGAGGAGCCGCCGTGTCAGGTTTACGATTGAACTGCGCACCTTGAATAACGTAGCAGAGCCTTGCATCCGCCGTTAATTCGAACAATTGATCCCGCAAATTGCCCACGGCAGATAACTCCCGGCGGACGTGCGATCCTGGTGCGGCCCGAGAACGGTTTATTTACCTCGCTACTGCGGTGAGGGATCGAGTATTTGGAATGGCTGGTCACTCTCTGATCTTACCCCAAGGAGATTCGACATGCGTACCCCTCAGAGCCGCTTTGGACTCGTGGTTTTTCGACGATCGATTATTCTGCTTGCAGCGGCCCTTTGCCTGACTTGGCGTACCGAGCCGCCACGCGCTGCGCAAGCCCCCGAAGTTCAGGGGTCGATCCAGGTTGACGCCGGAGAGGTGACCGGACAAGTGCCTCATTATCTCTTCGGTCAGTTCATCGAGCACGAGCACAACACGATCGACGACGGTCTGTTGGCGCAACTTCTCCATGACCGGAAGTTTGATGAAGGCGATCGGGACGGCAACGGTGTCTCGACCGGCTGGGTGCCGGAGGAGCGCATCCAGGACCGTTATTGGCAACTCGAGAATGGCCGCGGCGTGAATGACCGCTACACGATCGACCGCGATATTTACTACGGAGGAGGCGCTTCCCAGCAAATCCAGATATCCGGCTCGGTCACAAACCACGCCAGCGTTTATCAGATCGCGTTACGGTTCGCCCAAGGACGCGCTTATTCATTTTACGTCTACATGCGAAAACACGGGACCGGCAAGGGCTTTGTCGAGTTCGACAAGTTGCGGGGGCCTGTCTACCTTCACAAAGATTTCGACCTGGCGGAGGACCGGTGGGAAAAATACACCGCTGAGTTTACGGCTCCGGAAGCGACATCCGTGGGCCGCGGGCGCATTGGGTTCACCGGAACGGGCACCTTCTGGATCGATTCCGCCTCCTTGATGCCGGCGGACAACGTGGACGGTATGCGGCACGATGTGATCGAGGCCCTTCGTCCTCTCCACATCTCCGTGCTGCGCTACCCGGGCGGCTGCTACGCGGATTTTTATAACTGGAAGAACGGGATAGGGCCGCGCGATAAACGGCCTGACAAGTGGTCGACCATGTGGCATGAATGGAATTCGAACGACTTCGGTACCGATGAATACATGGAACTCGCTCGCATGCTCGGGTACGACGGGCACATTACTACAAACTACGTTTCCGGAACCGCCCGCGATGCCGCGGAATGGGTCGAGTACACCAACGGCTCCGTGAATACTCCCATGGGCCGCCTGCGGGCTCAAAACGGCCATCCAGAGCCCTATAACATCAAGCTGTGGGCGATCGGTAACGAAGCGCCCAACCTGTGCAGTGAGAGGTATACAGGAAACACGAAAGTGACGACTTATGCAGCGCGCTTCAAGCAATTCCAGGAAGCGATGGCGAAGGTTGACCCATCTATCCAATTCATGGCCTCGTCCGTGGGAGAGGCGAACTGGGTGCACGAGTTGCTTCAGGCATTGCCCGCCGAACGCCTCGCGATCTCCATCTACACCTTCCCGGCGGCCGGCGAGGAAGGGACGGAAGTGGTCTGCGATCAGAAGGATTTCTACCAGCAGGTGGTGGCTGAACCTCTTCAATTCAGGGATAAGTTCGCTGCGAATCGGGAGGCTGCGGGCAGCCGTTTGCCTTCACATCCGTTCTTTGCCATCACCGAATTCAACTCCTATTGGCTTCCGGAAACGCGCGATCCGGATTACCGCCTCGCCAACGGACTCTATTTCGCAGGAGTCTTCAACGAACTTCTCCGCCAGGCCAAGCACGTCTACCTGGCGGAGTCGTGTTCGCTCATCAACGTGCAGGGTGTGATTGAAGTAAATCCCGTGGCCATCAAGCTGACGCCGCCATATTTTGCCTACTTGCTTTATGTTAATCACATCGGGAGCGAAGTGTTGAAAACCGACGCGACTTCCCCAGCGGTTTCCTTTGACTCCAGACTGGCGGCGCTGGATGCAATCGCTACGAGGGCGGCCGACGGCCGTACGCTTTATCTTGCGGTGGTTAACCGGGCGCTCGATGAACGTGTTTCCGCGCAAATCAACCTGAAGGGCTGGAAGGCCTCTGGCGCTCGCGCGCAAGTCTTTGAGTTGGACGGCAAGACCTGGGACGCCTTCAACCCATATGGGAACCCTGGTAACGTGAGCATCTCCCACCGGACAGCGGAGGCCCCGCAACCGGGATTTTCTTACCTGTTCCCGCCTCACTCGGTGACCGTGCTGGAGTTCGGCGGGAGTTCATCGGATCGACAATAAAATCGCGATTTCCGCAAGCGGCGGTTCGTTGACTTGCCAACACATCCCGCTCCATCTAGAATGCCAGTTCCTGTGTAACGAGAGTGTGCCCAGGAGCAGTGCTTTCGTTGTCATCCTGAAATCTTACGCATAGGAGGTCTGCCATGCGGACTCTGAGAAGCGCTACTCGAAATCCCCTGCTGCAATTATCACTCATCCTCTTCGCCATCGTCCTGTGCCTGACGTGGCGAACTCAGCCCCAGTGCGCGGCGCAAGCTCCCCAGCTCGAAGGTTCAATTCAAGTTGACGCCAGCGAAGTCACTGGTTTAGTGCCTCATTATCTTTTTGGGCAGTTCATCGAGCACGAGCACAATACCATTGACGACGGTCTGCTGGCGCAGTTGCTGCATGACCGCAAATTTGAGCAAGGTGACCGTGATGGCGCCGGCGTATCCGCCGGATGGGTGCCGGAAGAACGTATTACAGCTCGTTATTGGGATTTGCGCAAAGGCCGGGGTGTAAACGACCGCTACTACATCGATCACGACATCTATTATGGTGGAGGCGCTTCCCAGGCCATCGAACTCTCCGGGGATGGCTCGAACCACGCCAGCGTTTACCAGATTGGTCTGCAGTTTGCCAAGGGCAAAACCTATTCCTTTTACGTTTACCTGCGCGAGCGTGGGACAGGCAAAGGCTTTGTGGAGATTGACAGTGGCACAGGCAAGTTCTTCGCGCAGACCGACAAGCTGAAGGCGCCCGCCTATCTTCACAAGGACTTCGAGCTTGCCGGCGACGACTGGGAGAAATACACGGCTGAGTTCACCGCCCCCGAGGATACTTCCCAGGGCCGCGTCCGCATCGGCTTTACCGGCGTAGGCACTTTCTGGATGGATTCAGCTTCCCTCATGCCGTCAGACAACATGGATGGAGTGCGCCGCGACGTCCTTGAGGCCCTGCGCTCCATCCATATCTCGGTGCTGCGCTACCCGGGGGGTTGCTACGCGGATTATTACGACTGGAAAGATGGGATCGGGCCGCGGGATAAACGGCCTGACAAGTGGTCGACCGTATGGCGTGAGTGGAACTCGAACGATTTCGGTACGGATGAGTACATGGAGCTAGCTCGCACGTTGGGCTACGATGGACACATCACCACCAACTACATTTCGGGTACGCCCCAGGACGCGGCGGAGTGGGTTGAGTACACCAATGGCTCCGCGGACACACCCATGGGACGCCTGCGCGCCCAAAACGGGCATCCGGGACCTTATAACATTAAATTGTGGGCCATTGGTAACGAAGCCCCGAACCTGTGCAGCGAGGAATACACCGGCGGCGTAAAGATTGCCGATTATGCTGAACGCTTCCGTGCATTTCAGGACGCGATGCTTAAAGTGGACCCATCCCTCCAGTTCATGGCCTCGTCCGTGGGAAACCCCGAATGGATTCGCGGCCTGTTGCAGGCGCTGCCCGCGGAAAAGCTCGCCATCTCCATCTACACCGGCCAGATCGAGCACGGCGGTGCGGAAGCGATCTGCGATCAGCAGAAGTTCTATCATGGAGTCGTCGCGGAGCCGCTTCAGTTCAGGGATAGGTTGGACGCCAACATCAAGGCTGCCGGAAGCCGTTTACCTTCCCATCCCTTCTTTGCTATCACCGAGTTCAACTCCTGGTGGTTGCCGGAGACTCACGATCCGGAATACCGTCTCGCCAATGCGCTTTATTTTGGAGGAGTTTTCAACGAATTGCTGCGCCACGCCAATCGCATCTTCCTGGCCGAAAACTGTTCGCTTATCAACGTACAGGGCATCATTGAGGTGAACCCCGTGGCGGTGAAACTGACACCGCCTTACTTTGCTTACGTCCTCTATGCGAACCACACCGGAAGTGAAGTCTTGAAGACGGAGACAACAGCCCCCTCCGTATCTTTTGGCTTAAAGCCGCCGGCTCTCGATGCTGTTGCCACCCGCTCGTCTGATGGGCACACGCTCTTCCTTGCCGTCGTTAATCGCGGGCAGAACGAGGCGGTCTCCACCCAGATCGGCTTGAAGGGCTGGCAATTGAAAGGCTCGGAGGCTCAGGTCTATGAGCTGGCAGGGAAAAGCTGGGACGCGTTCAACCCCTACGGGAGTACCAACAACGTGAATGTCTCGCACCGGACTGCAAAGGTAACGCACACGCCGTTCCCTTACCTCTTTCCGGCCCATACGGTGACCGTGCTGGAACTCAGTGGAAGGTGATTGACCGCGCGACAGGCCCTGAGGACACCGTATCTATCGCAGGGTTCGCGGCAGTGAAGGCCCGCTCGGAGGGGCGCGCATCAGAATGGCATGGAGGGATGCCTCATAAAGAACGTAGTATGTCGCTTTACCATTTCGCGGAGCCGCCATTGTGCACGGGCGCTTGGTCGCCTTAACAAGCGTCATCGCGGGTGTTAAGGACGGATTGGCTCAACAACCATGTCTACGAGCAAGCCGCCGCAGACGACGGCGAGGACTTTGACGGTCAAACCGAGGTGCGTGGCTATGGAAGGCCTGTTGGTCCGAGGGGCTGAATTTAGGCAAGAAATGCCTGGCCTCCAACCTGATGGCCAACCCGATGTCGAACGAACTTAAAAGCACTTACGGAAGTTAGCAGCCCCCGTGAGCACCTGTAAGTTGCTGATAAATCAATGGACTGCGGATTGACACGGTAGAGGCAAACGGTTCGAGTCCGTTTGGACCTACCATTTAACCGCTTGGATCCCTTATTCTTTCCCCTGTGTTCGACGCACTTCCTTTACCCCTCTAAACCACTGTGTTAGTA
>JBEKLY010000252.1:0-11653 GCA_050010015.1 Terriglobia bacterium
AACTCCAGGAATTGCGTCACGCTTTCTTTCCAAAGCTTGGCGTTCCAGGCTATGGGCTTCATGCCCCCATGCTAAGTCATGCGAAGGAGAATTGCAACTTATACTTAACATAGTCATACTAGCAGGCTGCGGAAGAACGAGCTGTTTCGACTGCCCTGAAAGGGCAAAAATTAGTTGCCCGGGGCAACGCCCCCGGAAAGCGAAACCCTTAGGATCCTGATCCTGAAAGGGTCACATCGCGCGGGGCCGCTCGAAACGCGGGGAATCGACCCTTTCAGGGTCGGCTCGTCGTGGGGGGCGTCTTCCGGGGGCGTTGCCCCCGGCTACTCAATCCGTCCCCTGCGGGGATAAAGGCAGAAGGTTTCGTCACATTTTTCCACAGCCTGCTGGTGCTTAGCTGGACTCGTTAGCGGATCTATTGACGGTCCTCGGAAGGGCGGGGCTTCAGTCCCGCCGTCTCAAGGAGATGGGATGATGTTCTGGCGTAAACGAAAGCCCGGTGATTTCGCGGCGGAGATACAAGCGCATCTCGAACTCGAGGTGGAACGGCTGAAAGAGCAGGGTTTGAGCGAAGCAGAAGCGCGCGCGGCGGCGCGGCGCGCGTTCGGCAACGTCACCCGGGCCGAGGAGCGTTTTTACGAATCTGGCCGCTGGCTCCCGTGGGACCATCTGATGCAGGATCTCCGCTTCGGCCTGCGCACTTTGCGCCAAAGCCCGGGCTTCACGGCCGTGGCGATCCTTTCGCTGGCACTCGGCATTGGGGCCAACACCACGATCTTCAGTTACGTTAATGCGCTGCTCTTGCGTCCGCCGTCCGTGGTCGCCGCACCGGAGAAACTGCGCGCGCTGTGGAACCGCCTCCCTGATGGGCAATATCTTCAGTTCAGTTATCCCGATTACGTCTACTACCGCGATCACAGTCAAGTCTTCTCAGGTCTTGTCGCGTACAGCAGCGACCCGGAGCGGGTGAGCTGGAAAACTGGCGGCGGGACCGACTTGATCATGGGGCAACTGGTTTCCGGGGATTTCTTCTCAGTTCTGGGGGTCAAGCCGATTTTAGGGCGCGCGTTTCTGCCGGAAGAAGATCAGGTTCCGCTGAGAAATCCCGTCGTCGTGCTCAATCACAGATTCTGGCAGCAACGCCTGGGATCTGATCCCGGGGTTATCGGGAAGACTCTGATCCTCAACGGGAACAGCTGCAGCGTGGTAGGTGTAGCGCCTGCGCGTTTTGACGGCATCTTGGCGATATCCGAGCCGGATTTCTGGACTCCGATGATGATGCAACGTCAGATCTCGCCCGGCATGGACCTGCTGACCAATCGCACCGGCTACTGGCTTTTCGTAGCCGGACGTACAAAGCCGGGCGTCACGCAGCAGCAGGCGCAGGCGGACATGAGTGTGCTCGCGAAACAACTCGCGCAGGCCTTTCCCAAAAGCAACAAGGGATGGGACGCGGCGGTCATGCCGCTTAGCGGGCTTCCGCCGGAATTCAACGGAGTTGCTGCTCCGGTTACGGGGATCCTCATGGCGGTGGTGGGTTTGGTCCTGCTCATCGCCTGCGCCAATCTGGCCAACTTGCTGCTGGCAAGGGCCTCGCGCCGCACACGCGAGATGGCCATCCGCTCCGCTCTGGGAGCGAGCCGGGGCCGAATCATCCGGCAGATGCTGACGGAGAGCGCGATGCTTTCACTCGCAGCGGGCGTGGTGGCGCTGGGGCTTTCCATCTTCTCGGGACCTCTATTGCTGAAGCTCAAGCCGCCCATGCTCTCCTTCGTCAACATTCAACTTCCCCTTGATTGGCGGGTGCTGGCATTCACGCTGCTGGTGTCCCTGCTCGCCGGCTTCGCGTTCGGCGTAGCGCCTGCATTGCGCAGCTCGAAAGTGGATGTCGTGTCGCGATTGAAGGATGAGGCGACCGGCAGCCCCGCCAGGAACCGCCTGCGCAATGTGTTAGTGACCGGGCAAGTCGCGGTCTGCACGATTCTGCTGATTGGCGCCGGCCTGTGTTTGCGCAGTCTGGCGAGCGCGAGCTCTATCGATCCGGGATTTCGAGTCAGCAACCGGCTGGTGGTCACGCTCGATCTCGATATCCTCGGCTACTCCGAAAATCGTGGGCGAGAGTTTTACAACCAGGTGATTGACAAAGTCGAGGCGCTGCCGGGCGTCGCCTCGGCAAGCGTTGCGAACCATCTGCCGCTGGGATTCGCGAGAATGGCCACAGTCGTTGCGATCGAGGGCTATCAGCCGCCGCCGGGCTTGCCTGGGATTCCCATTGATTATATGGGCGTCGGGCCTGGATACTTCCAAACCCTGGGCATCGCTCGCCTGAGTGGGCGCGACTTCAACCGGCAGGATAACCAGGCTTCTCCCGGCGTCGTCATCATTAACGAGGCGATGGCACATCGCTACTGGCCGGGCCAGAACCCCATCGGAAAACAAATCAACATGGCATTTGGCAAGAGGTCGCCCCTAGAGATTGTGGGGGTGGTCGCCACGGGCAAGTACCGGAGCTTGCAGGAAGAGAATCAGCCGTTCTTGTTCCGGCCATTCGCCCAGGTTTACGAAGCGCAGGCAGCCCTGGTGGTGCAAACCACAGGCGACCCGAAGCCCATGCTGGCCACCGTCGAGCGCGCAATTCAATCGGTCGATCCGAACCTTCCGGTGCTGGACGCGGAGACCCTGGCGCAATACATGTCAATTCCGCTGTTTCTTCCACGCTTCACCGGCGCGCTTCTGGGAGTTTTCGGCGTTCTGGCGCTTTTGCTGGCGGCGCTGGGCCTGTCAGGCGTGGTGGCTTACTACGTGGGGCTGCGCACGCGAGAGTTCGGCATACATATGGCGCTCGGAGCTGAACCCCGAGACGTGCTCGCGCTGGTGGTGAAACAGGGCATGTGGCTGACTCTTGCGGGAGTCGTGATCGGACTGGTCGCAGCGCTGGGCGTCAGCCGCGTACTTTCCGGCCTGCTCTTTGGCGTACGCCCCACAGATCCGATCACCTATATCGGTGTGGCGCTTGTACTGACCGCGACAATGCTGCTCGCTTGCTACCTGCCCGCGCGGCGGGCCACGAAAGTCGATCCTATGGTAGCGTTGCGATATGAATAAAGCTGTCGGCTTGTGGCTAGAGCGTGTTTCAAAACCTCCTTTACCCGATTGGAACGGGGATTTTCGACACTTCGGCAGGGCCGTGCGCCCCGGAGGGGAGCAAATTGAGTAGCCGGGGGTGAAACCCCCGGACAATGGCCCCACGCCCCGCCTTCGGCACCCCTCTCCCCGCAGGCGGGGAGAGGGGGAAAGGGGTGAGGGGCGGCGTTTCCGGGGGCGATGCCCCCGGCTACTCATGTTTGGCCCCTGCGGGGCTAAGCTGTAGAGCGCTGGTTCGGTATCCTTGGTGGCATTCGGTCGCCCGCCCTCTACCACGCGGTTTTATGGTATTCAAGGCGTTCGGGGAGGTTTTGAAACAGCTTCTAGTATTGCGGCGGCTTTCCGCCGTCTTTTAGCGGCGGCGAGGTAAACTCGCCCCTGCGGTGCCAAAGGGACGGGTGCGATTCCGCGCGAGCGTGAGGATGGGCAATCTACTTTACAGGCCATCCGAAAAAACTGATATCCCCGGCATGGCTCGAATCCGGGCTAGTGAATGGGGAAGCCAGGAGTACTGGGAGAATCGCATATCCGGCTATCTCGACGGCGCACTCAGCCCACAACGCGCGTTGGCGCCTCGAGCCTGTTATGTCGCCGTGGACGACAGCGCGGTCGTGGGGTTTGCGGCAGGTCATCTTACCGGCCGCAACGACTGCGATGGAGAGCTGGAATGGATCAACGTCAGCCCGGAACGACGCAGCGCAGGTATAGCCTCTGAGCTGCTTCGTCTGCTGGCAGGTTGGTTCGTTGAACAAAAGGCGTTCCGGGTATGTGTGGATGTAGAGCCTTCGAACACCGTGGCGCGCGCATTTTACACGCGTCACGGGGCCGAAACGCTGAACCCGCACTGGCTGGTGTGGAACGATATCAGGAAGGTTACTTCTTCAGGGCGTTTACCAGATCCCCGCTGAGCGCCGTTGGGCACCAATACTTCTCAATATACTCGATGACCAACTCGGCTCCTTCCGCGTGCGAGACGTAGGGGCGCGAGCGGGGATTGTACATGGCATCGGTGAGGTCGCGGACGAGCACGCAAGTGATCCCCCAATTGGTCATCTGCTTGATGGCGAACGTGCGATTCAAGATGCACATGTTGGCGTGGACGCCCATGACGAAGAGGTTCTTAATTCCCTTCTGTTGCAGGAGGGTATAAATCTCTCCGCCGTTATCCGAGATTACATCATTTGCCTTTACGGATAGCAGCGGGTTCTCACGCATCCAGGCTGTATGCTCCTTGTCGCCTGGTGTGTCGCAACCCCCGTCGGAATCGTCGATGGGCAAGGCCGGCGAGGTCAAGCCCAGGCTCGCGGGAGGAGTCACGGGGGTAAGGAGTTGCATCGCGCGGCGCTGAGGATAATCTTTGTAGAAATCCATCGTATCCGAGGGCGCATGAACGATCAGGATTCCGGCGGCCCGGCACACTTCCAGCACCGGCTCCATTTTGTGGGCCAACTCGTTGACTCGCCGAGTCGCGCCGGCGCACCAGTGGTTGTCCCACAGGTCGCAAATGACGATCGCGGTCTCCCGGGTTGAGAACTCGCGCTCGAAGCGTGCCGCTTCCCAGGCGTTGCTTCCCCTGAAAGGCTGCACCTGGGTTCTGAGCGGCAAGCGAAAGCGCCCAGCTTGCGATGCGGGATCGCTCGCCCGGAGCGTGTGGTGGGGAAATAAGCACAACAGCGCAATCATCACGATCCAGCATCCCCCATCAACGCACCGTCTTTTGCGCATTTCAGAACTCCACATGGCGTGTCTCCCTTGAGGGCAACTTCACGGTTGCGTCGGCCAGCTGATTCTTCAGACGACTCCCCTTCTGAGTGCCTGAATTCTATCCGGAAGGGCTCAGTGGCACAAGGACCTTGCACGAAATGAAAGTGCGCCTAGTGTGCCGAATCAAAGGCTCGCCAAGAAAATCCTTCGCAGGCGCGGCAGTTTTTGGAACCACGTCAGGGGCGGCATAGAGTAGCCCAGGGCGTAAGCCCTGAGTTAGACAGCCCTCACCCCGCCTTCGGCACCCCTCTCCCGCAGGGAGGGAGAGGGGACGGGGGTGAGGGTGGGCTCCCGCGACCCACGGCTTGCGCCGTGGGCTACACGCTGCCGCCCGCTCCGCGGGCTTCGCGCCGCTACCCGCTGATAGTGTGGCTGGCAAGGGTGACAGTTACAGTATCATCCGGCGTCTTGGTGGTTCCACCGTCATGTTGCGGGTGAAATTCGATGGTCATCGTCTGTGCGTTCACCACGATGCGCAGGTAGCCGTAATCGGTATCGTCGTAGCTCTCAAGCGTCAGGGTGCTGTCAACCTGATACGGCGTACGATAATTCGAACTCATCTTAACCAGCGGCGCGTGACCGCCGCAGCCGGCCACCACGTAAGGAATCTGATAATTATTCACGACCCGCGTGAAGCGCTGGTAATTGTGCACGTGGCCGGAAAGCACCGCGTGCGGCCAAACCCCCGCCGCCGTGCATGCACTGTCGATATCCTGCAGCATCAGCGGGCTGCCGCCGTGCTCCGACCCTCCCGTGAAGGGCGGGTGGTGCGTGGCGATGATCACGGCGCCTGCGTAGTTGGCGCTCTTCACACGCTCGAGCGCCGTGGTGAGAAATGTGATCTGTCGCTGATCGAGCGTGGGATAGGTTCCGCCCTGGTCCGAAATGACGCCGGGATCTTCCAGAACGTTCGTGTAGACGCCCAGAATTCGCACAAACGGCGCATCGAATGTGTAGTAAACACCCGGCTGGGTCATCGTCGTACGCTCGAGACCCCCGGCGTCAGGCGCAGGAACCGGCGCCGCCGTGCAGAAATTCGCAAGAAAGGCGGCGAGACTGGGTGCCGGATCGCCGGGGTATACAATGCCATCGTGGTTTCCGGGAATCCCGATGATCGGCGCCGGATACAACCGGTACGGCTCGTAAAACTGATCGTAGTAGTACGTCGCCTCACCAAAGTAATACACCAAATCTCCGAGATTATAAAAGAAAGACGGTACGTCCGCAGGATTCGTCTCCGTGAAGTCGGAAACCATTTTATCGGCAACCAGAGACTGCGTGGTCGGCCCTTCCGCGCTTCCGGTGTCGCCCACCGCGTGAAAGACGATCTGGCCCGACTTTTGAATTGTTTGTGTAAGGCTTGCGCCTTGGCTTCCAGAAACGGTTGCCAGCGTCAGGATCGGCTCGGCTCCGGATGTCGAGGGCTGCGGAACAGGCTGCACGCCTGCAACGTCTGGCTCACTCTGGTCATTGACGGGATCTTTGAACCCGCTGGGATCGGGGGAAGGCGTAGGCTGCGCGAACACGGGCTGCCCGCTCCCCGGCGCTGAAGTTGTCCTGCCGCCCGGTCTGCTCCCGCCGGACCTGCCATGCGAATGGGGAACGATGCGTTTAGCCATTGTCCGCCTCCTCGAGCGACGGAAACTCTCGCGGTGCATTGTGGAATTGTCGACCTATGCCCTGAAACAGCTATGATAACACATCCAAGCGCGCTCTTCCCCCGAACCCCCGACGTGAGGAGATGTGAAGGGGACGGTGTCATCCTGAGCGAAGCGAAGGATCTCGGCAGTTTCTCTTTAATCGTTCAATCATAGGAAACTGCGGAGATCCTTCGCTTCGCTCAGGATGACATGCGGTTGGTTTTTTCACGACTTCTGACTTAGGGGCGCTGCACACTTCCAGATGTTTCCTGCGGGGAAATAGGTTAGAGAATCCGGGCCCAGCGAGTTTTATCTTTTGACGCGGACGACGTTGGAATAAGCGGACTCGCCTGCATCGTTGAGGGCTCGAACCCGATAGGACGCAGCCTCGCCGCCCGGCGAGTGGTTGTCCTGGTATTCCTTCGCGCCTGCCGACAGCTTTGCTATCCGTTCCCAGCGGCCCTGGTCACCCGCGCGTCGTTCCACGGCAATAGCAGTCGCGGCTTCACCGCGGCTGTCCCAGGCGAGCCTCACGGACTCGCCCTCCACCCTGGCCGTCAGTGAGCTCGGGCTTTCCGGCAGCACCGGCCAGTCGAAATAGCTGGCGTCGACGATGGCTTGCACGCTATCGAGCAGCGGTACTTTTTCGAGCGTGTCGCGTGTCCCCGCCTTCCATTCCAGAGGCTTGATTTCGCCACTGTAGACACTCGCCAGCACCGGATGTTCGATGCCGGTGTTTTTCAGGACAAGGGTCACGTATTTGGGAACGTAGTTATTGTGGGGCCAACTATGCGCCGCGAGCCAAAAACCCACTGCCGCCTTTCCTTTGGGAGAGCGAAAGCCATAAGCGAGCACGGGCGCTCCGGAATCCACTTGAATGCTCGCAAAATCCGGGCTGGAGATTACGATGGAGCTGTCGCGTTCGGTGTCGGAGAACAGGGCATCCAGATTCTGGATGTCGGCGTAAACGCGCCGGGGTGTGAAATCCGCGGGCTTAAACATCATCCCGTGAATGATCCCGAAATTATCTCCCTCGCTGCTGCTCGTGTCGTTGATGAGCTCCCAGATCCAGGATGCGACCCCGTTTGCCCAGTTGTAGAGCATCAAGCGTGGGACGTATTTCGCCTGCACCGTTTCATCGTTGCCGCGGGGAAGATCGGGCATGATGTTGAACTCGTCATCCCAGAACACGATGTCAGAACGAATCCCCGGATAACTTCGCACCGCCTCGCGAAGCGCCTTGGGCGTCAAGGGGCCGAAGGCGCCGTAGTCCATCGATTCAGGAGGAGTGTTCTCGGAGTAGCCGCCGGGGTAGGTGTGGTAGGCAAACACATCGAGGCTGGAAGCGCACTGGCAGGCATCGAGCGCCGCGCGGGCAAAATCCGCGGAGAGCGTGGCTTGCCCCCCGTATACGAGCTTGGCCTGCGGATCGGTTTCGCGCACCGCCTTCACGAAGGCGCCCAACAAACGGCCGAATTCCTCGGGATTGGGATCGGGATTCCAATAGGAGCCGTCCTCCTCGTTCCAAAGGGTGTAATAGTGGATGCGGCCGCGAAAATGCTTGACCATCCAACGGGTGTAACGAATGAACGCGGCGATCTGATCCGGCGTTTTGGGAGGCCAGAAGACCGAGTAGAGATTCCGGTCGGGGTTGTGGACGCTGGCCGGGGTGGGCGTGATGGCATCCGGCAGGCGGCCCGCCGGTGAGGTGTACATGGGGTTGCCGTAGAGGAGTTGCAACTGAACCTTGACGCCGTTGTCTACGAGTGAATCCACATAATCGTCGAGTTCGGGTAAGCTACTGAACTCCCCGCGCTTCTGCTCGATCCAGTCCCAGCCCGTGATGTCCGAGGTGTCTTCGTACTGGCCGATGCGAGCCCACTTCAGGCCGGAGTCGAACATGCTCGTCCACCACCAGCGATTCCAGGGAATGTACGGATCGCGCGGCAGGCTGGTGTTTACGCCCCCCAGTCCGTTCGCAATCTGCGAAGAACGCTTGGGAGGAATGCGCTGCGGCGCGCTTCCCGTCACCTGCCCGGCCCAGGCGCCTATTGCCAAGACTCCGAGCAAAGTCAGTGCGGCGGGGATGCACTTCCACCGGCCCTTCGGCAGCGTCGCAACCGCCAGGACGTGCTTTGTATTCCTGCCTTGAACGCCCCTGAACTCCAATTCAAGCGGCGTTTTGCGGCCAGTCTTATGGCCATTTACGGCGAGTCCGTTTGCAGTCATCCCTCACCCCGTCGAATGCCCGATATTGAGATCGATTTGTCTCGATGAGTTTACATCAGGTGATTCGACGATGAAACCGAAATGCCTGTGTTGCCGGCCCACGCACACTGATGCTTGCCGAGCGTCCTCCCGGCTGGCCGAGACACCTGCATTGTGGCGTCTGCGGTTTCCCGAAGGCACGCTTTCGAGTCCAGACCTCAACTTACCTCTTCCATGCGGAGCGGGTATTACGGAGCTGGGCGCACTAAGCCCTCCTCGGGGGTACTTCGACCAGCCCCGCCTCCCGTTTCAGAATCAATCCTGCAGCCCCGCGTTCGGCCTCTTACTGAATTGCTGCTTGGCTTTCAGGATGAGTGTGGTGCCCGGGTCAGTATGGATCCCGGTCACCTCTTCGCCGAAGTTGATGATGACAAAGTTGAAGTGTGCCGGTTCCTGGTTGGGAGCCGAAGAAGCGGAACCGGTGCAGTCAGGGTTAACTTGATAAGTGAAATTCAGGCTCTCCTGGACGATCTCCCCGCTCAAGCTCACCGTGTCGTTGGCAACGAGATTGCCGTTCCCATCCGCCTGGAAAACACCCGCCACCGCAACCGGACCGATATCCACAATGCTGCCGGACTCCGTGAAGGCATAGCTGCCACGCAGGTTTGCGTTCGAGCATCCATTGTTAGCGTCTGCAAAACCGGAAACAGGCGCCCAACACTGCGCCAACAAAACCGCGGATACGAGCACAAGGGTTCTCAGAGATGCTTTCTTCATGAGGATCCTCCCAGCCATGTTTTGACCTGGCGCGTGGCCTCCGGCTGCATCGCCGGCGGTTCGCGCTGTCAACCAGATTGTTCAGGAATCTGCCCGAAAGTGAATCTACCTTGCTATAAAGCGGATGTCAAGAAAGTGTAGGGGTGGGTGGTGTCCCTGTTCGAGGGTAGCGCGGAGGTGGGCGCAGTTTGCCCTCCTCCGCGGTTCGTCCGTGAACACGAGACGAGCCGCAGAGGAATCCGTCGGCTGACGGATACCTCTGCGCTACACGTTCAGAAGGGCCGGCTCATCCGGCGCCGCCGCCCGCGATCGAGCCTCAGCGCGGGAGGTTCACCAGACCCTCGCCATACTTGTCATGGTGCCGCACCCAGGCCATGGTGTTTTTCAGCCCTTCCTCATTGCGCCCCGTGGGCGTCAGATCGATGAAGTTGTAAGCGCCCACCAGAATATCCAGGCCGCGCGCATAGGTGGAATAGGTGTGAAACACCTCGCCCGCTGCGTCCTTGTGGAACACACTCAATCCCGGCCGTTCTTCTGACGGGAACGCCTGCATTTCGTAGTTGTACAGCACCTTCTCTTCCGCCGTTTTTCCCGGCTCGCGCGATACCTGATAATCCAGATTGAAATCCGTGCCGTGCGACGACACCCACTTGAATCCCCATCCCATGCGTTTCTTGAAAACCTCGATTTCCGCGAGCGGGGCGCGCGAAACCGCCACCAGCGTGATATCCCGCGCCGCCAGATGCACGCGCATCCCATCGAAGTGGTCCGCGATAAACGAGCAGCTCGGGCAGCCTTCCTTCCATCCCGGCCCCAGCATGAAGTGGTAGACGATGAGCTGGCTTCGCCCCTCGAAGAGATCCGCCAGCACCTCCGTCCCCTTCGGCCCTTCGAACACGTACTGCTTCTCCACCTTTTCCCACGGCAACTCTCGCCGCGCGTGGCTCAACTCATCCCGCAGCCGTGTAAATTCCTTCTCCTTCTTCAGCAGTTCCTTCCGTGCCGCCACCCACTCCGACGGCGACACAACCTTCGCGTGCTTCATCATCGGCGTTGCCATTGTCGTTTCTCCTCCCGGTAAATTTAACGAGATCATTCCGAGCGTGCTGAGCGATCTTGCCGATCCCGCGTCCGGCGCGAACCAGAGCTGAGGAATGCTCCTTCAGCTTTTGGTTTCACTCTCCGTTTTCGACGCAGGATTCGAAGCGCAATCGCGGTCGCGCCGCCCGACGTCGTTACCCCTGCCACGGCCAGCGCCGCGTTCGCAATGCACATAGGACATAACATCCTGCACCTCCTCGGCGATCAAACCGCAGAAGGTAGCGCGGAGGTGAGCGAAGTGTGCTCTCCTCCGCGGTTCTTCCCTGAGGACTCAACGCCGGCCAATAATCGATGTCCGCACGAGAAGAGCCGCAGAGGAAGCCGAACAACGGCTACCTCTGCGCTACACGCTACCCACTTACTTTTTCTCCGCGCGCTGTTTCGCCCGCTCGTGGATGTGCTTCCATCCCTCGGTAACTCCCTTCCGAAAGTCGTCTGAAATCACTCCCAGCGCGAAATGATGAAACTTGATCAGCGTGCCGCCCGGCTCCTCGCTCAGCCGGTACTGCAGGTTCGACGCGACGGCGAACGACATCATCAGGGGCCCGTAAAACTCGAGCAGCGTCGGCCGCTTGATCGCCTGCACGTGCGCCCACAGGTGCCCGTTGCCGTCGCCCAGGTCGCGGTACCACCTCCCGCCCGGCCAAGCCTCGATCTTCAACTGCAGGGACTTGTTCTCCGCACCCGTCATGCCCGAACTCAGCTCCTCAAGCAGCGCTTCGAACGTCACCTCGGGCGTCGCCTTCACATGAATTTCCTCGGTAATGCTCAGCGTCAGATCTTCGATTTTGGGTAACGTCATTGCCGTGCTCATGTTTCCTCCTTGGTTTGGTCGATCCCCCTCCTTTACCTGCTTGTAGGGGGACGGCTTGCCGTCCCCGGAGGGGGGTTACTGGGCCGACGAGGGTAGGGCAAGCCCTCATAAGCGTTCACTTAACGCCTCAACTGGTCAAGTGGTGGCAATTTGGGTCTCGTTCGCCACTAAATTCAGGCCCGGAGGGCCGACAGGGAGTAGCCCA
>JBEKLY010000253.1:0-11559 GCA_050010015.1 Terriglobia bacterium
AGCGTGTACCTTCGGGAAGTTTTGCGATCGTACGAGCCATCTGCGGTCCTCCTCTCATTTGAATGAGAGCAGTATACCGCGTATTTACTTAAGTGAACAGTATTGGGCTTTAGCCCCGCCGGTACACACAGCACCGGTTGAAGGGGCCTTCAGGCCCTGAAGCAACGCGGCTTCAGGGGCTAAAGCCCCGCGGAGTGGCCTGTTTTCTGCGGCGGGGCTGAAGCCCCCGCCCTTCCGACGCCAAACGAATAAGAACGCTTACTTCTGCGAGGAAGTCTTAGTTCGCGGCCCTTGGAAACCAGCTAACGACCCGGTGGCTCAGCGCGTAGAGCACCAGTTCAAGTTTGTTTGCGACTCCGAGCTTTTCAATGATGTGCAGGGTCCGCTGATGAATCGTGGCTTCGCTGAAGCAGAAATGCCGTGCCATTTCCTGGTTTGAGTAGCCCGAAATGATCAGGGTAATGATCTGGAACTCTTCGGAAGAAAGCACCAAGCCCTCCCCGCCGGTTTGACAAACGGATTTGGGCTGCTGAGGTAGTGTTTCGTGGTCAGTGCTTTCCGCCGCGATCAACGTGGCGCCCGCTGGGAAACTTGAGCTCCCCGGAAGATGATTGTCACTAGCGAGGTCCGCCTCCCCGCAGAGAATGCAGATTAAACCTCCGTCCTGATCCATAAACAGCACCTCCTGCCCGTCTGAAAATTGAGGGCAGCCCTGAGCTGCCCCCGCATAATACAACCCAACTCTGTTCGACTCTCAACCTGGGCCTTAGAACGACCTCTGTGTATCTGCGAACTATACCTATAGTGCAGTTCACGCCTTTAGCGTTTCAATCCCGATCCGAAATTTGAGCGTGCGATTCAAAGCACTTCTCCCCCAGGAAAAAGATACCTCGCCGACCGCCGTAACGGCGTGGTCCCGAACTAAACCTTGTAACTGCGAGTCCATCGCTGGTGGTCGTCACCAGAAGAACTTCAATTCGAATTGAATCACCCGGAATGGTTCCAATGGCGGCGCCATTGCAGGGTGATGGTTACACGGCCGCATGCCGCAGCCGCCGCCACTCCTCGCGAGTTGCAAGCCTTTCTTCATTGCGGTAACATCGCTCTGGACTCGCCCGCACCCCAGAGCCTGACCCCAAGGGAGTTGCGACCATGCTTAACAAGGGCACACTGGCCGTCTGCATGTTCCTCATTGCGTTTCCGATTACCGCTCGAGAGAAGAAGCCTACCGGAGAAATTCTCGATCGGGCGGCGCTGACCGAAGTTCAGAGCTACTGTATCGAAGAAGGCGGACTAAGCGACTCCGATCGTTACCTTGTGGACGGCTTCCTGAAGGCCGAAAGGAAGCCCAAGCATTTGTTAACGAAGATGCCATGGAAGCTGGTGGAAGGCTGCGGCACCGGCAGTCCCGACGCGATTGCCGCAGTGGAATTCGTTCCATTAAACAGGATCGCTATTGGGGCGGGCGAGCCCATAGGTCCCCCGCTGAGTGGCACCGATTCGCGCGATCCCGAAGCACCCATTAAGGTCGTGTTGACCGTCACCGATTCGTCTCAGAAACTTCTGTACCGCACGCAGGCAATGACTCTCGACCAAGACGTGACGTCCGCCTCCGAGCTACCACCCCCAAGTCGAGGCACTCCGGCCGAAAGGCAGGACGCCCTATACCACGCATTCTGGAACCTGATCGAGGATCTGCTGGCAATGCGTGGGTCAACGGCGAAATAACTGGCGCAGGCATTCCTGGTTCACGCCGGTGATGGACTCCTGAACGTCATCGCCCCGCCTGGCAGTGATCTGAATGACCCCAGCGAAGCGAGAGCCCGTGTAACAGTGCAGTAAACGCCGACCACATTTCACTTTCACGGTTTGTCGGCAGGCCACTCTTCTGTCCTGGGCGATGGCCGCGAGCACAGCGCGCGTGCTGCACGGAGAGGAAATCAGACCCGTAGACCCGCGCCCGCAAAGCCTTCTGCCTCCACGAATCGAGACCACACTGGACTATTCCGAGTCTAATTGGTAAGCTGTCTCAGAAACGGGGACCCTGAAGCCAAACCAGGCAAGGCCACCACGAGACGCTCTATTCTCGTCAAGGAGGCGTCATGACCTGCGATCAATCGGATTACGAACTGCGCCGGATTTTCGGGGAATTGGGCTTCGTCGCGCTCTCCGAGCCGATGGTGGGCGTCTTGCGGCAAGCCTCCAAAGCCGCGTGCTTGAGCGACATCACGGTGCTCCTGGAAGGCGAGACGGGCACGGGAAAGCAGGTACTGGCCAATGCCATCCACCGACTGGATCAAAAACGGCGCTCCCACCCATTTGTTACCGTCCATTGCAGCACCATCAACGAGACCCTGGCGGAGAGCGAGTTTTTTGGGCACGAACGGGGCGCCTTTTCGGGAGCCGTAGCGCATCGCAAGGGGCTCTTTCAGGCGGCGCGAGGCGGAACCTTGCTGCTGGACGACATCAACGATCTCCCCCTCGGCCTACAGGCGAAACTGCTGGACGTGTTGCAACGGAGCGTGGTTCGGGCCGTGGGCTCGGACAGCGAAGTGGCGATTGACGCGCGAATCATTGCCGCCTCTAACCGGCCGCTCGCGGAGATGGTGCGGCTGGGCCGTTTTCGCGCGGACCTTTATTACCGTCTCAATGTCGTCCACTTGTCGCTTCCCCCGCTCCGTGAGCGCACACCCGACCTGGGCGCCTTGCTGCTGGAGTTTGCCCAGCGTCACCAGGATGTTTATCCAGGGATTTCGACGGTGGAACCGGAATTGACCGCTCACCTCGCCTCACAAAAGTTCGAAGGCAACGTCCGGGAGTTGGAGCACTGTGTGGAGCGCATGCTCTTTCGCAAGACGGAGGGAACATCGCTGGGCCTGGGCGATTGGATGGCGCAGTACCAGAGCAGCCATAATGAGGCAAGTCGCGACCTGGTGCGCGAGGCCGCTCAAGCCCTTTGGAGAGCCGTGTCTCATGACGGCATCCCGTTTGCGCTGGTACTGCGCCTCACGGAAAAGCACCTGCTTGAACTTGCCCTCTCCAGCAGCCCGCGAGGCCGCCGCGAACTCGCCCAGCGGTTGAAGACCAGCGAACGGACTCTCTACCGGCGACTCCAATCCCACGGTTTAACACCCCGCCTGACCGCCGGTTGGGGAACAGGCAGCGCGTAGGGGTAGGGCGTGTCCTGCCCATCTCGCGAACCGGGGACGGCAAGCCGTCCCCCTACGACTACCGGATTTGACAGAGCGTCCTGCCAAGGTTGGCAGTCTGGATGCCGAAACACTGAACTCCTGAGAACTCAAGCCAGTCCTCCACCGCGCATACGGGAGCGACGCCACCGGCAGGCGATTTTTCACTGCCAGTCCCGGCAGCTTAATTCACCTCCCACGCGAGTCTTGTTTGCGAGTCCAGCATTGCCAACTCTTCTATTCAACTGATTTCGAACAGAGTTTTCGGCTTCCGCAGGGGATCGCCGCCAGCCCGTGCGCATTGGCCATCGCCGTGCCTCTTTAGCCAGATCATTCGGGGCAGGAGGCATTCCGACGCGCATCGGCGATCACGTCAGATTCCGAGCCGCCAGTGTTTTTCTTTGGCCTCAGCAAAGTTCGCTCACCGCGCCGCCGGATGAGGCGGAAATTGTGGGCAAGGTGATTGGGTTCTCCGATTCGGGTAAGGAGCCGCAGGTCTACGCGGTGATTGAGGTGGTGGAGACTCAAGCCCTCATCGTGCCGGTCAGCGACCTGGAAGTGATCTGAGCAGGAGGATGGATTATGCCACCGGTATTCAACTACCCAGGCGTTTATATCGAGGAACTTCCCAGCGCGGTCCACAGCATCACGGGTGTGGCCACTTCCATTGCTGCTTTCATCGGGTGGGCTCCGCAGGGGTCGACCACTGAAGCGATTCTGGTGGAGAGCTTTTCCGACTACCAGCGTGGATTCGGGGGATTGGATGCCCGCAGCCTCCTAGGTTACGCCGTCTCGCAGTTCTTCAATAACGGCGGCCAGCAGGCTTACATTGTACGGCTGGTTTCAGCACCCATCACCACGGGGACGGCGACGGGCACCGCGGCCTTCGTCGGGATCAACGTCACGGGTGGCGAAGTGTTGTTCACGGCTAAGTCACCTGGTGCATGGTCGAACTCCTACGGCATCCAGATTGCGCCAGCCTCAGGAGGCAACTTCAACGTTGCGGTGATCTACGCGCCGAGTGGTACCGCTGGGGTCACGCTGGAAAGCCATGCCAACGTGGCCATTGCGAGCGTCAGTTCCCTCACCTCGAATTTCGTGACTGCCTCGACTTCCGGCACTCCCACGGCGGCCCCGGCGGCGGGAACGTACATGCTCACGGGCGGCACGGACGGCAATGGCGTCAACGTGCCGGGCGCCGCCGCAGCTTCCGTGAAGATTTTCAGTCCCGGCAGCACCACCAATGGCTTCACTTTCAGTGCCAGTAACCCCGGCGCTTGGGGAAATCTGCTCGCCATCGGCGCCACCGCACAGGCTGGCGACCCCACCAATACGCGGTTCAGCTTGAATGTCGTCATGGTGAATCCGGATGGCTCGCTTTCGGTTCTCGAGAATTACAACAACCTCTCGGTCAACGCCTCGGATCCCTCGTACGTCGTGACCGTCATCAATTCGGACTCGAGTTATGTGACGGCCGCAGTGGCGGGCTCGCCCACGCAAGCGCTCAACAGTCCGTTCCCTCCCTCAACCCCAGCCGCCGCGCCCTACGCCACACCGCCGTTTATGACGGGCGGCTATGACGGCGTGGTGCTCGACCCCACGGCCGACGGCGCGAGCGGCGGGCTGTTCATGACCGCGCTCAACGCAGCCGGCACCGGCACGGGCGGCGTCCACCTGCTCGACCGAGTGGATATCTTCAACCTTCTCTGCGTCCCTGGAGAATCGGAAACCAGTACGATTTCATCCTTGCAGCAATACTGCAACAGCAAACGAGCGTTTTACATTGTGGACGCGCCGCAATCGCTCGGAACTTCCCCGGCCACTGTTTCCAACCTCGCGCAGTCCGGACCGGCAGGAAGTGATGCGGGAAGCATCACGGGCACCTACTCCATAAACTCCGCTTACTATTTTCCCTGGGTCGAAGCGCCCGATCCTTTGATCGGCAACCGCCAGCGGGCGTTTCCGCCCTGCGGTTTTGTGGCCGGCATTTACGCCGCAACCGACGCCAGTCGCGGGGTGTGGAAAGCTCCGGCCGGAATCGATGCGGGCTTGACGGGCGAGTCGGGGCTGCAATACGTCCTGACCGATGCCGAAAACGGTACGCTGAATGTGAAGGCTATCAACTGCCTGCGCAACTTCAGAGTTTACGGCGACGTGGTGTGGGGGGCCCGAACGCTTCAAGGAAACGACCAGGCCGGGTCGCAATGGAAATACGTTCCCATCCGGCGGCTGGCGCTCTATATCGAGTCCAGCCTCTACGACGGCACGCAATGGGTCGTTTTCGAGCCCAACGACGAAACCCTCTGGTCGCAGATCCGGCTGAACGTGGGTTCGTTCATGCAGGGTTTGTTTTTGCAAGGGGCGTTCCAGGGCACGACGCCGCAGCAAGCCTACTTCGTCAAATGCGATTCGGAGAATAATCCTCAGTCGAGCATCGACCAGGGCGTCGTCAACATCCTGGTGGGCTTTGCGCCCTTGTACCCTGCTGAGTTTGTGGTGATTCAGATCCAGCAGATGGCGGGCCAGGTCCAGACTTAGAACGCAATGACGGAAGTTGCCGTCACAAGAGGGCGCCCTTCCCTACACTCCACAATACGACGCGGGCATTAGTCAGCAAGTACTGGCTTTTTTTCAGGAGGTGATCCGATGGCTCAGTTTTCCGTGAACACGCAGCGTCTTGACCCTTACAAGAACTTCAAGTTCCGGCTGAAGTGGGACGGCAAGTACGTGGCCGGGATCAGCAAGGTGAGCGCCTTGAAACGGACCACGGAAGTCGTGGAGCATCGTTCGGGCGGCGATCCCTCGACTGCGCACAAGTCGGTAGGGCGAAACAAATTCGACGCCATCACCCTCGAGCGAGGTCTCACCCAGGACTTGGAATTCAACCAGTGGGCCGGCCTCGTGTGGAACTTCGGGGCGGCTCTCGGCTCCGAGGTGTCTCTGGCCAATTTCCGCAAGGATATCTACCTCGAGTTCTACAACGAGGCGGGACAATTGGTGATCGCCTACAAGATTTATCGCTGCTGGGTTTCCGAATACCAGGCGCTGCCCGACCTGGACGCCAACGCCAACGCCATTGCCATCGAACATATCAAGCTGGAAAACGAAGGCTGGGAGCGGGATACCAGCGTTACCGAAACCCAGGAGCCGACCCTGAGCACTGTCAACGCCTGAAATGGACGCTCTCTCCAACGTGCAATGCCTGGACTTGTGGGAGCGCGGCGTTCGATTGCATGCGCTCGACCGGGGTCTCCTGGCGCTCGGCGCGGCGCTTCCAGGGACGCCTTACGCAGCCTTGGCGGACTGGCCTTTGGGCCGCCGCAACCGCGCACTGCTCGAGTTGTGTTCCGTCTGTTTCGGGCCGAATCTCGCAGGGCGTATTGCCTGTCCCCTGTGCTCGGAGGAATTGGAATTTCAGATGGACAGCCGGGTTTTGCTCAAGGCTCACCCCACGGTCGCGCCTGCCGACGAGCAAGAAAGCGCGGCCCTTCGCATTGCGGCTAAAGGGCGCACTTATCGCCTTCCGACGACCCGGGATTTGGCCATCGCGGCGGGCGTCGCAGAGCCTCGCTCAGCCGCCATTCAGCTGCTTGAGAATTGCAGGATAGAGCCCGCTGAGAGAACTGCCTGGCTGGATGAGGACCTCGAGGAAATCGGCGAAAAGATGGCTTCGGCCGATCCCTTGGCGGAGATTCGACTGACGTTCAATTGCGCCAAGTGCGGTCACGAGTGGAGCGAGTGCCTGGATCTCGTGGCCTTTCTTTGGCTCGAAATCGAGGCTCGAGCCAGGCGGCTTCTGTCGGAAGTCCACGCTCTGGCCGCGGCTTACGGCTGGGCTGAGAAAGATATTCTTGCTTTGAGCGAAGCGCGGCGGTGGCGATATCTCGAAATGGTGCGAGCATGAGTGGCTATCTGCAACGACTGGTCTCGAGCGCTCGGACGCCCGGCGCTGCCGTTCGTCCGCTGCTGGGATCGCTCTACTCGAATTCGCCACATCCCGAAACTGCGGAAGCCTTCCACGCATTGGAAGAGACGGTGCTTGCCCGCCAACCGGAATTCCCCGCCACACCCGAGTCGCAATCAGTGCAAGGCATTCAGCCTTCCTCAGAGCTGCGCGGCGCCTCGCGCGAGGATTCGAATTCCGAGCCACAACTGCAGATTTCGCAGGCGCGCGTCTTCCGAACGAGCGATGCAGCGCTTCCGGTGAAAGAAGAGAGCGCAACGAGCGGCGTGCCACTTGGTCCGAAGCCGATACCAGACACGCTATTTGAATCCCCGGCGAACCCGGAGCCGCAAGCACAACCATATTTCACGCCGCTCGCGAATGAGATCCCGCAAGACCGGCGTGCCGCGCTCGACGCCAGCGGCAAGAGCGAACTCGCGGCGAAGCCTTTCGAGGGAGAGCAGCAGGGCCGACCCGCCATTCGCAAACAGGTTTACGCACCACTCGTCCGAGAGGGCCTTCGCACTGCGGAGGAGCGTGCCTTCCAGAATCCCCGTCCGTCCGCTTCCGATCGCCGCAGAACGGAACCGGTTCGCCCTGCGGCTCGACCTGCGGCTCGACCCGAACGAGAAGGGGAGGAGATTCAGATTCACATTGGGAGGATTGAGGTGACGGCTGTTCCGCCCGCTCCGCCGCGGCCGGCGGCGCAGCCTGTGCGCAAATCTTTGCGGCTCGACGAGTATCTCAGGCGCGGGCGCGCGAGGGGCTTATGAGCAGCGCGCTGGCCATCTCTGCGGTCACGGCTGTTCTGCAGTCGTTTCTGAGCAGCGTTTACAACGCTCCGTCTTCGCCTCTCGGGAGTGTGTCTGTTTCTGCGATTGCGCCGGACATCGTGCAATCGAGCCTGGGCAGCGGCGCCGAAGCGCAGCTCCAGGTGAATCTGTTTCTGCACCAGGTGACGCCCAACACGGCCTGGCGCAATGTGGGGCGGCCATCCGTGGCCGGCGACGGGAGCACGCGCCTGAAGAATCCCCCCTTAGCCTTGAACCTGCATTACCTGTTGACGGCCTACGCTTCGAAAGACACGCAGGCCGAAGCACTGCTCGGCTTCGCGGTGCTCATGATGCACGAGAATCCCGTGCTGCCGCGCAGCCAGATCAGCTCGGCGCTCAACGATCTGGCCTCCAGCAATCCCCCCAGCAACCCTTTGGCTAAAGTCCTGAGTTCGTCGGGGCTGGCCGACCAGATTGAGATGCTCAAAATCACGCCGTCAACGCTGGGCCGCGAGGAGATGGCATGGATCTGGACCGCGCTTAAAGCCGACTATCGCCCCACCTTTGCGTTTGATGTCTCCGTGGCGTTGCTCGAGTCTCCCCTGGCAAGCTCTTCGCCACTGCCGGTGTTGAGCCAGAACATTACCGCGCAGCCCGGATCGACCGCGCCGAGCTTTCAGATTCAACTGCCCGGCGGCGAGTCTGCCGCATTACCAGGCGACACGGTAACGCTCGCCGGGCAATTCTCGACCGGCACAGTTCAAGTGCTGCTCGTTCACCAACGCTTGGGCGCGCAGCCGCCCATCACGCCGTCAGCCGCAACCAGCGGCTCAGTCTCGTTCGCAATCCCTGGCAACACCCCGGCGGGGAATTACACTCTTTCGGTAACCGTGACGAATGGCAGCGGCGTGGTGTTGCAAAGCACGCTTGGCCAGCCCATCGCCTTGGCCCCCACGATTCCATCGCCGTCCGCGGCGACCGCGGCGGCCAACGCTTCGGGCACGTTGGTAACGCTCACGGCGAATCCTCAGGTTGTTACGGGCCAAACCGTGTCCCTGGCCATGGGCGGAACCACAGCGCCGGCGCAGCCTTTCACCGCGCCGACCGCCACGTTGAGTTTCCAGTTTCCGGCACTGGCGCACGGCTCTTACCTCGCTCGGCTGCGCGTGGATGGCGTCGACAGCCCCGTGACGGTGAATTGGTCGGCAACGCCACCGAGTTTTACCGCGCCATTTATAAACGTATGACGGAGACCGAAATCAAACTTTCCTGGCTCGAGGCCAACCAAGCCTATCTGGTGGCCCAGTTCACCCGCCTCAAGCGCCGGCTCGGCGGCCACGGCGAGGACTGCCCAACAGAACTGGCGGAAGAGGTGCGAGCCGCACTCGAGACACCGGCGGCGATCGATCGGCTTAGCGAAATCTTCGGCTTGAGCGCCTTCGAGCGCGACGTGCTTCTGCTTTGCGCGGGCGTCGAGATGGATTCCGAGTTGGCCGCTCTGTGCGGCTCGGCCCAGGGCCTTCCCCAGCGCGCCTTCGCCACTTTTGGCCTGGCCATGGCCGCGCTCGCGGACCCGCACTGGAGCTCGCTGACGCCTACCCGTCCGCTGCGCCATTTCTGCCTGGTGGAACTCGAGGCGGGACGCGGTCTCACCTCCGCACCGTTGCGAATTGACGAGCGCATTTTGCACTATCTCGCGGGAGTGAACCTGCTCGATGCGCGCCTGGAAGCGCTGGCGCGCGTGAGTGCGTTTCCCGACTGGATCGCGGACGGCCACAGGAAGATTGCGGCGCAGGCGGCGCGGCTCTTCGAGTCAGGTTGCCGCGTCCTGCACCTTTGCGGCGACGATCCACATGGTCAGGAAGACGTTGCCGCACTCGCGGCGCGCGCGATCGGGCGACATCTGGCTGCGGTGCGTGCTGAGGATCTGCCTGCGATGGGTCCGGAGATTAGTCAATTCATCGCGCTGTGGGAAAGGGAATCGCTGCTCCTGCCGGGCATGCTGCTCATCGAATGCCCGGCGGGCGGCCTCACCCCTTCCGCGCGCCAACTGGTGGAAAGGCTGCCGGGCCCGCTGATCGTGGCAAGCCGCGAGCCGGTTCGCATTAACCGGGGCTTCCTTCGCCTCGATGTCACGAAGCCGGCGCCCGCCGAGCAGAAGCAACTCTGGGAGAAAGTGCTGGGCCCGCGCGCCGCGAACTACAACGGCGGCCTTGACGCGCTCACCCAGCAGTTTCGGCTGAGCGCCAGAACAATCCACTCGACCGCCGCACTGGCAGCGAGTGATGCCACCACATCCAAGCCCTCGCCCCTTTGGGGGAGAGGGTGGCCCGCAGCCGGCGCTCTCATCAGCCGGGGCGAGCCGGGTGAGGGGGTCGCAACCCCAACAGCGGACGTCGAAGCCTCGCGGGACAGTGCTGACTCATCGCAGGCCGATCGCTTATGGAACCTCTGCCGCTCTCTCGCCCGCCCACGCCTTGAAGACCTCGCGCAGCGCGTTGATTCTTGTGCCTCGTGGGACGACCTGGTGCTGCCGGAACCTCAACTCCGCACCCTGCGCCAGTTGGCCGCCCAGGTGCGCCATCGCATGAAGGTCTATGAGACATGGGGCTTCTCCGCCAAGGGGCTCCGGGGCTTAGGCGTGAGCGCGCTCTTCAGCGGAGAAAGCGGCACAGGGAAGACGATGGCGGCCGAGGTTCTGGCGCGCGAACTGGCGCTCGACCTCTACCGCATCGATCTTTCCGCCGTAGTCAGCAAGTACATCGGGGAGACCGAGAAAAACCTGAAGCAAGTCTTTGACGCGGCCGAAGAGGGCGGCGTGCTCCTGCTTTTCGACGAAGCCGACGCGCTTTTCGGCAAGCGCAGCGACGTGAAGGACAGCCACGACCGCTACGCCAACATCGAGGTGAGCTACCTACTGCAACGCATGGAGGCTTACCAGGGCCTGGCGATCCTGACTACCAATTCCAAATCGGCGCTCGACAAGTCATTTCAGCGCCGCCTGCGTTTCACGGTGAATTTCCCATTTCCGGATGCCGCGCAGCGCGAGGCCATCTGGCGCCGCGTCTTCCCGGCGACGACGCCCACGCAGGCGTTGGATCACGCACGACTCGCTCAGCTCAACGTCGCCGGCGGCAACATCCGCAATATCGCCTTGAACGCCGCTTTTCTGGCCGCGGCAGCGGAAACGCCGGTTCAAATGGAGCACGTACTTCAAGCCGCCAGAATGGAAGCGCAAAAGATCGAACGCCCGCTTTCCGAAGCGGAGATTCGGGGGTGGGTGTGAGCCGCATTCTTCTGGCGATCGACCGCGTCGTGCTGAAGGGCTTCGAGCCCGCCGACCGCAAAGCGCTGGTGGAGGGCCTGGAGAGCGAATTGTCGCGCCTCCTTGCCGATCCTGCCACCCGTCGGCAGTGGGCCCGCTCACATCGCACGCCCGTCCTGCGCCTGGGACGCATGCCGCTCGAGCCCGGTCCTGCGGCTACGCGCAAATTTGGAAGCAGCATGGCCCGCGCCATCGGAAAGGGACTTAATACTACTACGTTAAGTTAGATTGACCTCCCAGACGGGAGGTGTTAATCTCCGGTTCATGACCGAGAGCAAAATCGCGAAATGTCGAACACGTTTGGAACAATTCCTGGCCGACCTGCTGGAG
>JBEKLY010000254.1:0-11537 GCA_050010015.1 Terriglobia bacterium
GTGGGCTACTCCCTGTCGGCCCTCCGGGCCTGAATTTAGTGGCGAACGAGACCCAAATTGCCACCACTTGACCAGTTGAGGCGTTAAGTGAACGCTTATGAGGGCAAGCCCTACCCCTACGCCTTTTCAGAGCGGCGAGGGATCTCGTTCTGACTCAGTCTCCCTCAAATTGTCCCGATCGGAGCGCAGGGCGAGATTCCTCGCTTCGCTCGGAATGACACCTGCTGCGGTAGCCCCTCACTCAGGATACCTGAATTCAGTCCGCTTGTCCTACGGATATGTTTGAGCCCTGCGCGAGAGACCCCTTACCCAGCCCGCAACCAGTGATGATGTGGCGCAGGCACTCTTGCCTGCGAGGAAGCGCCATGCGCCACCCTGAGAGACAGGCAAGAGCGCCTGCGCCACACCCTCTCCCCCAGGGAGAGGGCTACTCTTGTACTCTAGTCCCTAGCCCGTCACCCCTAGCATCTATCCCCTGATCTTGTACTCGTCCAATTTCCGATAAAGGGTTTTCCGACTCATGCCGAGGATGGAGGCGGTTCTGACCTTGTTGCCGCCGGTCACCATCATGATATGGGCCAGATAGCGTTTTTCCATCTCCTCGAGCGTAGGCAAATCAGCGTAAAAGTCGACCAGGCGGTTGTCTTCGCGCGGCTGTCCGACCAGCTTGGGAGGCAGGTTTTCCGGTGCGATGAAACCGGTACGGGTCAGCGCCGCCGCCGATTCGAGGGCGTTCTCGAGCTCGCGGACGTTCCCCGGCCATTCGTAGCTCATCAAAGCGGAAAGCGCGTAGGGGGAGATCGAGAATTCCTTTCCGCGCTCGGCTGCGAACCGCTTGAGAAAGTGTTCCACCAGCAAGGGGACGTCCTCCACGCGCTCGCGCAGCGGCGGCAGGTCAATTTCAATCACCCGCAGTCTGTAATAAAGGTCCTGGCGGAACTTGCCCTCATCGACCAGTGTTGCCAGGTTGCGATTACTGGCGGCGATGATGCGCACGTCCACCTTCACCACCTGGTTGCTTCCGATCCGCCGCACTTCCTGTTCCTCCACGGTGCGCAGGACATTAACCTGCAGGGCCGGGCTCATTTCGCTGACTTCATCCAGGAAAACCGTGCCGCCGCTGGCCTCTTCGAAAATGCCACGCTTGTTTTCGACGGCGCCCGTAAACGAGCCGCGCACGTGCCCGAAAAGCTCGGTCTCGAGCAGCGACTCCGTCAGCCCGCCGCAGTTAACTGCATAAAAGCGTTCCGCAGCTCTGGGTCCGTTATAATGAATGGCTCGCGCCACTAGTTCTTTTCCCGTCCCACTCTCACCGCAGATCAGCACCGTGGAACGCGAATCCGCCACGACCGCGATCTTCTTGTAGATATCGAGCATTTTGGGGCTTCGGCCCACCAGGCTGGAAAGTTGCGCCTGGCTGCCAAGCTGACGCTTCAGGCTGCGGTTCTCGCGCACGAGTTTCCGATTGCCCAGTGCGCGCTGGACTTGCAGCAAGACTTCATCAATCTTGAACGGCTTCGAGATGTAGTCGAAGGCCCCTGCTTTGACGGCTTCGATGGCCGTTTCCATGCTTCCGAAAGCGGTGATGAGAATGACTTCCGACTCCGGCTGAAGGGTCTTGTAGGTCCGCAAAACGTCGAGGCCGTCGAGATTAGCGCCCAGCCTCATATCGCTGATGATGACGTCGAAGAGTTCCTGCTTGCCGACCGCAAGAGCCTCCTCGCCGCTCGAAGAAGTGACGACTCGATAGCCCTCATCGCCCAGAATCTCCCGCAGCAATTCCAGTGTCTCGGCGTCATCATCGACTACCAGGATGTTAGCGCTCGCCGGTCTGGCAGCTTCGCCGGTTTGTTCAGTCTTTGCGGTTTCCAAATCCTTCGCCTTTCACTCCGCGATTAGGCCGGCGACCCCCTCACCCGGCCTGCCCCGGCTGATGAAAGCGCCGGTTGCAGGCCACCCTCTCCCCCAAGGGGGCGAGGGCATTAATATCGACGAGGAGACCTGACAGGCCAAGAACACAATCCACAAATGATCTTTGTCCTTTGCCTTTGCGCTTTAGACTTCACCCGTTACCGCCCTCCGCCCCGGTTGCAACTTCCACCGTGTCGGTCTTTTCGCGTTCATCAACAGGCAAGACCAAAGTGAAGGTTGTTCCCTTTCCAGGCGTACTTTCCACTCCGATCGTGCCGCCGTGCTGGCGAACGATCTGGTCGCAAATCGCCAGCCCCAAACCGGTGCCTGTCCCCAGCCTTTTGGTCGTGAACATCGGGTCGAACGCATGGGCGACGGTTTCCGGCGACATGCCGGAGCCGTTGTCCGTCACTCGAATCGCAACTTGCGGCGCCGCGCCTTCCACCTGCCGTGTTTCGATACGCAAGTCACCCCCACGCGGCATGGCATCCATGCTGTTGTTGATGAGGTTTAAAAGGACCTGCTGCAAGTAGCCGCCGTCCCCGTAAATCTTCGGGCAGTCTTTTGCCAAATCCAGTTTCACGCGAATCTTTCTCAGTTGCAGGACGGGGGAGGAGAGCAGGACAGCCTCTTCGATGAGGCGGCGCAGGTCCACCATCTCGACTTTCAGTTCAAACTTGCGGCTCCACGAGAGCAGTTGATTAACCGTGCGCACAATATTATCAATCTGTCTTTCGATGATTTGAAGCCGGCGTCGAGTGGATTCGTCGGCATCCTTGCGCCGCGCCAGCAACTGCACGTGTCCGGATATGGAATTGAGCGGAGTCCCGATTTCGTGAGCCAGGCTGGCGGCAAGCTGGCCGGCAATCGCCAGCCGCTCCGAACGCGCCAGATTCTTCTGCGTCTCGAAGAGCTCCTCGTTGATGCGCCGCAGCTCTTCATTGGCCTCCGCCAGCCCTGCTGTCGACTCCAGTACCTTCCGCTCCAACTCGGTATTGAAATTCTCGATCCGCCGCAGCATGCGGTTCAGGTGGG
Organism: Terriglobia bacterium; assembly: GCA_050010015.1. Taxonomy (GTDB): domain Bacteria; phylum Acidobacteriota; class Terriglobia; order UBA7540; family UBA7540; genus CAVROP01. Next base: position 2,947 of record JBEKLY010000254.1, read on the forward strand.
CCGCGAGCATGCCGATCTCGTCAGTGCTTCGCAAGCTGGCGCGCACGTGGAGTTGTCCCTTTTCTGCGCCTTCCATCACGCGGATCATGTCCTTCACCGGCGACCTGACCGCCCGCAAGAAGAAAATATGAACGGCCAGAATGACCACCACGAGACTCGCCAGCATCAGCAGCAGGTTGCGCATCACCAACTGGCGGGTCACAATGCTGGTTTGCGATTTAGAGACCTTCAGGTTCAAGCATCCCACCGGTTGTCCTTGCGAGCGGATCGTCACCCCGATAATCCAATACCGTCCTTGGTCGGTCTCAATCGTGAGGGTTTCATCGTCGGGGCGGTCGAATTCGTCGTAACGCTCGATACCGGGTATGTTGTCTAACTCAAGGTGCTTCGCCTGCGGTGCGGTGGTGGCCTCGAGTTGGTGAGGCGACTCATGCAGGTAAACGTCCGCCTGCCGCACGCCCGGCATATCGTGCTGGATTTGCTTCAATACCCTCTGGAGCTTTGCAGTATCCTGGAGTGCGTCTTCGTTAACCAACTGGTGAGCCGCGGACCTGGCCAGGGTGCAGGCCTTGCCGTAAATCTCCTCCTCGACCAACAGCCGGGTCAGAAGCATGGCGATGTAGGTCGAAACGCCCACTACGGAGACAACCGCAATGGCGAATATAATGATAATCTTGGTCTGAAGGTTGAAACGCGATTGAGTCATCGAAACTCCGCCACGCTGTGATTCTAACACCACATGTGGCAAAAAGAAACACTCGTCGAAGGCCGTTAAGTAGTTAAAGACATTGGGCTTATTGGCTTAACTCGTGTGGCCGAGCGGCGTTTGGACCTTTTGGCGAACCTACTCGCTCCTGCTTGGCACTGGAGGCGTCGATTGGAGAACCGTGAGATAGCTGCCATCTTCGAAGAAATCTCGAATTTGATGAAAATCAACCAGGACGACCCCAAATGGTCCTTCAAGGCTGCGGCTTACGATCGCGCCAGACGCTCGATCGAGGGCTTTCCAGAGCGATTAGAGGATATCGCTCGTGATCCCCAGCGAAAACTGACGGACATTCCTGGAATCGGCGAAGACTTGGCAAAGAAGATCGCCGAACTGGTTGAAACCGGAAAGTGCAAGTTCCACCAGGAGCAGCTGGCAAAAGTCTCGCCAAGCCTGCTGGAACTTTTGCAACTGCAAACTATTGGGCCGCAGAAAGTGCGCTTGTTTTACAAAGAAGCGGGTATCAAGAGCATTGAAGACTTGGAAGCTGCTGCTAAAGCTGGCCGGCTGCGGACGCTTCCCGGCATGAGCGTCAAGTCCGAGGAGAACATCCTGAAAGCCCTCGAGGTTTACCACCGAGCCGCCGGACGGTTTCGCATGGACACAGTTTATGAAGCCGCGCAACAACTCACCAGTTACCTCAAAGAGTTTAGCGGCGTGGAGGAAGTAACGCCCGCGGGCTCGCTTCGGCGCGGGAGTGAAACTGTGGGTGACCTGGACCTGCTGGTGACGGGCCAGGACGGCGCCGGCATCGCGAACCACTTTGCCAAATATCCCGGCATCGCTCAGTTGCTGGCCAAAGGCGAAGACAAGGTAAGCGTCAAGCTCCAGAACGACCTCCAAGTGGACGTTCGCATGCTCGAGCGCGAAGCCTACGGGGCCGCCTTGATGTACTTTACCGGCTCCAAGGAGCACAACGTAGCCCTGCGCGAGCGCGCCAAGAAACGAGGGTGGAAGCTGAGCGAATACGGTCTTTTCCAAGGCGAAACAGCTCTGGCCCGCGGGACTGAAGAAGAGATCTACGCAAAGTTTGATCTGCCCTGGATTCCTCCCGAGTTGCGTGAAAACCTGGGCGAGATCGAAGCAGCAGAAAACGGCGAGCTTCCGAAGCTAGTGGAACTGGGAGACATCAAGGGCGATTTGCAGATGCACACCACTGCATCGGATGGCAGGGCCAGTGTCGAGGAGATGGCGCAGGCCGCCAAACAGCTCGGTTATGAATATATCCTCATCACCGATCATTCGAAGGCCGTGACTATTGCCAACGGGCTCGACGAAAAACGCGCCGTGGAGAACATCCAACGCATCAAAGCTGCCCGCAAGAAAGTCAGCGGAATCAAAATCTGGGCGGGAGCCGAAGTCGACATCATGGGCGATGGCACTCTCGATTACCCGGACGAAATTCTGAAACAGTTCGATATCGTGCTCGTGAGCGTGCATTCCCGCATGAATATGCCCGGCCCCGAGATGACAGCGCGCCTCTTGAAAGCTCTTGCGAATCCCTACGTCCGGATTCTAGGACACCCCACGGGTCGTCAGATTCTGAGGCGCGACCCGTTTGCATTCGACCTCGAGAAGGTTTTCGCGGCCGCCAAGGAGTATGGAGTCATCCTGGAATTGAACGGCAACCCTGAACGACTCGACCTCTCCGACCGGCACGTGAAACTGGCGCGAGATCGGGGAATGAAAGTCATCATCTCCACCGACGCGCACAGCCCCGAACACTTCAAACTGATGCGCTACGGAGTAGTGACAGCGCGGCGCGGTTGGTTGAGAAAAGAAGACGTGCTGAATACGCTGCCGCCGGAGAAGTTGCTGGCGAGCCTAAGGCCGATAAAGCAGTGACGAGTGATAAGTGACGAGTGACGAGCAAGAAAGCAGAAATCAGAAATTAGAAAGCAGAAGGGAGGAGTCAGCAGTCACGAGTCACGGGCCAGAAGTTGGCCGCTTTCTTTGGTGAAACTCCAAGCGACCGTGTCATTCCGAGCGCAGTGAGGAATCTCGCTCTGGGTTCTCGTGAAGGATCGAGCCCGAGGCAGAGCGAGATTCCTCGCTACGCTCGGAATGACAGGGTACTTTAGGTGTCCAGGAACGAAACCCGCTGGCTCCTGACTTCTGACTCTTCAATCCTGGATCCTGACTTATGAACTCATTTCTTCCTGCCGCGGTAATTTTTGACATGGACGGCGTGCTTGTTGACACCAACTCGTTTCACGTCCAGAAGTGGGAAGCGCTGTTGACGGAATATGGCATCACGTTTGACCGGGAGGCACTTCCCAAGCAAGTTCTCGGGCCCGGCAATGATCCTACGCTCCGTCATTTCTTCGGTGATCGGCTCACCGCGGACGACAGGCTACAGCTCAGCGAAGAACTCGAGGCGAGATTCCGAGGCGCTTTTGCGCCGCACGCCAAGCCCTTTCCGGGAGTTGAGAGGCTGATCGCGGAATGTCATGAAAAAGACGTGAGGGTGGCGCTGGCATCCGCGGCCATGAGCAAAAATGTGTTCTTCATTCTCGACGCCCTGAAGTTGCGACGGTGTTTCGACGTTGTCTTGACTGCGGACGAAATCACACAGAACAAGCCGCATCCCGAAATATACGAGAAGACTGCTCAGAAACTCGGCATCTTACCTGCCGCGTGTGTCGTCATTGAGGACTCATTCGCAGGGATCGAAGCAGCCAAAGGCGCGGGCATGAAATGTGTGGCCGTTGCTTCCACATTTCCCGCGACAGAATTGCGCGCCCACACGCAGGCGGACCTCATCGTCAACAGGCTGGAAGCGCTCGAGTTAGAAAACTTGCGGGGACTCTTCTAGTTCGGTTCCGTGTAAACCGCCTCGGCAACGCTGTCTGGAGGGTCGTCGAGGGATCGGCCACTTGACCAGGCGGCTTTTTCCCACTGGCTGCCGTTTCTGCGGATCACGTCGGTCCAGCCGTCTTCCCATTTGCAGTGCGCCTCGCCGTTGACGACCGTCCAGGTTCCGTTATGTGATCCCATTGTCTTCTCGGCAACCCCGTCTCGTTTCAGCGTGATAAGGAAAGTTCCGGAGTTGTCGCCGCCGACGCCGACTTTCCACACGCCCAGAAAATGGGCGCGGCTCACTGACGATGTAGTGGTCGTCGTGAGGGTGCTGAATTCGATTCGCGCGATGTCGGCCAAACGGAAGGATTGTCGGTGGCCGTCTTTGAAAATGATCACCACAGATCGGTCGTCGTCACCAGAAGCTGGTTTGGGCAGCGGCGAGGCCGTGGCCCCGATCACCGCCAAAACCCCCGTAACACAAAGCAGTCTTATCAATGTACGCATTATTTCCTCCCAGGCAGCGTGCGAGAGGCGTCCACCTTCGAGTCAGGGCAAGGCCCTCCCGTATTATTCCATACGCAGGCCGCCATATTCCGGTTCCGGGGAGCCTTCCCACGGCTCAGCCCCGTAGGGGCTGAACTTGAGTAGCCGGGGGCAACGCCCCCGGAAACGTCGTCCCCTCACCCCCTTTTTCCCCTCTCCCCGTGGGCGGGGAAAGGGGGCCGAAGGCGGGGTGTGGGTCCGGGTCCGGGGGTTTCGCCCCCGGCAACTCAATGGGCTCCCCTCCGGGGAGCACGGGCGTTCCTCCCTCAGACCTCACCGTCGGGGGCTCCCACCAACAATCGGAGGGACGGCAACGCTGGTAACGTTAGCGGCTCTGATTTCCAATTCCTAGCTTCCAGGCTGGGGTTGTGGCCCGAACCGGACCACAGTGAGCGTGATGTCATCGGTTTGGGGGTTATCTCCCACAAAATCGTGCACCGCACTCACTACGCGATGGCAAATCTCGTCCGCCGCCAGCCCGGAACAGCCCCGGAGAGCATTCTGCAACCTGGCTTCTCCGAACAGGTCCTCATTGGCGGCGTGAGCTTCGGTGACGCCGTCGGAGCAGATCAACAGGACATCCCCGCACTTCAATTGAGCGCTGGCGACTTCGAACGTTGTACTCGGAAACAATCCCACGGGGAAGTTCGAGGGGGTCAAAGTCTCAACGCCGCCGTCGGAGCGGATGAGCATGGGTGGAACGTGGCCGGCGTTGACAAATTGAAACCTGCCCATACGGTCCAGGACGCCGTAAAGTATGGTGGCGAACATTTCCGGCGGCGTACGTTCGCAAAGGAAGTCGTTAACGCGCCGGAAGAGCAGAGGGAGCTCCGGATCGCCGGCCGCAACGCCCGCGAAGGCTCCTTGCAGATTGGTCGCCAGCATGGCGGCCGGCAGGCCCTTTCCGGAGACGTCCGCGACAATGAAACCGAAACGCTCGTCGGGCAGGTAGACCATGTCATAGTAATCGCCGCCCACCTGCTCCATGGGCGTCGTTGTGGCGTGTACCTGGAAGTAGTCGCTCTCTGGAAAGCGGCGCGGCAAGAGCCCTTGCTGGATGTTGCGGGCCAGGAACATCTCGTGCTGGATGCGCTCCTGGTCCTGGGCAATACGCAGCAAGCGAGCGTTTTCGATGATTGTGGCGCCTTCCACGGCGAGCGTTTGCAGCACCTGCCGGTCGAGCCCCGTAACCGCGGTGGGGTGCGAGCGCGTGTCGAGGTAAAGTACGCCGAGTAGTTCGGGCGCGCTGATCTGGATGGTTTCGCCGCGAGCCTCAGAAACCGGCAGTTTCTGTAAAGGCACAGCGACAATGCCGCGTACTTCGGCGCGGACGATCCTGGTTTCCTGAGCGGTGCGGCCGGTCATCTGGTCTTCCAGGATGACTTCTTCCTGGCCCGAGCTCGCCACTCGTTCTACCACCGTCCGCGAGTAATCACTGACCTCGCGTCCCAGGTAAACGCCCCCGGCGCCGAGCGCCAGTCTCAGGTGAAGAGCCTTATCCTCTTCGACGAGGAACAACAATCCTCGTTCCGCGTTGGTCAACTGCAATGCCGAGTCCACCAGCGCCATGAGGACTTCCTCGAGCGCCGGAGCCCGGTGCATCATCTGCGCCATGCGGAGGAGCAATCCGAGGTGTTGGAGTTGGGGAGCCGGCCCGGCGGTGGCCTTCTCCATTTTCTCCAGCAGTTCGGGCAGCACCGCCTGATCTTCCACGAACGAAAGCAGGTAGGAGTCCGCCACGCCCAAGTTGATGCGGTCGCCTGATTTCAGCAGGCAGGAAGTGATCTTTTCATTATTTACCGCAGTCCCGTGGCGGCTCCCCAGATCCTCAATCACGTACCCTTTCTCCGTCTGGACAATCCTGGCGTGTCGGCGCGAGATCCTGCTGTCCAGCAACACCAGGTCGCTGTCGCTCTGCCTGCCCAAGGTAAATGGTGAGCGGACGATTTCAACTTCGCGCTGATTCCCAAACGCGTCACGCACGATCAGACGTGGAAGTGTATTGGCCATAGATTCCGCCTGTTTGAAAAGAGAGTGAACGATTATAACACCGACCAGAATGCGTTTGACAAAGGCTATAGCAACTTCTGATAATCGAAATCTCTAGAAGGGCAAAGGCCTCCATTATGCTCAACACGCAGCAAATCTTCAAAGTCATACTGGCTTCGAGCCTGGCAGCGGTCTCTTTGTTTTCTTCCCAGCGCTCGCCGGTCGATGCGGAGAAGACGGCGGAGAGGGTTCTCCAGCAAGCCATCATCATTGACACTCACGCGGACACCCCGCAAATGATGCTCGATGAAGGCTATGATCTCGCCCAGCCGGAGAGCCCTTACATGGTTAGCATCCCGAAGATGCGACAGGGGCATCTGGGCGCCGAGTTCTTCTCCATTTGGGTGGATGTGACCTGGCCGAAGCAGGACCTGATCCACCGCGCGCTCGATTTGATTGACGTCGTGAACGAGCAGGTGGCTCGCCATTCCGACGTGCTTGGAATGGCCACGACGGCGGACGAAATTGTACGCCTCCATCTGCAAGGCAAATTCGCCATCTTGATGGGCGTGGAAGGCGGCCACATCATTGAGGATGACCTGCGCGTAATGGATATTTACTCTCGACTGGGCGTGCGTTATATGACGCTGACCCACACTGCCAATACCGACTGGGCTGATTCCTCCGGCGACCAGCCAAAATGGAATGGGCTGACGGATTTGGGGAAGCAAGTGGTGGAGCGCATGAACCGCCTGGGAATGATGGTGGACATCTCGCATGTTTCCGACAAGACCTTTTACGATGCGCTGGCCGTCAGCAAAGCGCCGGTCATTGCCTCGCACTCTTCCTGCCGAGCCCTTTGCAATGTTCCGCGCAATATGAGTGATGATATGATTCGCGCCCTGGCCAGGAACGGCGGCGTTATGGATATCAATTTTTATTCGGGTTTCCTGAGCCAGGCCTACGCCGACGCTAACAAGAAAGTCGAAAAGCAGTTGAACGCGGAGCTTGCGGCAGCGCGGGCCCGCTACGCGAGCCAAGGCAAGCGGCTGCCTTACCCCGAAGAACAGAAGATCGAACGCTCCGTGCTGAAGAACCTGCCGGCGCCGAGTTACACCGCCATTGCCGACCACATTGACCACGCGGTGCAGGTGGGCGGCGTCGACCACGTCGGCCTGGGCTCTGATTTCGATGGCATCGATTCGGCTCCCGTTGGCATGGAGGATGTCTCGAAGCTTCCTGACTTGGTGCGGGAACTGGCGCGGCGCGGGTATAGCGAGCAGGATTTGAAGAAAATACTGGGAGGCAACCTCCTGCGCGTGATGCGCCAAGTGGAGCGGGTGAGCCGCGACATGCGCAAGTAGGTGTCAGGTATCAGGTGCCAGGTGTCAGGCCGTTTTCTGAGTGCAATTCCGCAGAAAGGCCGTTAAGGGATTGAACAAATCAGAGGACTTGTCATGCTGAGCGCGGCGAAGCATCTCGGTAGTTCTCCATGAATTGGCGGCACAAGAAGCAACTGCGGAGACCCTTCGCTCCGCTCAGGATGACAGGCTGCTAATATATCCGCATCCTCAATCGATTCGGTTTCGTGGGAATGACTGCAAATTTACGAGGTGCATTAAACCAAGATATCGGAGACATGGAGTTGAAAATGAAAAATCGGTTTACCGCGCTTTTTGCAATGCTAATTCTCGTAGGAATTGCCTGCCCTCAGACATGGGCGCAAGCGACCGCCCCTCAGCACCCGGCGCCACGGCTTTCGCTAATGGTCCCCTCCGCAATGAAGGAACAAGCCCCTGCCACGTTTAGAGCGAAGTTTACAACCACCAAAGGAGATTTCGTAGTGGAAGTCACGCGCGCCTGGGCGCCGCTGGGCGCTGACCGATTTTACAATTTGGTAAAGAACCATTTTTTCGACGGCGCAGCTTTCTTCCGCGTGCTGCCGGGCTTCGTCGCGCAGTTTGGGCTCAATGCCAGGCCTGAAGTCTCTCGCGTCTGGGCCCACGCCACCATCAAGGACGATCCAGTCAAACAGAGCAACCTGACAGGCTACTTGACCTTCGCTACCGCCGGCCCCAACACTCGTACTACCCAGCTCTTCATCAGTCTCGCCGATAACCGCAGCCTTGACGCCATGGGCTTCGCGCCGTTCGGCAATGTTGTGGAGGGCGTGGATGTGGTCCAGCAGTTCTACAGCGGTTATGGCGAGGGTGCGCCAGGAGGCAACGGTCCCGACCAGGGGAGGATCACCAACGAAGGGAAACCCTATCTCGACAAGAATTTCCCGAAGCTGGATAGCATCAAGGTGGCGATGATCGTTGAATGATTGGCGGTCGGGTACCGCAACAGGGAGCGGAAGAACCTACTACCTTGTCATTCCGAGCCCTTCGCTGTCATCCTGAGTGGGGATGGGCCGGGGCCCACCCAAAGAGATGAAAATCGGCTCGAGTGCGCGTAGAGTAGGGGCGGCGTGGAGCGGTGAAGGCCGGCG
>JBEKLY010000255.1:0-11526 GCA_050010015.1 Terriglobia bacterium
AGCAGGTCGGCCAGGAATTGTTCCAAACGTGTTCGACATTTCGCGATTTTGCTCTCGGTCATGAACCGGAGCTTAACACCTCCCGTCTGGGAGGTCAATCTAACTTAACGTAGTAGTACTAAATCGATCCTGAGAAAGCTCAAGAAATATAAAGAGAGTTTAGATACAGGACACTAAGGGCCAGAATTGCCAAGGAGAAAGGTCGCCCTTAAAAATTCCTATTACCAATTTTCCAAGGGCGCCCAAGGTGAGGGCGGCGCAGAGAAAGTACGAGGCAAGACTGGTGAAACGAGCGAAAATACTCATGGCGCTACCTTTGTTACTCAGACGGCCGAAATTCCTTGATGCGGAAGAGGTATATCCGGCGCCCGGATTTGGTTGTTCCCATGAGGCCAGCCGAGTAAATCTTTCCGCGCTTGTCGAGGACGATCTCGGCAGTTGGGTCCGGTTCGCTGTACTCAAAGGAAAAATCGGGCCAGCCGATTTGAATTGCTTCGGCGTCCTGCCCAACGTCAAGGCTGAGATCTTCGCCAACTTTGAGGAAGCGGCATTCCAAGTCGAGGGAAACTTCGGAAGACCTGAAGAGCACCCGCACCAGGGCGTTCTCTTCTTTCCATTTTCGCAACAAGAGCTGAGCCTCTGATTCACTAATCATGTTGGTTCAACGATTTTTATTCCGGCTACGGCACAGGGTGTCAGGACACAGTGTTCCCCTTGACAACTTACCGCGGAGCTTACAATCCAGTCTTTTACGCGATCCCTGGCTAGGGCCAGATTTGTACCTACGTCGTTCTGCATCATTGGCGCGAATACTTCGACGCGAGATCGGCAGCTTCTTTCGGCGCATTCGATGGCTACTTGAAACGGAACTGTATCTGCGAGGGCTTCTGATCGACTTTCGGGGTCCAGTTGGGTTGACTTGCCAGGAATCCACGCGTGCCCGAGATGGTTACAGTAAGGACAGCAATAGTTTATACGCTCAGTTTCCGTGGCTGACTCTGGCAGATGAGCGCATATTTGCTGAAGGATGGGCAAAGGGTGCTGCGTGGTCTCACGGCAACTCGCGCAAAGAACCAATTTCATCGCAACAGGTGCCATCTCCGACCTCCGAAGTAACCGGAATGCTTCTCTACGACAAATTGAATTGGGTTTGGGATTGCCGCACTCTCCCCGAGTCTAGTTCGGCAACAAATCGGTCAAATCCCAAACGTGATCCGTGATCCCCGCTGCCATCGCAGGTGTCACCCTCAAAGTCTGGTGAATCCTCACGAAATTATAATGCGCGAAGTATAGCGCAACGGCGGCTCGAAGGTTGGCCAATTTCTTTGAAAAGGCATTGGTTAGCCGAGTGAACCGGCGCATCCCCATCCTCATACTGAGGTTTTGGCGCTCGACATAGGAAGTTGAGATAAGCGAAGGCCTGGGCTCGCCCGTTACCTTGATGGGCGTAACCTCGATGACTTCCGCTGGCCCGTACCAAGCTGGCCCCTCGCCGTCACCCTTCCTGCTGCCGTAAACCTTCACGAGTTGGGCATAATCCACGTCGGCGCCGAAGACCGCCTCGACGGCAGTCAGATAGGCCGTGAACCCGTCCGTGGTTAGCTGAATGCGTGAGGTCAGCCGGGACTGGAGGTCATCGACTAAGGTTATGGCGGTGCGCAGGTCGCGCTTTCCGACGCAATGAGAAATAACCAGCTTAGATTCGGCCTCGATTGCGACAAACACATACTGATCGCCGCGCTCTGCGGGGTCGTCCTCATCTGTCAGCCGGCGCTCTTTCTTGAAAACGTAGGTCCAGATTTCATCAACCTCAACGCGCTTGGCTGGCACACGGCGGATTTTTTCGTCTAGGAGTTTGGCGCAGCCTTCTCCGATCCTCGCCAGTATTCGCAGGACGGTCTTGTGCTCAACGCCAGTCATCCTGGCGGTCGCTCGGATCGAGTTGCCTTCCACCAGGGCGTTGGTGATCTGGATCTGTCTTTCCAGCGGCGTGATATTCATAATCTCCTCCATCTGTTTTGGTTTGGGTGAACCTCAGGCGGGCGGGGCAAGAATGCCCCTTGCAAATGGTGGCGGACGGGCGTATAAATAGAAGTGGAGTTTGCTTCCTCGCAAGGGTGGCGCTCCGAGTTTTGGGGCTTGCCGCAGTTAGCGCTGCGACAGGCCCTTTTGATTTTCTAAGCGGTCGTTTTCACCTTCCAGAAATACCGATCTTCTTTTTGAGTTATCTCGTTCTCCGAACGAAGCCGGGCGAGGGTTGAGTAAACGAAGTTCTTTTCAAACTCTCGTCCTTGCCGCTCTAGTTCTTGCCGAATCTCATCGCGGGTTATTCCCGCTTCCCCGCTTTCGCGAATCAAGTTGCGGACCAATTCTGTCTTGCTGGGCAGAGTTTCTTCGTCGAGGGCCTCCATTTCACCGCTCACAATGACATCCAGTGCTTTTTGAAGAATCGCCGCATGATTTGAAAGCGCCCTTTTTCGTCTGTCGAGGTCGTCGATCTCAGCGTTAAGTTGCTTGATCCGTTCTTGTAAATCTCCGATCAGAGGCATATTGGGGTTATCTCTCTTCTCATTCTTGACTCTCTCTTTATTTAACTCTAGAAGTAAGAGATTGTCAAGAGATTTTTTCAGTGTACCCCAGAGTTCTTCTCTTTCCGGTTCGACTTGTGTATTCATGGTATCCTCCAAGAGTTTTTTTCAAATGACACCACTACCCGCTCGATTCAATTAATTGACGGACCGTGCGGAAAATGCGACAATTGCAGATTGGGGTGTTGTGGGATCGGACTCCGCTTGGTTTCCCCCCTAGAAGAAGCCCCATCCCGTTCCATTTGAGGGATTGTTCTTATGAACGCCAACGATCTACGTCCCGGTATGGTTATCAGACACAACGGCGAACTTTTCACCGTTCACAAAGCTGAGCACCGTACGCCGGGGAACCTGCGCGCTTTCGTTCAGGCACGCATCCGTAATCTGCGCACCGGCGCGCTGTTCGATCACCGCTTCCGCTCTGAGGACAACGTCGAGAAAGCCAACCTCGACGAAGTCGATATGCAATACCTCTATTCCGACGGCGATACCTATTTCTTCATGAACACGCAGACCTACGAGCAGATCGGCCTGCACAAGACTGTGATCGAGGATCGGGCCGCCTACCTGGTTCCCGATGTGGTGATCAAGCTGATGTTGTTCGAGGGGAGAGCGGTCGATATCCAACTGCCGGCCACCGTGGACCTGAAAGTGATCGAGACCGAGCCCGGAATGAAGGGCGCTTCCGCCACTAACGTGACCAAAGCGGCTAAGCTCGAAACCGGCCTCACCGTACAGGTCCCGCCGTTTATCGGTGAAGGGGAAGTCATCCGCGTGGACACCGCCGAGGGCAAATACCTGGAACGCGCCACCGGCTAATCGCCGTAGGGGGCGGTTCGCGAAACGCCCTACATCGGCGCCCGGCGATCACTCGATAGCCACCCGGCGCAGCAGTTGGAAGTCCGTCAGCATCCTGCCCGTTCCTTCCACCACTGAAGCTAAGGGATCTTCGGCAATGGAAACTGGCAAACCGGTTTCCTCGCGTATCCTCTTATCAAGATTCTTCAGCAGCGCCCCGCCCCCCGTCAGCACAATGCCGCGATCGGAAATATCTGCGGAGAGTTCCGGCGGCGTGCGCTCGAGGGCCACCCGGATGGCGTTCAGGATCGTCGCCACGGATTCGGAAAGCGAGTCACGAATTTCCGTGTCGTCGATGGTGATCGTCTTCGGAACTCCCTCCAGCAAATGGCGTCCTTTGATTTCCATGGTGAGGGGATTTTCGAGTGGATAAGCGGAGCCGATCTCGATCTTGATCCGCTCCGCCGTCCGTTCGCCAATCAGCAGGTTGTACTTGCGCTTGAGGTAGGAGGAAATCGACTCATCCATCTCATTGCCCGCCACGCGTACGGAGCGGCCGTAAACAATACCCGCGAGCGATACCACGGCGATGTCCGTGGTGCCGCCGCCGATATCCACAATCATGCTGCCGGAGGGTTCGGTGATGGGCAAGCCGGCGCCAATCGCCGCCATCATCGCCTGCTCGACCAGGAACACTTCGCTGGCGCGGGCGCGCATGGCGGAGTCCTGCACGGCGCGCTTTTCCACCTGAGTGATCTCCGCGGGCACGCCGATGACGATCCGGGGGTGCACAAAGGTCTTCCGGTTGTGCGCCTTCTGGATGAAGTAGTTCAGCATTTTCTCGGTGCTCTTGAAATCCGCAATCACGCCGTCTTTGAGAGGCCGGATGGCGACGATGTTCCCAGGCGTGCGCCCCAGCATCTCCTTGGCTTCCCGACCCACCGCCTCGACGGCTCCACTGACATTGTTGATGGCCACGATAGAGGGTTCGTTCACCACAATGCCTCGGCCCCGGACGAAGACCAGGGTGTTGGCGGTGCCGAGGTCAATGGCCAGGTCAGAGGAGAAAACACTGAACAAAGAACGCAAATTCATGGCGTCATAAACTCCTGCCTGGAGTGTGTGGGGGAAGCCCGGAAGGCGTCATTCTATCACGACAGTCAGGCCTAGGAGAGTACAAACGGAAGATGCTCTCGACATCAGGCACGAAGTTGACGAAGACCTGAACGGCCAAAACAGGCTGATGCGTGAGCTTGTCCAGGCTTTATCCTATCTATTCCTGGGTGGCGGGCCGACGCTTCAGTGTCGTCGCCTCCGAGGGAGAAGTGGGCGCGGGCTGACTCGCATTTCCGGCAGCCGACCCACCAGGGGAAGTAGCGCTGGCTGCCATTTCGGATGACTTGTACTTCGGCTCGCTGACGTAACCGCGGACGGCGTCCTTCCCGATGCTGTTGATGACCAGTTGCAAGGGTTGCGAATAACCCTCGGGATAGAACAAAACCGGCTCGTAGAGGTTCACGTGCTTTTTGCTCACTTCCGAATCGTTCACAATCATCGCCAGGTCGCAATACTTGTGCTTGTCGTTGGATTTGCGCAACGAGATACTCATCGGCCCTTCCCTCGAGAATTCTTTCGCCTTCTGAAGGTTGAATTCGTAGAAAATTCGCTCGCCTTTCCTCTCGAGCGCCACAAGCTCTTCATGGTTCTTGGCGATTGAGCCGCTAAGATCATCGCGGGTTGATGTTAGGTTGCTCTCCAGGTCCGTGCGGGTCTCTTGGACAGAATCCTGTGTCTCCTGGATCATCCGCTGTTGGTTGGCGATTTGTTGTTGCTGCGCGGTCAACTGTGTTTGCAATTGCTTGCGCCACGGATCCTGACCCCGGTGTGCGCGCGCAACCGCGACGTGCTTTCGGGGATGACTCTGGACTTTTCTGGGCGGAGAGGCCGGAGCTTCCTCTTCGGCTGAATTCACTGCCGGTTGAGCCGCCGGCGCTGGCGCCGCCGGAGCGGGTGCGGGCACAGATTGCGCCGCAAGCAGTTTCTGCGAAAGGCTCTGTATCTGGGCATGCTGCAGGTTAAGTTCCGCGGTTAATTCGTCACGACTGGCGGTAAGTTGCTTGATGGAACGGTGTTCCACGAGCGCGTAAACGAGCACCAGACACAAGCCAACCACCATAGGACCGGTGACAATCTGGTGGCCACGGTCGGCCGGCGAATGATCAACGGACTCTTCTTTGATCGGTTTTTCTTCCATGTTTCCCCCTCCAATGGGAAATTCGCAGCTCACGGGTAGGGTTTGAAGAGAGCAAATACTTTGCCAAACGAAGGCTTTATAACTACTGTGGGCTCAAGGGTTAGGCGGAAGCAGCGATCACCCGCCGGAAGTTGTTGAAGCCAAAAGTACATAGATGGGGAAAAACTGCTCGGCTGTCAGGCGCTGGTATGGTCCTGGTCCGATCGTAGCGCTGGCCTTGAGGCCAGCATTTGCGGACCTAAAGGTCGGCGCTACGCCGAAACTAGGACGCTACTGATTCCTCGAGGAGTTTGACCAGGGCGTGAAGAGTCTGGTTGATGGGAGTCGGCACGCCCACTTCCGCCCCGCGCCGGACCAGATAGCCGTTCAAGGAATCAATCTCGGTGGGCTTTCCGCGAGCCAGATCCTGAGCGGTCGAGGAGGTAGCGTTGGCCATGCTTTCAGAAATCTTCAGCACGGTTTCAACCATGTCAACATCCGGCAATTGCACTCCCGCGGCGCGCGCCACTTCGAGGGCCTCTTTGGTTACCATGATCATCAACTCGCGCGTCCAGCGATTTCCTCCGACGCGGTGATACTGAGCGCGGCCGAGAGCTGAAATCGCGTTGTAAGCGCAATTGATGATCATCTTCAACCAGAGTTCTCCCTCCACATTGCTCGAGACGCGGCACGGAACACCCGCACGCTCGAAGAGCGAAGCGATGCGCTCGACTTGGCGGCGACCAGCGTCATTCTGGGCCCGTCCCGGGAGATCTCCCAGGATGAGATCGCCTCGCCCGGAATGCTTCACCCGTCCCGGCGCGGTCATGGCGGCAGCGACGTAAACCACGGCCGCATAGGCGTCGATCTTGGCTGCGGCGCGGATTCGCTCGACGTTGTCTACTCCGTTTTGAAGACTAATAAGGGCGGCGTTTGGGGCGAGGTGCGGCACGAGGGATTTCGCGGCCTCTTCCGTGTTCAGCGTCTTAACACAGAAAAGCACAACCTCCGCATCGTTTGCGGCGCTGATCTCAGTGGACGCCGAAACCGGTATGTACTTTTGAAAATGCAGGCCGTCGATGAATAAACCGTGGCGAGCGACCGCTCCCACGTGCAGAGGACGGCCAATCAAGGTCACCGGCGCGCCGGCGCGCGCCAGCATTCCACCAAAATAACAACCCACGGCCCCCGCACCCAGTACGGCAATGCGTGGCCAGTTTCCCTTCACTGTTCTTCACCCCCCAGAACTGCGAGTAGGCAGAAAGCAGTAGGCAGTAGGCAGGTGGGACAGATGCGCGATTAGGCGGCGGCTCGAGTCGCATTCGGTTACACGCCGGTAAGTCGCCAGCAGGCTGCGGAAAAAGTCTATCTGTCATCCTGAGAACGTCTGACTTTTCGGCTTTACGTGACACTGCCGGGCAGAGCCAATCGTCCGACCTGTGATCCTGAAGGACAGCGAAGGATCTGCAGTTCGCCGAGCATCGCGAAATCAAGAAAATGCAGATCCTTCGCTGCGCTCAGGATGACAGCCCGTGGATTTCTTCCGCAGCCTGTTAGGTCGCCAGGCCGCGGCGCTCGCGTCCACTGGCCAGACGGCTTTCAGGACTATTTCTTTTCTTCCTTATACCCTTCCAAGGAATGGTTATGTTCCTTGTAATACTTGCCCATGTCTGTTAACTCTTTGGGATTTCCCTTGACGTGGCAGTCCACGCACTTCTTTCCCTCTTTCTTGGCGTACTCCGGCTTGGCGTGGCCAAGCGGTACGATAACGGCGCAGAATGCGGCGATAAGAAGAATCCCTAGAACTTTCTTCATTAAACACCCCCTGTTTAGAGTTTTCGAAACCCGATCACAAGTCGGCTATTTTCTTACAGAAGCCCCAGAAAAATCAAATTTATCACCACCAAGGCACCAAGATGCTAGAAGCTGTTTCAAAACCGCCCGGCAGAAGAGGGATTACTGAATGCCGGTCAGGATCCCCGAGCCCCGCGCCAGCCCTCAGCCCCGCAGGGGCTGGACGTGAGCAGCCGGGGGCAACGCCCCCGGAAACCTAGTCCCCACACCCCCTTTCCCCTCTCCCCGCCGACGGGGAGAGGGGTGCCGAAGGCGGGGTGTGGGGTCGGTTCCGGGGGTTTCATCCGTCAGCCGACGGACTACCCAATTTGCTCCCCTCCGGGGAGTATGGCTTCGCGCGTGGTCGACCACACACGTTGCAATCCAGGTACAGCAGGTTTGGAAACAGCTTCTAAGGAAAATATTCTCTCTGGTCTTGCTTGGAGTCCTGGTGTCTCGGTGGTGACGATTCCCGTCTACGGCCCTCCCTGGAGTTCTTGCAGGATTTTGGGATTGGCTTCGTCCATGGCCAGCAGGTTGTGGCAACTGTTGCAATCCTGCGTGATGGCCTGGCCGTCCTTTGACTTGTGGTCTCCGTCGTGGCACCGGAAGCAGCCCGGAAAATCCATGTGACCCAGGTTGTTGGCATACGTTCCCCAGGTGATATTCATATCTGGAAAGACGTTGCTGTCGTAGATGTACACCAGGGCCTTGGCGGCTTCCTCAACCTCGGAGCGCTTGCTGTTGTAAAGGGCAAAATAGCTTTTGCGGTAGTAGTCCCGGAGGTTATCCGGTATCTGCGTCTCAGCGGCGAGGCGGTTCGGATAATTCTGCTTGAGTAGCTCAATCGAGACCTTATGCACAAAAGGCAGCGACGGGCTGATGCGCCCTGCCGCCATCTCGGTGTTCACGGCCTCTTCCGGAAGATGGAAGGTGTGGCTAGGCCGATTGTGACAGTCCATGCAATCCATCAGGCGCCGTTCTCCATGGGCCAGCAACTCGGGCTTGGGTGGACTCCCGGCGGACACAAACTGGGTGTATGTTCCATCCTCATTTCGGTGTTCGACCCAGGGAATAACTTGCCGCTTCTCATCGGACGCAAGATAACTGATGAGCCCCAAATGCCATCCGTGAATACCGGTGTATTTCAATCCCGGACTGAGTCCGCCAATATGCATCAGGAGCACGCTGGTGGTGGGGGAGTTCTTCTCATCGTCCCCGAATTTGTGTTTGACGAGTAGCTTGTCGTCAGAAAACTTCGCCGGCCAATGGCACTGGTTGCAGGTGTCGGCCGCCGGACGCAGATTGTGGACGGGTACGGGGATGGGCCGAGGATACAGGTTGAACGTCACCGCCAGGACTTGATAGGTCCCCGAGATCTTCGAGCGGACAAACCAGGGCGCTCCCGGTCCGATATGGCATTCGACGCAAGCTACGTGCGAATGCGGCGAGTTCAGGTAAGCGGTATATTCGGGCTGCATCACGGTGTGGCACGTTGCTCCGCAAAAGTTCACCGAATCCATGTAGACGACTCCCCGGTAGCTGGCGAGCACGAAAAGAGGCACGTTGATCCCGCTCATCAGGACCACAAAGGATGCGGTGCGGCGAAACTCCTCACGCGAAAAAGAAACCAAAGGGTATTCATGGGGAAGCGTACCCAGGCGGCGCCGGCGGCGGAATTCCCGGTATATACCAATCGGAATCAGCAGGAGTCCCAGGACAAAAACCCCGGGCAACAGCAGAAATACAATGATGCCCAAATAGGGATTGAAGGAATAACCCAAGACCTGCGAAAGAAACGTGAAGATTAAAGTGATAGCGGACGTGGTCGCCAGCACCACTCCAATACGGCTGATCCAGTTCTGGCTGAGGTAAACAACGGGACGGATCAGCCGCCGAAGATTCCCCGTCCAGCCCCGCTCGTGTTCACCTGAAGCCTTTCCGTTGTTATCCGTTCCTGCGGTCTCCGTCAAGCGACAGACCTCCTCGCCGGTGCGATTCGTTTGGGGCAGAGCCGCACGCAACCGCTCCGTTTTTCAATAAAACTCGCCTGGATGGAAAGCATTATGTTAACTGACAACACTTGGCACGAATCTCCACTGCGCCGTCATTATATTACGTCGCTTGCTACGGCGCGCAAACAAAAAGAGCTCCCCAAGCCGTCGATAACCGTCCCGTTGTAGGGGGACGGCTTGCCGTCCCCCCTGGAGTTTCTACGTTTCCGGCGAGGCTTTTTCGACCTGACTCCCTTATCGTGTCGCCTCGCAGAGCAGACAGTTGTGCTCAGGTCGGCTGCTGAGCCCCAAAGGGGCGTTCTAACGAAGCCCAGGCCAACGGCCTGGGTCAGCGATCCCGGCCCGTTTAGATTGGGTCAGCCCTGAATGGGCGGAATAGGGTAGTTCCCATGCCGCAATCTTTGTCCCCACGGCGCGGCCATCTCGCCTTCGGCACCAAGCATAGCAAACCCCTGCGCCGGAAGTGTAATTCGCCCCTACAGGGCTTCGAGATTGAAGGCGCGACGTTGACCCAGGCCGTTGGCCTGGGCTTCGTTAGATCGCCCCTTTGGGGCTTAAAGACAGACACAGATGTGAGCTTTGTGCCTCCACGCGGCCGAGGACGCCAGGGGCGCATGGCCATGCGCCGCTACCATCCCCGTCCTCCCGCTCTCCGCATGAGGATTGGTGTATACTCACTCAGGCCGAGAGCCTCCCATGCGGGGTTCAAGGCTCATACCTCGAAAGGATTGCGAAAACCATGAATCGCACTCTACTGTTTTGCTTGCTGGTTCTCCAGTCGGCATCGACCGTTCTCGCGCAGGCGCCGCAGCGACCTCAACCCCCGCCGCTGGTTTCGCCGCAGGTAGGGTCTGACAACCGCGTGACGTTCCGCTTCCGCGCTCCGAATGCCAAGGAGGTCTTGCTTGCCCGCGAGGGGGCGCAGCCGGTGGCCATGCAGAAGGACGAAGAAGGGGTTTGGAGCATCACCACAGACCCGCTGGAGCCGGACTTTTACGGATACTCGTTTGTGGCCGACGGCGTCCACCTGATCGACCCCTCGAACCACCTGATGAAGCCAAACCTCCTCAGCCCCCAGAGCGTCGTTCACGTTCCGGGACCGCCTTCGTTGCCCTGGGAGGTCAATGACGTTCCACACGGAGTGATCGATCATCATTTCTATCATTCGGCAATCGTTGGCGACAATCGGGACTATTACATCTATACCCCGCCCGGCTACGCTCCCAACGGAGAGGAATCCTACCCGACGCTCTACCTTCTGCACGGGTTCAGCGACGACGCGAGCGGCTGGACCGCCGTCGGTTACGCTAACGTGATCCTTGACAACTTGATTGCCCAGGGGAAAGTCAAACCGATGATTGTCGTGATGCCTCTCGGCTACGGCGCACCGGAGATCGTCTCGGCAGGCGTGGCGTCGTTTCGCGACCCCAGCCTCCGCCAACGCAACTACCAGAGGTTTCGCGAGGCCCTGGTTAACGAAGTCCTGCCCCAGGTGGAAGCGTCTTATCGAGTGATGAAGGATCGCAATTCTCGAGCCATCGCGGGCCTCTCGATGGGAGGCGCTGAATCGCTTCTGACCGGATTGAATACACTCAACGACTTCGCGTGGATTGGGGCGTTCAGCTCGGGCGGACTCCCTGACGATTTCCAGACCGACTTCCCGGGACTCGATTCCACTGTCAACGCGCAACTCCGATTGCTTTGGATTGCTTGCGGCACCGACGATCATCTTATCGAAATAAACCGCAAGTTCCGTGACTGGCTCAAGTCGAAAGGAATCCAGCACACTGACATTGAGACGCCGGGCGTACACAGCTGGATGGTGTGGCGGCGCAATCTGGCCACCTTCGCGCCGCTCTTGTTTCGATGACGCGATCGCCGGTAGCGCGGGCGCCTCACCCGCTGTGGCACGGGCATTCCTTCGCCGCTCTGAAAACGTGTAGGGGTAGGGCTTGCCCTCATAAGCGTTCACTTAACGCCTCAACTGGTCAAGTGGTGGCAATTTGGGTCTCGTTCGCCACTAAATTCAGGCCCGGAGGGCCGACAGGGAGTAGCCCAC
>JBEKLY010000256.1:0-19576 GCA_050010015.1 Terriglobia bacterium
CGGGTGCTGACCGTCCACCTGCCCGTTCGGATGGACAACGGGAAGATTCACACTTTTCAGGGTCACCGCGTGCAACACAGCACCGCGCGCGGGCCTGCCAAGGGCGGAATTCGCTACCATCCGCACGTCACACTGGATGAAGTAAAAGCCCTGGCAACCTGGATGACGTGGAAGTGCGCAGTTGTGAATATCCCGTTCGGCGGCGGCAAAGGCGGCGTAACCTGCAATCCCAAGGAGATGTCGCAGATCGA
The DNA here is from genome assembly GCA_050010015.1 of Terriglobia bacterium. Taxonomy (GTDB): domain Bacteria; phylum Acidobacteriota; class Terriglobia; order UBA7540; family UBA7540; genus CAVROP01. Next base: position 252 of record JBEKLY010000256.1, read on the forward strand.
ACTGGAGCATCTCACCCGCCGTTATGCCAGCGCGATTCTTCCCCTGATCGGCCCGGCGCAGGACATCCCCGCACCGGACGTCTATACCAACTCTCAGGTCATGGCCTGGATCATGGATACGTACAGCATGACGAAGGGCTACCCGATCCCGGGCGTGGTCACCGGCAAACCCATTGCTCTCGGCGGCTCGCTGGGCCGCAACGAGGCTACCGGTCGCGGCGTTTTCTATACCCTCCAGTCGGCATGCGAACACCTTGGCATTCCGATGAAAGGTGCAAGGGTGGCTGTTCAGGGATTCGGCAATGCCGGTTCCATTGCCGCCCAGTTGCTGCACGCCAACGAGGCTTTCGTGATCGCAGCCAGCGATTCGAAGGGTTGCGTTTACAGCCCCAAGGGCCTGGACATTCCGGCACTGATGGCATACAAGGAGAAGACCGGCTGCGTGATTGACTTCCCCGGTTCTGAGCCGATCACTCCCGAGGAACTGCTCTCCATGAAATGTGAGATCCTGGTTCCCGCAGCCCTTGAAAATGCCGTCCAGGGCGAGAACGCTGAAACGCTGCACACCAAGATCGTCGCGGAGGCAGCCAATGGTCCGTTGACCCCCGAAGCAGACCGAATCCTCGAAGCTAAAGGCGTCTTCATCATCCCGGATATCCTCTGCAACGCCGGTGGCGTCACCGTTTCCTACTTTGAATGGGTGCAGGACGAACAGCACTTGTTCTGGGAAGCTCAGGACGTTTACAACCGCCTGGAGCGCGTCATGAAGACCAGCTTCGCGGACGTGCTCAAGATCCACCTGACTCACAAAGTTGGAATGAGAACCGCTGCGAACATGCTGGGAATCGGCCGGGTTGCCGAGGCTACCACACTTCGCGGCCTTTATCCGTAGCCAGTGGTTTCTTTTCTTTCGAGCCGGGAGCTGAATGGCAGCTCCCGGCTTTTTTATGTGCGCAAACTCCGAAAGCCTGTCATTCTGAGCGAAGCGAAGAATCTCCGCAGGTTCCCAACCGGCCAGAATCTTCGTTTGGTTCAGGATGAGAGCACTACAACCACCGCCGGTCAACTCGAGGGAGGCGATATGCGCGCTGCGGAAGCGGCGAACGAACTTAGCGTTTTTCAATCCATGGCTGCGCGCTTTGACGTGGCCGCCGCCAAATTGCAATTGGACGAAGGCCTCACGCAATACCTGCGTTCCCCCAACCGGGAGATCATCGTGCACATTCCCGTGGCGATGGACAATCGCCAGCTCCGGGTTTTCGACGGCTACCGCGTGCAGCACAGCTTTGCGCGCGGGCCTTGCAAGGGCGGCGTTCGATACTCGCCCAATGTGACGCTGGACGAGATTCGGGGCCTGGCCGCCGAGATGACCTGGAAATGCGCGGTCGTCAACATCCCCTTTGGCGGCGCCAAGGGCGGCGTCGTCTGCGACCCCGCCCAGCTCTCGAACGGAGAACTGGAGCGCATTACCCGCCGCTACACGGCGGAAATCCTCGACTACATCGGCCCGGAGCGCGACGTGCCTGCGCCCGACATGAACACCAACGAGCAGACCATGGCCTGGATCATGGACACCTACTCGATGCACATGCGTCACACCGTCACAGCCAGCGTCACCGGCAAGCCCGTCGACCTGGGCGGCTCGCAAGGCCGCCGCGAAGCCACCGGCCGCGGCTGCATGATCTCGATCGACGAGGCCTTGAAGCGCTTCTCGTGGAAACGGCAGGAAACGCGCGTCATCGTGCAGGGGTTCGGCAACGTCGGCTCGGAGGCTGCACGCCTGATGCACGAGGAAGGTTACAAGATTATTGGCGTCGCGGACGTGGGCGGCGGAGTTTTCAACACCAACGGAGTCCAGATCCCCGCCCTGCTCGAGTACGCCAAAGAAAACGGCGGCGTGACGGGATTTCCAGGCTCCGAGAGCATTGGCGCGCAGGAGATCCTGGAGCAGGAATGCGAAGTGCTCCTCCCCGCCGCCACTGAAAGCGTCATCACCAGCAAAAACGCTCATAAGATCAAGGCGCGCATCCTGGCAGAAGGCGCTAACAGTCCCACCACTCCCCCGGCGGACGCCATTCTGTTTGACCGCGGCGTCTTCGTCATCCCCGATATTTTGGCCAACGCCGGCGGCGTCACGGTTTCTTATTTCGAATGGGTGCAGGACCGCCAGGGTTATTTTTGGCCGGAGCTCGTAGTGAATGACCGGCTGAAAAACATCATGGTGGCAGCCTTCGACGAAGTGGTGCACTACGCCGAAAAGCACAAGGTCCATAACCGCATCGCAGCCTACATGCTGGCCATTGACCGCGTCGCCTTCAGCGTCAATCTGCGCGGCATTTACGCGTGAGAAGCTAGGTCGGCGTCGGCACGCTCGGTCCAAACTATGCGCTTAGCCATTGCGGCGTGAGGGCTCTCCGGCTGCAGGTTCGGCGCCCATCTTTTCCCAATCGTCCTTCGTCAAGCCGAAATCTGCAAGAATCTCTTCGTGTGGGATGGGCGAGTGGTCCTTGAGCCATTCGTCCGCTTCGGCAATCGCTTTGGCTTCGGCGTTGCTCAGGGTGTCGCGATCCTCCTCAGGCGGAACCATAGTTTCCAGAAGGTGGACCACAGCAGCAAGCTGCGGCGGGGCCAGTTGGTCAAGTAATATGTGGGCGTGTTCTAAGTCAGTCTGCATGCTTACACTAGTATACATGGTCGTCAACAAAATAGTAGCGCCAACTCTTGGTCGGTACTGCGCCGGCCGCTCATCGGCACGTGGGCCGAGGGGTAGGGGCGCTTCGCGAAGCGCCCCTACGGAAGTCGTCAGCGGGCAACTATCAACTTATCCGCCGGCGGATTGCGGTGCGGAGACGGACTGGGCCGACCAGACCGGAAACCAGCAGCGGCGAGTCTTTTGAGTAGTGCTTCCAGGTGGCGAAGGTGACGCGCGGGCTGGGCGGCTTGGGTTTGCCTTCCGTGAACCACTGCGGGATGGCTTTGATGGCGCCGTCCGGGCCGTACTCGTTATCGGGCGGCAGTTGCTCATCGCCGATTAGGCGATTGACCCACTGGTTGGTGACCAGGACTTCGAGCTTGTTGTCGCCGCGTGCTACTGCGCCGGTGATATCCACGCGGAAGGGCGGTCTCCACAGCAACCCGAGATCTTTGTCGTTCAAACGAACCTGCGCCACCGCGTGCACCCAACCCAAATCCAGGAAGAGCCGCCGCTCGCCTGACGCCGCGCCGGACGAAAGCGTGATCTGCTTCGAATACGTCGCCGTGCCGGAGAAGTACTTTACGCCCGGCTCGGAGTGCTTGTGCAGCGAAATCAGTTCAGGTAGCGTCACCTCAGGCGGCGCGCCAAGGTTGGGCGGGAAGCCGACCTGCCACGGCCCCTTCACTTCTACGGGCTTGCCGATGCCCGAAATCTTCACCGTTGATTTGCCCGCACTTTCGAGCGTGTAGCTGCCGTCTTGCCAGAAGAGCAATTCAGAATTTGGTCCGCCGGGCCATTCGACAGCAGGAGGCTCGATGGGGCCGGGGCTGGGCTTCGCCGCCAACTCACGAATGCGGTCCTCGCTCAACGCTTCTTTGAAGAGTTCCGGCTCACTCATATCGCCATCGAAGTATTCCGCCCCGTCGCGCTCGCCGGCATCGTGGACTCCGGGATGAATGATCGCGCCTGAAGCCTCGGCCTGGCCGATCAACTTGCCGTCCACGTAGACCGAGGGCGCGCCGGCTTTGTAAACCAGCGTCACGTGCGCCCAGCCCGAAATCGCAATCGGTGTCGAAAGCACGGTTCGCCAATTGGTGCGATCGCGCTCGAGCACCGCCACGAGGTTGCGACCAGCCAATACGCCGCAGGAGACGTGCCCCGAGCCATACAATGTATCGCCCTGAGGCGGCGAGAGCACCAGGCTGCGGTTGGGCACGTCGGTGTTCTTATCGCCTTTGGCGGTCTGGTAACTATCGAGATCAGGCTTGATCCAAACACTCACCGTGAAATCGTTCGTGACGTCGCGTTGGTTGCCGGCTTTGAACACCGGGAAGGGATTAGTTGTGGCGATGGCCTTGCCGTCCTTCGAAATGCCCCGCAGGTGTGGCCCACTCGCGGGAGAACGAAATACCACGAACACCGACTGCGCGGGACTGAGTTCGAGCGCCACGCGAGTCCCGGCCTCTGAGCCGTCGTAGACTTCGAGATTCGTGATTTCGCCCGTGTCGGGGTTCCAGAGTTCCGGCCGCTTGCCTTTGACGCGGAAAGTGCAGACCACGTCCTCCGCGCGCCGCCGAAGATTGGCGACAAAGTACACTTCCGCGCCCTCCGCGCGGTGATGCAGGAAGTTGACGGCCGCGTCGCCCGAGCGCGAGGTGATAGCGCAATCGGGTTTAATGCCCAGCTTTTCGAGCACCGAAGACATGGGCAGTCCCCAGAACACGTGTCCCTTACCGTAACTGCGTTCGGTCGAGTTCTTGCCGTCGAGATCGCCCCAGGCTTCGTCGGCAATCTGGCGCAATTCCGAGTCGCTCGATGGGTATTGGGTGAGGCCAGGATTCGCCTGCGGCTTCGGGCCCACGACGGCGACGCCTTCCTTCACCATGTCGCGCACTTTGCGCAGCACGTCCAGATTGAGGCGCGCATCCTCGGGCAGAACCAGCACGCGATAGCTTAAGCCGTCGGGCAGCGAGATGGCGCCGTCCTCAGCTTTCATGCGGTCCAGGATGGCTGCTTCGTTCGCAACATCGTAGTAATAGCCCTCCGGAGGCGTGGGCTTCAACTGCTCGGGATAGACCGGCGTGTCCACGGGAACCTCGACGCCGATGTAGTAAACAAGATCGGCAACGAGCGTTCCCTGTCGCAGCATATTTTGTGCGCGCGCCGCATAGCTGTACCAGCCGGCGAGCGAGTCGTAGAGAGTATTAGTGCGGTCGTTCTCCCAGCCCCACGGGCCCATGGTCATGCCGGGCAGCGCAGTCGGGGGATGCGGTTGCATCGCATTGCGATGGAAGATGTACTGATTGAGCCCCTGCGTGTACATCAGATCGCCTTGCCCCTTCATCTGGTAGGGATAGTTTTGCCACTTAGCGAAGACTTCGTCGCCGGTGAAGGATTCGCAGCCCACTACGGGTTTGCCAAAAACGTGCCCGATGGAACCGGCGAGCTTCACACTGTAGTTGTTATTTCCCTGCCCCACCCAGAACTCGCCCATCGGCACGTCGAGGTGCGAGCCGCTCTGGATTTCTTCGAAAGGCCCGCCGCTGTAAGGCTCGGCGTAGGCTTTGAGCTTGTTCTCGCGGCAGCGTTCCGCGAAGCGGCCATAATAGTAATCGCCCATCAGGTCCGCGCAGGTGCGGCGAATGTCCCAGAGGAAGCGTTCGGAAACTTCGGTGCTTTCCACGACGCGGCCGGTCATGGCGGGCAGGTACTTCACCAGTTCGTAGCCGCGCCGTTTCGAGAACTCCTGCGGAAATTCACGCGTCCAGTTCTGCATTCCGGTTTCGTAGCTGTCGATGACGCCACCCGCCAGTCCCTGCGCCGCCAGCGGACCGAGCGCCTCGAGCAATTCTCCAAAGAAGTGGTCGAAGTGATAGTCGTAAGCCTCGCGACTGTACTTGTCGCACTCGAGTCCCCAGCCACCATCGGGCGCGGGATGGTTCTGGACGCCCGTAGTGGTTTGACCGATGCGCAGCACCATCCATGTTCCTTCCGGCGCGTTCCAGGTCAACCGCTCCTCGCTGTCCAGGTGTTCGGTGATGTCGACGACTTTGGAGGGATCGATGATCGACCCGCGCGGCGCCTCGATCGTATCCGGACCGAAGGTCGAATTACGGGTGAAGTTGGCTTTCTTGGTCCAATGGGGAAGGCGCGCCGCGCCGCTCAGCCGCATGTCAGTGATGCGCGCCGCATGCCATGTGAGCATGCGGTAGAACTTTGCCCGGACGGCGGGGAAGCTTGCCGTTTCGGGAAACTCCACGGACTCGTCTCCGCTGTCGCCCCAGTCGAGGTCCGAGACTTTGCGGAACTCGACTCCGTCGTCGGAGACTTCCAGCCACAGCGGCGTCTGCTCGTGCTCGTGCGAAGGAGGCGGTGCGTCGGTTATGGGAACGCCGTAAGCCGCGAGCGAGCGCGCCTCGAAAGGCTCGGAGAATTCCAGCAGGAGGAACGCGGGCTTTTCGGGAGTGGGGCGAAGTTCGACGCCAATGCGCGGATCGGCGTAGATCAACACTCCCCGATCGACCGCGCCGGCGTTGGTGCTGGCTCGCTCGAGCGTATCTTCCCAGGCGTGGGTCTCGCCCTCGAGCGCCGGGAAAGCCAGCACGTAAGCATCGCGATAGTAACCCAGTTTGGTGAGCGGTTGCTTCAGATATGTGACCACTCGTGGCCCGCCGCGCACCAGCGTTTCACTCCAGGTAAATTGCTTCATCGACAATTCAGGAGTGATCCACGGGCCGCCGCTCGAGGACCATCCGGGGCAGTTCATGATGTCGAATTCCATGCCCAGGCGCTCGGCTTCCTTGGCCGCATGATGGAGCAGGCGAGTGTGCTCGGCGCTGCTGTAGTCGACGGGACCCTTGGGAATGCCCGTGCCCACCTGGAAAATCTGGAAGCCGCGGATGCCTACGCGCTTCATCGCCTCGAGGTCGAGCGTGATCCCCTCTGCCGTGATGTTGCCGTTCATCCAGTGCCACCAGGTCTTGCAATAGGCGCCCGCAGGCGGCTCGCGGAACGCCGTTTCAAGCGTGCCTGCCGCCTCTGCGCCAAAATTGTGCTTCGGCCTGATGCCGATAAGCGTTACCGCTCCTGCCGCGACGCTCTGAATGAAGGTTCGTCGTTTCATGTGAATTCGCTCCTCCTGTGGCTGCTCCTGCGAGGCTATTTCTCAAGCCGCCCGCAAGGAAACTCAATGTGCTTCGTGTGGGGAAAAACTAACTCCCTTCGCAAAGAAAGTAAAGCGGTTTTGAGGGAGGAGGGCGGGCGTCCCGCCCGCCGTCGCGGGAGCGTCCCGCTCCCGCGCGCGGGCAGGATGCCCGCGCCACCGCGGGCGAGACGCCCGCGCTACAGTTCGTGCGCAATCGGCTATAATCATCTACTGAATTTGACCCCGGCGAGATTGCATGAAACGAATTCTCGGTGATTCAAGGCATCTAGTTTTCCCTCTTATCGTCCGCTTACTGGTGTTTTTCTTCCTGCTCGGCCTCTGGCGCGCCCAGTCACTCGCCCAGCAAAGTCAAGCGACCGACTCGAAGCCGACCTCGACGCAATCGGACCAGGCTCCGGCCTCGCAGAACCAGAATCCTCAGCAAGAGCAAACGGCTTCGGAATCGAAGTCCAGCGGCGGCGAGCGCTTGTCGAAGCAGGAAGTCTCGACTTTGCCGCTCAACAAGCGCGACTTCAGCGCCTTACTCCTGCTCGCCGCCGGCACCATGACGGACACCAACGGCGCCGCAAACTTCACCCAGCAATTCGCGGTGAACGGCCAACGCGGCGTAACCACGGTCTTTGCCATGGACGGGATCGACACCACCGATCCGGAAATGGGCGGATCGACTTTCTCCAATTTCAACGTCGACGCCATACAGGAAGTGCGCTCGAGTTCCGGGGTGATACCCGCGGAAATCGGCCACGGCGCCGCGGGCTTTACTGAGATCATCACTCGGACAGGGACCGATGATCTGCACGGCTCAGTTTTCGAATTCCTGCGCAACTCGGCCCTCGACTCACGTAACTTTTTTGACGAACGCAGTCCGGTCAGCCCTGGCCGCCTGCCGCACTTCGTGCGCAACGAATTCGGCTTCACGCTCGGAGGTCCCGTTGTGATCCCAGGCATCTACAACGGCCGCAAACGAACTTATTTCTTCGGTCAATACCAGGGGTTCCGGCAGGTGCTGGGCACCACGCAGGTGCTTTCGGTTCCAACCGTGCTCGAGCGCAAAGGCGTGGATAATACCGCTTTTCCGGGCGACATCTTGCTGGTCCCCGTGAACCCGCAGATCGCCGCCGTGCTGGCCCGCTACCCGTTGCCCGATGACCCCCAAGGCCCGTTTGGAGACCGCACTTACGCCGCTCCCGCACCGGTCACGACCAATAGACCAGACGGCGATTGACCCGAGCTTTGCCATACGCTTTTTCGATCACCAGCGTAACGGAGGGTTTCATTACACGCGCACGGTGAACTCGCATTTTCTCGCCGACACTACGATTGGTTTCGAGCGGAGCACGCCGTTTTTTCCGACCCTCAACACTACCCAGCCGGGCCTGGCGTTTGGCGATGGTCTCTACGAACCGTTCAACAGCGCGGCAGGCACTAACATCGGCGCGTTCGGGTTGTTGTACCAGGCAAGGCAGACCTTTTCCTACGTCCACGGAGCGCACGCACTAAAGTGGGGTGTCGAGACCCGCTTCAACCATGACTACACGATTTTCGACATCAACCCCGACGGCCTCTATACCTTTGGCGGTGGGACGGCGTATGCTCAAACGGCGATTCCTTCCGCCAGTGGACAGCACAATATCCCGCCAGGCCAACCGTTGCCGGACACGCTCAGTGCCTTCCTCACCGCGACGCCCTTCAGTTACACAATCTCCGCCGCGCCAAGCTATTATCCGCAAGGCAATCGGTTGGGTGAGGCGGCGGAACGCCGCGACGCCTATAACTTCTACTTTCAGGACACGTGGAAGGTTTCCCCGCACTTGAGCGCTAACTTCGGACTACGATACGAGGTTAACTCTCGCATAGCCGAAGCTCACCACCAAACCTCCGGACTCCGCATCGTGAATTCACTGGGCGCCCCGACGGTGCCGTGGGCGCCGGGCGCCACGATGAACCTGGTTGTCAATCCGCATCCCCCGTATGACATGGACTGGCGAGGTTGGGGGCCGCGTCTCGGCCTCGACTGGCAGGTTACGGAGCATACGGTGTGGCACGCGGGAGGCTCCATCACCACCGTCCTGCCCAATTTGTGGCAGGACGATTTCACCACCGGCAACCTGCCCTACACGGTGTCGCCGCTCGTGACCGCTCAGCCAAACGTCACCGTGCCTTTCACGGACTCGGTCACCAAAGTCGCCCTTCCGCCTATCTACACGCTCGGCGCCGAAACGCTTTTCGGTCAAGTCCCCAGCACCGCCGTGCCCCCCAATACGAAACTTGATATGATGCGATTCCAACGCGACCTGACGGCGCTTACCCCCGGACACGAACTCCAATTGTTCGGGATCTCAGGGGTTTCGCCGGACTTCCGCAACGGCTACATCGCGACCTACAGCGCCGGCTTCGAACATTCGTTCAGCGACGTGACGGTCAGCGCGTCCTACGTGGCGACGGCAGGAATCCATCTGGCAGCTCTGCAGGCGTTCAACGGCTACGCGGGCGCCACCCCGGAATTTGCTAACTTTCTCGAAACCGATTCCAGCGGCAATGTTATCGGCGGGTACGGACCCTCCTACTTGATGGCCACCCGGTCACATTCCACGTATCACGCGTTGCAGTCCGCACTGGGGAAAACCTCGGCGCGCCTGGGCTTGGGATTTCAAGCCAGTTACACCTACGGCAAGTCCCTCGATGATACCAGTGCCGTGCTAGGTGGCTTCTTAGGCGCATCCGATCCGGTGCTGCAATCGCTGCCACAGGACCCCCGCCATCCAGCGCTCGACAAGGGTCCCTCCACATTCGACGTCACCCAAGTCTTCACGTTGAGCCTGATTCAGGCCCTGCCGTTTGACCGCGCCGGCGTATTGAGCTCTCTGAACAAGAAAATTACTTCTGGCTGGCAAATCTTGAACATAACTACCCTGACCACGGGTTCCCCTTTTAGCGTGTACTCAGGAATTCAGCAGACAGGCGCGGGACTCGCGGGCGCTGACCGGCCCGACCAGATCGGGCGGCCGGTCTTCTCCACCAGCCGTACAGTGCGAGAGGATTATTTCGGAGAGGGCAGCAACAATACCGAATTCTTTCAGATCCCCATCGGCGTTCCCGGCGGCACTGGACCCAACCAGGGCGTGCTCGGAACCCTCGGGCGGGACACTTTTCGTGCGCCGGGCCTGCACGATCTCGATTTTTCGCTGATCAAAGATACAAGCTTCGGCCGCCGCGGTAACACCGAAGCCGCGATCCTCCAGTTCCGCGCCGAGTTCTTTAATGTTTTTAATATCGTTAACTTCGGGCTTCCACTTAATATCATTCGAGGAACGGGCTTCGGGATCATCAACAAGACCGCCGGCACTTCGCGACAGATTCAGTTTTCACTGCGGTTAATTTTTTAAAGGTAGCCCTCATGAATCAACAGCCCTCTGCCTTGGGGAGAGGGTGTCCTGCGACGGCGTCGTCTTCAGCCATCGCAGGGCGGGTGAGGGGTCACTCTCAATCGATTGCACCGCGCGAGGGCCGGGATTTGCGGCCTTTGCGCACTTTGCGCCTTTGCGTGAACCCGGTTTCTCGCACGGCTTAATTTGCCGCTCTTTATCCGGAGACTTATCGGTGCTGATACCTACTAAGACACAAAACGCAGAACGCAGCGATCACGCTCGAACAGAGCAACGAACCCCTCACTCGTCACGCTCCGGCTGATGAAAGCGCCGGAGCGTGACACCCTCTCCCCTGGGGAGAGGGCTTTTCGTTCATGTTGTCTACCCAAAGGGACGGGGCAGCTTATTCAACGGAACCTCTCCGAAGGAGAGATCGTCAATTCGCCGTCACCTCCAATGTTCCCGTCAGCGCCACGTCGGCGGATGACTTACCGATCATAATGTCGAATGTTCCTGGCGCCACCACCCAGTGCATGTCCTGGTCGAGCAACATCAAGTCGTCGTGCGACAGCGTGAACGTCACCGTCTTCTTCTCCCCGGGACCGAGCGCCACCCGCTCAAAACCGCGAAGTTGCTTTACCGGCGTCGAGACGGGCGCAAACCGCTCGTGGAAATACAGTTGAACGGTCTCCACACCGGCGCGTTTGCCCGTGTTCTCGACATCAACACGCACATGAGTGCGCATATCTGAGGAGCCGCCTAGTTGCGATGGGTCAATACTTATATTGCTATATCTAAAGTCAGTATAACTCAGCCCATAGCCAAAGGGATAAAGTGGGGAGCCGAGCAGGTCCGCGTAACCCTTCTCGTTCGTCCAGCCGTGCTCGATCCAATAGGACTTCGAGGGCTTGTAGTTGTAATAGGCGGGTAACTGGCCGACGCTGCGCGGAATGGTGATGGCGAGCCGGCCGCTCGGGTTGTAATCGCCAAAAAGCACGTCAGCCACCGCTTCCCCTCCCCGCTCGCCGGGATTCCAGGCTTCCACGATGACCGGGAGATGGGCCGCTTCCCAGCGGACGGAAAGCGGCCGGCCGTTGATCAGCACCAGAACCACGGGCGTGCCGGTGGCCGCGACAGCCCGCACCAGGTCTTCCTGCACGCCGGTCAAATCCAGGCTTGCCACGTCCTGGCCTTCCCCGTCCGTCCCCCGAGTGGGTTGGAACTGCGTGTTCTCCCCGACCACAACCACGGCAAACTCCGCGACCCTCGCCGCTTCAACCGCTTTTTCGAAGCTGCTCTTATCCGCGCCCGTAACCTCGCAACCCTTGACATAGACCACGCGCGTCGCGGGCGAGACTTTAGCCTTGATTCCGTCAAGAACCGTGCTTACGTGCTGCGGAACCTGCAAGGGGGAGTAGTCTCCAAGCTGGTTTGGGGCGTTGTCGGCATTGGGCCCGATCACCGCAATGGTCTTGAGCGTCTTTTCGAGCGGCAGAAGGTCGTGCTCGTTCTTGAGAAGCACAATCCCCTCCTCAGCCGATCGAAGCGCCAAGTCCTGATGCTCCTTCGAGTGCATAACTTTCGCGGCGTTCTCGGCGTCGACATACGGATGTTCGAACAATCCCAGCCGGAACTTCTGCTCGAGCACGCGACGCACCGCGCGGTCGACCAGCGCCTCGGGGACTCGCCCTTCCTCGACGTTCTCGATCAGGGGCTTCATGTAAGCCGGTTCATAGGTGATGTCCAGATCAACGCCGGCCCGCAGCGCCAGCGCGCCGGCCTCCTTTTGCGTCGACACGATCTTCTCATAAACCAGGCTGTCGAAGCCGTCACCCTCGCTTTCGACGATGCCTTTGAAGCCGAGTTCATCGCGGAGAATCCTGGTCATCCACTTCTCGGACCCATGGGCCGGCATGTCTTCAATTTCGGGGTAGCCGGCCATAACGCCTAGCGCGCCGGCCTTGAATGCCGCAATCCACGGCGGCAGGACGTTTTCGCGAACGTAGCGTTCGGAAAACTCGATGGCGCCCCGCTCGAGGCCGCTCACCGGCTCGCTCTGGGTCGGGAAATCCGTCATCAGCGCAATCGCTTTATCCGGGGCGCTGAGGTCGGAGCCCTGCGCGCCCCTGACGATGCTCTCCGCGATTCTCGCACCCAGGTACGGGTCCTCAGTGTAGGCCTCTTCGTTGCGCCCCATTCTCGGGTCACGGTCGAGTTCAAGCACCAGCGTGGACAGGACGTGAATGCCCACAGCCCGCGCCTCGCGAGCGTCGGCGGCGTAAATCGCCCGCACCAGGTCCATGTCGAACGTGCTGCCGATCGCGAGTCCTTCAGGGAAAACGGTGGCGCCGGGAAACATCGCGCCGTGCGTGCCTTCCTCGTCTTCGAGCAGCGGGATCTTCAGGCGTGTCTGCGTCATCGCGATCTTCTGAAGCGCGTTGAAGAACTCGGCCTGCTGCCGCGCCGGGACGTGGAGAATCGTGTCCGCAAGCGTGAAGAAGCCGCAGCCCGGGCCGATGTCCGGATTATAAGTGCCGGAGGCGAATAGCTTGCAGGCCTCCGTCTTTTCGGCATTTGTCTTCCCGAGCCCGTCGACATAAACAGCCGGTAGATTAAGCTGGCCTACTTTCTCTTTCAGCGTCATGCGGCCCACGAGGTCGTCCACCCGGCGCTCGAGCGGTTGCGAGGGGTCGAGATAGATGGGAACGGAGGAGGACGATTGGGCGCAGGCAGAGATTGAGCTGAGTAGCAATCCTAGAAGTAAAACTAATATTTTCAGTGTCATTGGCAGGACCTCAAGTGTGTCATGACTGCTGTCCTGGTTTGATCGCTGCGCTGGCCTTCAGGCGGCACTTGCCGACCCTTCGCTTTACTCAGGGAGGCCTCTAAAGGTCGGCGGTACGGCCAAACTAGGGCACTTCTGTGTCATGATCTCGCGATTTTACGCCCTTTTGCTGGACTAGGTGTACTCAAAAATACCCAAGCTGCGGCCAAGTCGCTCAAATTGCGGAACGTAAGGTGAATCTCGTCGAGCTTGTTGATTCGAAAGGGCATAGATTCTGCCTCTGCGGATGACACGGTTGCAAGTCAAACCACAACGCAACGCGAAGGCGGCAAGGGCGGCGAGCCTCACATTGACAGTTTGTCCCTAATCGCGCTACGTTGGTAGAGTCAACCTGACTTTTTGAAAGGAGGTGCCCCTATGGCACGTTTTGAAAGGAAAGCAGAGCGGAGTTCCCTCGCCGCAACCCAGACGGTCGAACCGAGGCGACCGGCCATCGCTCTACCATCGTCCTCTTCTCACACCTCGACTCAAGTCGAACCGCAGCGCCGGATTGTTTCCGAAGACGACGTGAGACATCGAGCCTACGAACTCTACCTCGAACGAGGCGCTACACCCGGCAACGATGTTGGCGATTGGCTGCAAGCGGAACGGGAACTCCGGCCGAACTGACCGGCGGTCAGATACCCAGAAACGCTAAACCTATTCGGTAGTCTGGCCGCCGCGGCACGGCGGCCAGACTAACTTTTCGCTGCTCGCCCTCACCGCGTGCCGAAATCAACATCACCCAGTATTCTCCACATCAACAGAGAGGCTTGGACCCGCCAGGTAGTGTCCCACTTTGGCGTAGCGGCGGCTTTACGCCGCCATATGGCGAGGTAAACTCGCCGCTACAAACCACTGCAGACTCTTGTGCCCCTGGAGCTCGGGGGCATATACTCGAGTCGCTTCAACCATGCCTACAACAAGGAGTGACGCCGTGAGAGATCGAATCGGCTTTTTCAAGATTCAGCGGATTGCCAATTTCAGCCTGATTGCGATTGCCATAATCGCATTCTTTCCCTGCATGCCGCTCGACGCCGCTGCATCCCCAATGCCCGTGCGAGGACTCAGCCTGAGCGCCCCGAAGCCGGATGATTTGCCCCTGACGGTGAAATTCATTCGTGAGGTACTGCCGAATGTAGGCGTAAACGTGCTGGTGCTGGAGTTCGACTATCGCTACCAGTACAAGTCGCATCCGGAGGTGATTGATGCGGATGCGCTTTCTGAAGAACAGGTCAAACAGATTGTTGCCGCTTGTCACGACGCCGGGGTTCGCTTGATTCCGTTGATCAATCAGCTAGGCCACCAGTCCTGGGAGGCGCAGACTTTCGGCCTTCTGCGCGCCCATCCGGAGTTCGATGAAACGCCGGGTAAATACCCCGGCAACCAGGGCATCTACTGCCGAAGCTATTGCCCTTTAGCGCCTGGGCTGCACAACGTAGTCTTCGACCTGATCGACGAGCTGGCGAACGCCTGTCAGGCCGACGCCGTTCACGTCGGCATGGACGAGGTATTTCTGCTGGGCCAGGACGACTGCCCGCGCTGCCGCGGCAAGAACAAGTCCGAGCTGTTTGCGCAGGAAGTGCGTACCTTGCACGATCACTTGACCGCCACCCATCGCGAGATGTGGATGTGGGGCGACCGCTTTCTGGATGGCGACGTCACGGGCCTGGGGAAGTGGGAAGCGAGCCAGAACGGGACTGCGCCTGCCATCAACGCGGTTCCGAAGGACATTGTGATTTGCGACTGGCATTACGAAACGGCGGTTCCCACGGCGGCGTACTTCGCCATCCAGGGCTTCCGGGTGGTATCGGCTCCCTGGCAGATGCCGGATGTAGCCTTAAATGAGTTAGAAGTGGTCCGTAAGATACGCGCGGATGCTACGGATGCTCTCAAGTCGCGCGCCCTGGGTATGCTGGAAACCACTTGGATAGATCCTGGTGACTTCATGCGCGCGTACTACGGACAAACGCCGGCCAGCGCCGACGCGGTCAGGGCCGCGGAGTGCTTCAAAGCGCTGTTCAGGGAGATCAGGGAGGAGAATTAGCGTCCAGGGGTCAGCAGTCCGTTGAGTGAATTCAGCCCGTCAGCTGACGGGCGGCAGCGAGTAGCCCACGGCGCGAGCCGTGGGTCGCGAGAGCCCACCCTCACTCCCGTCCCCTCTCCCGTTCCGCGGGAGAGGGGTGCCGAAGGCGGGGTGAGGGCCATCGAACCCAGGGCTCAGGCCCTGGGCTACTCTATGCAGCCCCTCACGGGGCTCTAAAGATACGGTCTAGCAGGGGAAAGACTTTGTTAACGAACTTCTGATCCGGGACACCCGCACCGTGATTTGCCGCGGGTTAATGGCCGAGCGCCCAGACGTACGCGGCGACGGCCGAGAGTTGTTCGGGAGTGAGTTGCGCCCCGCCCATGGCCGGCATCGGACTGCGATATTCCTTGGGTCGCGTCACTCCTTCGCGAATCGTTTTCAAGATGCCGGCATAGCTGCCGTCGCTCCAGAGCCACTTTTTCGCCGTAAGGTTTGGACCCAAGGGGGAGCCCGTACCGCGCTCGCCGTGGCAACCCACACAAGTAGCTCCGCCCACTTGCCCGTGGTAAATGCGGTCGCCGAGGGCCACCATGGCTCGCGTCGCGCCGGTTGGCACACGAAGATTCCCCAGTGCCGCGCCGGCGTTTGCATGCGTCCCCTCCGGCGGCTTAGCGGAAGACTCCTCCGTCTCGCCCACCGCCGCCGACGGACTGGGGCAGGGAGTAATCGCCGTCTCGTCGCCGCCGCCCTTATACACAATCCGGTAGATGCTGCCACGCACATCGTCAGAGACGAAAAGCGACCCGTCCGGCCCAACGGCCACGCCCGAAGGGCGATGCTGAGCGCCTTCCGGGGTCTTCACCGCGCCGGCAAAACCGTCGGCGAAAACCTCGCAATTTCCCGCGGACTGGTCGCCCGCGAGCGGCTGAAAAACCAGGTTATAGCCGCCTTGCGGGTAAGGCGCGCGGTCCCATGAACCGTGGAAGGCGATGAAAACTCCGTTGCGATAGCGGGCTGGGAATTGCGCCTGGTCGTAATGCGTCATGGCGTTCGGCGCCCAGTGGGCCGGAAGAGAAGCAACGGGAGAGATCTTGTTTGCGCAAACACCGATCGCTTTGCCGCCGTCCCCGCCATACTCGGGCGCCAGCACCAGCTTTCCCGCCACGCCATCGTAATAGCACTCGGGCCAGCCGTAGTCGCCACCCGGCTTCAGGAGCAGCAACTCTTCGGCGGGCAAGGTCGCTTCCTCCGCCGGCTTGTAGAGTTCCGGCCAATTCGCATGCACCTGGTCGCGTCCGTGCTGGGTCACGAACAACCGGCCGGCGGAATCGAAGGCGAAACCTTCAGCATTGCGGATCCCGGTTGCGTAACGCGACTCGGGCGAAAACCGTTGGTCCGTTTTGTTCGCGTCGAAACGCCAGACACCGCCTCGCGTCCTGAGTTCGGTACACGGATCGGCGCCGGGCACGTGGGGTTGGCGGTTGCGCGGCTGGCAAGAGTTGGTGGCAGTCGCGACATCGACGTACATCGTACCCTCCGAGTCGATGATGAAAGGGTGCATTGGGTGATCGCCGCCCAGAGGCAGACCGGAGACAATCGTTTCGGGAACCCCGTGCGGCACTGTCGAGCCGGCCGGGAGCGCATAGCGCACAATTCTATCGTTAACCTCAGCGTATATAGCATCCTTGTACAATCCGATGCCGGTACCGCCCTTGGCGCCCGTTTTGGCCGTTTCACCGAAGCGCTCAATGACATTGGCTTTTCCCGCACCGGCTGTGTCCTGAAGAGCTACCAGAAACCCTCCAGCGGGCGTGACGTGGCCAGGGTAGTACGCGCCCGACCAGGTGTTGACGTAAACCACCCCGGTCGGTCCCACCACCATGTGACGGGCGTGGCCGATGCCGTCAGCAAACACCGTCGCGCAGAAACCGGCGGGCAGCGTTAACCCGGTGTCATCTCCCGGGCACGGCGAACTCTTCGTTTCATTGGCAGAATTCGATTGGCTGCGAGTTGAAACCGACGAACTGACCAGGCAGAACACGATCACGAAGGCAAACAGAGTTCCGATTACATGCGACCGGCGCATTGAGCCCTCCGAAGATGGATTGAAATTCCCGCCCGCAATTCTCTTACATTCTTAATGCTCGTACTAAGTCAATCGGCAAGTCAAGCCTGGCATGCTGTGTCAGAGGTTCGTTGAAGAATTCAGCCCGCGGAGCGGGCGTCAGCGTGTAGCCCACGGCGTGAGCCGTGGGTCGGGAGACCCAACCCTCACCCCCGTCCCCTCTCCCGCCCTGGCGGGAGAGGGGTGCCGAAGGCGGGGTGAGGGCCATTCGACCCAGGGCTTGCGCCCTGGGCTACTCTATGCCGCCCCTGACAGGGCTCCGACAGGCGCACGCGTTTGAGAGAGACTTTCCTAACGAGTTTCTGACCCAGGACGGCAGGCGTTCACACCTGGAAAATCTTCTGCCCCCAGTCCACGGCTTCGAGATAGGCGGCGGAGACTTGAGCCTCGTTCAGTCCGGCGCCGCGAGCGAGTTCGCCGACTTCGCCCCACTTCCCTGCTTCGAAAGCCTTGACCAATTCGAGGACCTGCGCGTGGCGGTTGGGCGCTCCCAGGAGCGCCGCTCGCACCACATCCGGCATCGCGATCTCAGCAGCGATTTCTGACATGGGCCGCCCCAGCATGGCGTCCATCAGCGAGAAGACGCCCAGCAAAAACAGGCTCTGTGCGTCCCGGCGCGCGCTCCCAAGCGGGGCCAAAAGCTCGCAACAACGGCCTCGGGCGAGCGAGGTCATAACCAGTTCGTTGCTCGTGTCGCCCGCAATGCCCAGGACGGCCGCCACCGACGCCCATTTCCTCACCTCTTGATCTCCTACGAGCGCCAAAGCGTGGGCGGTGGAATTGATCTCCCGTTTGAAGCCAAATAGCGGCGAGTTTACGAATCGCAGAAGCTTGTAGCAGAGCGAGACTTCGCGGTCAATCAGCGCCACGATCTCGGTTCGATCCAATTCCGGTTTGTTGATCGCCTGAAGGAGCTGCAGGTAGTGAGCCTTGAAGGCCGGAATGTACAGGCTGGGGACGATCTGCGGTTTGCAGAAGAAATAGCCCTGGAAGTAACAGTACCCGCTGTTGTGAGCTTCGGCAAACTCGGCGCGGGTCTCGACCTTTTCGGCGAGCAGTTGGATGCCCAGCGGCGCGAATTCCTCGACCGCCCGCTGCCTCTCGTCTGGCGGTGAGATCTGAAAGTCAATCTTGATAATGTCGGCCAGATCGACGAAGGGCTGGAGTTCCGGGGCGTAGACGAAGTCGTCCAGGGCGATGACGTAGCCCAGGCCCTTCAACCTTCGGCAGGCCGCCAGCACCCCCGCGTCCGGCCGAACCGTCTCGAGAATCTCGATGACCGTCTCGTCTTTGGGCAACAGTGTGGCATACTCATTCACCAGAAAGCGGTGCGTGCAGTTGATAAAGGCCCGGCGTCCCGCCGTCAGCGTCCGGGCGCCGCCGTTCAGAAAATTGTCGGCTACATCAAGAGCTGCGGCGTCGCTGTCATCCGCGGTGCAGCGGTTTTCGAGGCCGGAACGGAAAAGCAGTTCGTAACCGTACACCTGCTCGCTGCGGTCGAAAATCGGCTGCCGCGCAATGAAACGAGTTGGACCCGAATCGGGCGATGCGGCATGAGCGTCCACAAGGATAGAATCGGCAATTCTTTGAAAAACGTAGGGCCTGAAATCAAATCGGAATTTCTTGTCGCCGTGGCACGCTCCCGCGCGGGCGGAGCCAGTTCTGAGCGGGGCGAAGCAATGCGCGCGCCACAACGAATCCAACGTGGCAAATTAACTTTGAGAGGGCTGGCGGAGGGAGAGGGATTCGAACCCCCGAGCCCCTTTCGGGGCTAACGGTTTTCAAGACCGCCGGTTTCAACCGCTCACCCATCCCTCCTCAAGTAATTACGGACGGTCGTTCGGTCTTTAGCGAAAATTGTAGCAGGTTGTGGGTGGCTTTGCACCTTTTCAAAGGACAGCGTGCCGTCCTATTTTGAACGTAGCGCCGACCTTCAGAGCCTGCCCTGAGCAAAGCGAGGCGTCGGCAAGTGCCGGTCTAGAGGCCAGCCCTGCACCGAAACTAGTACATCGTTCGATTAGTTCTTTGTAGTATTGTGGCGCTGTCGGCGCCGCTTGCGCTTCGGCGGATGTTCTGCTTGGTGTTGTTTGGTTGCTTCAATAATCCGCTGTAATTTCTC
>JBEKLY010000257.1:0-11394 GCA_050010015.1 Terriglobia bacterium
CTGAGGTCATCCGTCAAGCGTGTACCTTCGGGAAGTTTTGCGATCGTACGAGCCATCTGCGGTCCTCCTCTCATTTGAATGAGAGCAGTATACCGCGTATTTACTTAAGTGAACAGTATTGGTCTTCAGCCCCGCCGCAGAGCACAGGCCACTCCCAGGGGGCTTTAGCCCCTGAAGCCGCGTTGCTTCAGGGCCTGAAGGCCCCTTCAACCGCGCTCTGCGTACCGGCGGGGCTAAAGCCCCGCCCTTCCAGGACTCAGAATAATTGCGCTTATTAACACAACTAAGCACCAGGTCGGCCGCATGCCAAGGGCGCTGCGTTTCCGGGTTTAGGAGGCGCTGAAATCCTGCTACAATAGGCGACGCTTTGAACGACATCTTCATTTGCGAAAAAGAGGAATGAGCTATGAGCGAGCAAATCAACCGACGTGATTTTATCAGGCGGGCAGCGGTGAGCGGCGCCGGGCTTAGCCTGGCGATGTCCGGCGCCAGCACGGGCAGAGTGTTGGGCGCCAACGACAGAATCCGGCTGGGACTGATCGGCTGCGGGCGCCAGGGCTGTGACGACATGCAGAATTTCTTGCACCAGGGCGTTGAGATCGCAGCGGTGTGTGACGTCTATGAACCTAACCTACGGAAGGGCCTGGAGGCGGCGGGAGGAAAGGCGAAAGCGCTGAAGGATTTCCGCCAGGTCCTCGACGACAAGGAGATTGACGTGGTCATCGTGGCCACACCCGATCATTGGCATCCCCTTCCGACCGTCATGGCCTGTCAGGCAGGCAAGGACGTTTACGTGGAAAAGCCCATCTGCGTTGCCGTCGAAGAAGGCAAGAAGATGGTTGAGACGGCGCGAAAATATAAGCGAGTCGTGCAAGTGGGTTTATGGCAGCGCTCCAACGTGCACTTTCAGAAGGCCGTCCAACTCGTCCAGGACGGGCTCATCGGCAAAGTCACTTATGCGCGCACCTGGAACTACTCCAATATTTACCCGGAAGGAATCGGCAATCCGCCGGATAGCGATCCGCCTTCCGGACTCGACTGGGACATGTGGCTTGGGCCGGCTCCGAAGGTGGCGTTTAACTCGAACCGCTTCGGGGTGAGCGACCGCTGGTCGACCTTCCGCTACTTCTACGATTACGCCAACGGCTGGCCCGGCGATTGGATGGTGCACCTGATGGACATAGTGCAGTGGGCGATGAAAGTGGATGGCCCGCACACCGTCACGGCGCTGGGCAGGAAGTTTTACCTCAAGGATAATAGCGACACGCCTGATACCCTGCAGATTACGCTCGAGTACCCGGAATTTGTCGCGACCTACGAAAATCGGCTGTGCAATGACGCCCGGCAGCACGAGCACGGCTACGGCATCGAGTTTTACGGCACGGACGGAACCATGTTTGTGGACCGCGATGTCTTCCAAGTCTTCCCGCAGGAAGCGCTCAGGGGAAAAGGGAAGACTGCTGAAATGAAGATGGAACGGGAGGACGACGGCCTGGCAAACCACGTGGCCAACATGCTGGAGTGTATGCGGACCCGCAAGATGCCGCAGACCGACATCGAATACGGCTACCGCTCAACCAGCGCCTGCCTGCTGGGAAACGTCGCACTACGGAGTAAAGAGCGGATTGAATGGGACGTGGCCAGCCAGCGCCTCGTCAAGGGTGGCCCGGCGGCGCAAAAGCTGATCAGCCGGGAATACCGCGCGCCGTGGAAGCTGGAACTGAGTTAAGAGTCGAAAGTTCAGAGTCGAAAGTCAACAGTCACGAAGAAGTCGAGAGTCAAAAGTCAAGAAGTCGAGGGGTGTAAGTCTGTAGCGCTGGGCATATCGAGGGCTCGACTCTCGACTCTTGACTGCCCTTACGGAATCGAGAGTCGAAAGTTAAAAGTCCAGGAGTCGAGAAGCCGAGGTGTCGAGAGGTGAACTCTTGACTCTCGACTTTTGACTCTCGACTCTCAACTCTTGACCGCCCTTACGGAATTGATGTGACGTAGATGGCCGATCCCCCACCGGCGGCGCCCGGTGCGATGAAGGCCGTGGTTTGCTGCGAGTCGCCGACGAGCGAAAGAATCGGCTTGCCGGGCGCGGGTTGGACAATGGGTACGAAGTCATCCGCGGACGTCAGCCGTGTGACCTGACCCGCGCAGTAACAATAGAGCCCGATATCGTCAGGCGAATCCAGGGGCGTTGCGGCAAAGATGATATTACCTTCCGCGGAGGTCGTCTGACCCTCCACCTGCCCGAGGGGTTTTATCTCGGGCGCGTCGGCAACATGCCTGGCCATCACGGGCTGGGAAGGGTCGCCCGCGAGAAGCGCCGTTTGCACGTTCTCGCCTTCCATAATGACCAGCACCAGGTTAACCGGCGCCTGCCCCGCGCGGGGCGCAAGCAGCTGGACGGTGCCTGCCGGATCAGGCACAGGAATGATCTCCTGAAAGCTGCGAATGGCGACGGCCCTGAAGAACTGCTCGATTGCGGTCGTCCAGGGAGTGCCGCGCAGCGCCAGCGCCGCCTCATCGTGGTTGAAGAAGATGGGCTCGAAGAGGTCCTTCGGCGTGGGTGAAACACCCGCCGGAATTTCCAGTTGCTGCAACCCTCGCGGCGTCCAGAGGAACAAACCCGTGCCCGGTTTCTTTCCACCCCAGCGCGCGCCAAATAGGATGTTTCCCTGCGAGTTGATCAAAGGCGCTGAAAACTCGAGAAAATTGGCGTCGGGCGTCCCTGGAAAGGTGTCGGTGCTCGTCACCAGGGCCCTGGATCCGCTGCCGTCCACCCGGATAATCGCGCTGCTCGGAGTCCCCTCCGTGTCCTTCAATCCAGCCGCAAAGCAGATTGCTCCTGCGTCATTAAGGCTCGGAGCGCTGAAGGAATCATACGACGTCTTTGGAATCGGCGTTTGAAGGCCCTGAAAGGCCACCACAGAAAAATTAACACCGCTGGATACGACCACAGCCCGCAGCTCATTGCGCGGGCTCCGCAGCGAGGAAAGGAAGGCAATCTGCCGGTTGTCGTTCATCGCCAGGTCGATGAACGGGCCAAAGGCAATGCCCGGGTGTCCCGGAACACCGGAACCGGCGGACAGCAGCAGCCGGGTATTCGATTGGGCAGACAATCGCCAAGGCGCCGCGAGCAGTAAAATCAGAGCTACGAGGGAGAATGCCAGGCTGCGATCGACTCGGGTCATGAAGGTTCGGTCGGATTGGCGGCTGCCTTTCTCCCGCGCGGCTTGGTCGGCGCCGCAGGAGCAGAGTCGGGCGTGGCCGGCTCCATTTCATTCACCTTGGCCAGGGCGGCCGCCTCATCCGCCGTAATGACGAAGAATTGCGAAAGCTTCACGTCATCAAGGATTTTTCGGACGTGCACGTTTATATTCGATAAAACCATGCGGACAGAAGCGTTTTGAGCAGTCACGCGAGTCCCTGCAAGAAAGCCCAAACCGGTGGAGTCAATGTAAGGGACTTCGGCAAAATCGATGACGAGTTTCTTCGTCCCTGCGTCAATGAAATCCTTAACCTTTTGCCGCAGATAGGGTCCGTCACTCCCCGCCAGGAATTTTCCGCTCAGGCTTATGATGGCAATATCGTCGGCGAAACGGGCCGTGATTCTCACTGTTGCACCTCTTTGAAGAGCCGGTCAGAACAGGGTTTGAAAGGCTATGCTACGGGAGGGAGAGAAGGGTTGTCAAGTTGCGGATTTGCCCTTGACCTTCAGCCTTTGTACTTTACCCTTGCCGCGGGCATGTGTATGATGCCCACATCCCTGAAGACGAAAAAGGAGAATGTGCCGTGCTCCCATCGAAACCACTCGAAGGCCGCGATCGCAGGGAATTCCTGCAACTCTTGGGTGCCGGTGCGCTGGGGCTTGCTGTTCCGGACTGGAAGATTTTTGGCAGCGAGGCTCCGAGTTCCAAACCTTTGCGCGGTATCTTCCCTGTCGCTCAGACACCGTTTACGGAATCGAACAAGTTGGACCTGGACTCACTGATAAAAGAGGTCCGGTTCATCGACCGCGGGGGAGTGCATGGATTCGTCTGGCCGCAAATGGCCAGCGAGTGGATGACCCTGACAGAGGCTGAGCGCCTGGAGGGTAACGAAGCCATTGCTTCCGCCGGTAAGAAGTTGCGCCCAGCGATCGTAATCGGCGTGCAGGCGCCGAGTCTGGCCACTGCCGTCAGGTATGCGAAGAACGCGGAAAAGGTGGGTGCGGACGCCATCATCTCGCTTCCACCGTCGGAGTCGAGCGATCCGAAAACCGACCTCGAGTACTACAAGGCAGTGGGCGCCGCGACTGAACTCCCCCTGTTTGTGCAAGCGGTGGGGAACATTAGCGTCGACTTGCTGGTTGAAATGTATAAGGCCATCCCCACATTTCGCTATGTGAAAGACGAAGCCGGCAGTCCGTTGATGAGCGTGGGGCCACTCCGGGAAAGAAGTTCAGACCGGCTCAAAGTGTTCTCGGGAAGCCATGGGCGGGATTTGATCGATGAAATGCGGCGAGGGTTTGCCGGCTGCATGCCTGCCGCTCCGTTTGCTGACCTCTACGCCCAGACGTGGGATCTCTGGCATGCGGGTAAGCACGACGAAGCGTTGGCAATGCACGCCAGGACTTTGCTGATCCTCACCGAAATGCTGAGCCATGGCCCCGAGTCGGTGAAGTACGTTCTGTGCCTGCGCGAAGTCTTTAAGACCTATGGCCTTCGCACCAGGCAATCGCCAGGTTTCTCTTCCGCCGCCAAAGTCGCTGCCGGAGGTGATCAAGCGGAAGCATATCTCGATGAGGAAGGGAAGCAGGCCCTTCGAGATACGTTGACTTACTTAAAGCCTTACCTTAAGGCGTAGGACGGCAGAGTGAAATCGGAAACTGGAAACTCGAAACTGGAAACTCGAAATTCGGAAATCTAAAACTGAGGTAGTGCCCTAGTTTTGGCGTAGCGCTGGCCTTTAGGCCAGCATCTGCCGACCCTTCGCTCTGCTCAGGGCAGGCTCTAAAGGTCGCGCTACCAGGAAAATCAGGACACGGTCAGAACTTAGGGTGAGCTGACAATTTCGAATTTGTTTGTGGGTCGCGGCCTTTGGAATCTGGAATCTGGAATTTAAAATGCGAAAGGGATGGGCGAATGTCTACCGGCATAGGCTCGCGTCGTGATTTCTTAAGTGCCACCGCGGGGAGCGCCTGGGCGGGCGCGGGAGCGCTCGCATTTGCTGATCCGGGTGGCGCTGCTGCCCAGGCGGCTGGGATCAAGCCCGGAGACCTGCCCGACCTTACGATCAAAGAGGTCAAAGTCTATGCCGTGGACTCCGGCAGGGCTGGTGAAGCCGCCGGCGAAGGTTTAACCCGCATTGCCGCGATCGTAACCAAGGGCGGGATCGAAGGCAACTACACGCTGGCCGAGCGCTACTGGCACCCCAACTGGAGCAATCTGGGATGGCTCGAATATGCCAAGCGCCTCCTGCCGGGAAGGAGTGTGCTCGAGCTTCCGGCGCTCACCTCTCAGTGGACGCCCAGCAAGCGCCGAGTGGGGCAACTGTCCTACGCATCAGCCATCGATAATTGCTTGTGGGATATCCTCGGCAAGGCAGTTAACCTTCCCGTGTATCAACTGCTCGGCGCCTACAAAAATCGCGTCAGAGCCTACGCAAGTTCGCAACACCTGAAAACGGTGGGCGATTTCGTGGCGGACCTCCAGCACGCCAAGGGCGAGGGATTCACCGCCTACAAGATCCATCCTCCGGAGATGCCTGACGGCGGCGCCGATTACAGGCTGGATATCGAGGTCGCGAAGGCGGTGCGCCAATCCGCCGGAGATACTTTCACGCTCCTCTTCGATTCCGTGGGTGTTTATACGCGCGATGAAGCGATGAAAGTGGGCCGTGTACTGGATCAGTTGGGCTTCGTCTCCTTCGAAGATCCGATACCGACAACCGACATCGAAGGGCTCGCGCAATTGGCCCAGGCGCTGGACGTGCCCATTACGATCGGGGAATTCATCGTTTCACCTTACGACTACGCTGAGTATATACGCCGTAGAGCCTGCGATGTGGTGCGCTTCGTCGTCGACAACATCGGCGGGATCACGGGCGGGATGAAGGTCGCACGCTTGGCGGAGTGTTTCGGCATGGAGTGCCAGCCGCACAACTGGGGCACTGCGCTCGACCACGCCGTGCACTTCCATTGCGAACTGGCCATGCCGAACTGTGTTTGGTTTGAGATGACCCAGCCTCAGGGCATCACCGACCGGCCGTATTTCAAGGACAAAATCCGCATCGATAAAGACGGGTACATACCTGCGCCTACCAAGCCCGGACTGGGCTACGAGATTGACCGAAATGTGCTGGACAACCTGACGGCGAGGATTGAGCGTTAGTCTCCCGCTGGGAGCGCGGGCATCCTGCCCGCCGTTCGCGCCGCAATTGCACGCACGCTGCGGGCAGGATGCCCGCGCTCCCATGACGGCGTGAATGAGGTTCTCACGTGGGCTCTGCAGGGGCGGTTCGCGAACCGCCCCTACGAAGTCGCAGACAGATACCACTTGACAGCCATTTTCTATATATGTAGATTTCACCTATGAAAACCCCTCGCATTTCGCCGGAGACGTTGCGCGTCCTCGAATCGTTCCTCGAGCGGCCCACCGGCTGGCACTACGGTTACGAGTTGAGCCGCGAAACCAAGCTCAAGTCCGGCACGCTCTACCCCATTCTCATGCGCCTGGAAAAGCACAAGCTGCTGGAGGCTCGCTGGGTGGCGACGCAGGACGGCGTGCCGCCCCGCCACACCTACCGTCTGACGCCGGATGGGCTGGAGCTGGCTCGGACCCAGTTGAAAGAAGCTCGCTCGCGCTGGATGGTCCAGCAACCTGCCTTGAGTAGGGGTTGAGGGTCATGCAGGAAATGCCTCTTCGTCACGCTGCCACGCTACTCCTGGACTACGCCATCCGCATCGCGCCGCCGGAGTCGCGCGAGTGGGGCCAGGCCATGCGCGGTGAGCTGAGTTTCGTCGACGGCCAGTGGGCGGCGCTCGCGTGGGCCTTCGGCGGAGCGAGCGTGATGGTGAAGCACGCCTTGATCTCTCTTCTCATCCCGGGACGCCGCTGGCAGGCAATTCTATATGACGGAGGGCTCTTTGCCCGGAAGGTCTCTCTGCGCAAGGCGCTGCAAGTGACCGCCGCAGGCCTGACTCTGGCAACGCTGCTTTTCTTTGCGGCCCCGCCGTTCCGGCAGGCGCTCGGGTTTTCTTTGGCCGCGTGGGATGAACTGCTGCACATCACGGGCCGGAGCGGCGAGAGCCGGTTGCGAGCCCTTGCGAAACAGGCGGAGAGGCGACACGACGCAGCAGGGCTGGTCTTTGCAGCCGCCAGACTGTCGGATGCCGGCGAGAGTTCGCGCCTCGTACGCGAGGCTGTCCAACTCAGTCCTGATTTTGATTGGGCCTACGCAGTGGTCGCGGTGCGCCACTCAGACGCTCCCGAGGTGCTCGAGTGGATGCCACAACTCAGCCGCCGTGATCCGCAGAATGCCCTCCTGCGATTTATTGCCGCGGAGTCGATCGACGTAGCTGCAGCCACCAAACCCTCCGCGCGACCGTATTGGCAACCCAGGGAAGTTAATCCGGCCTGGGAAAGCGCCATGGCCGCCGCGTTTGCTTCTCCGAAATTCGACGACTATCTCGACCGTCTGAGAGCGCTGGATGCCGGTGTCATTCGCCGCTATGGGTTCAACGATCCGTACGCCGTGCTGTCCGCTGAGGAAGAGGGCTTGCCGAGCTACGCGTTCTCGGATTGTCAGAGATTCATGGTGTTGACCTTACAATCGGCGATGGAACTGGAAGCCAAGGGTGACCGCAACGCTGCGGTTGAGAAGTACTGGAGCGTGGCGCGCTTCGGCCAGGTCCTCGACTCTCGCGCCCATACCGATTCCGAGCGCCTGTTGGGACTGAGTCTCCAGACTACAGCTTATTGGCAGCTCGGGATCGCTTCACTTAAAGAGGGCAAAACCAACGAGGCTGCAACCTTCGCCTACCTGGCGGCAACCTTCGAGAAATCCATGCAGTCGTTGTGCCCCGGAGGAACTTGAACCCTGATTAAGAATACCGGGCACGGAGTGTCCGGCAAGAATGCCGCAGCGGCGGGGCTTGCGAAGCCGGGTGGGCCGTGGGTGTTTGGTGAGTACGTCACACTGCGGAACGCCGCCGTACTTCAGGTCTCCAGTTTGATCATGGTGGTCCTGGGCGCGCTGTTGCTCGTCGCTGCCTCGGTGCTCATGGCGGGAATTCGTACCGACGGGAGCGCCGGGGCTCCGCGCAAGGGTTCATGGGCTACTGTTCTTGCCCTGACCAGCGCGGTTGGACTGCTACTCTCCTCGGCGACGATTTATCTGACCTATCGGCCCTACTGGTATATCTTCCAGCACGCCATCCTGGAGGGTGACAGGAGCCAGGTCCACGACCTCGGTGAATTCCTCACAGCCATTCGAGTGCTGCCGTACGTCACGCCCGGCAGCGGTTTAAGGTGGAACCTTCGACTGTGCTTTTGGGCAGGTGTAACGCTGCTTGCTGTGGCCGGTCTGCTCCTCATCCTTCTGCGACACATCCCGGGCCGCGCGGGAACCGACAGGCTACAGAACCATCCGCGAGTCCCATAACGCGTGGCTGGGTAGCGCGGACCTCCGGTTTTGAGGTCCGCGGCTTTTCCATAGGACCACGGACAAGCCGTTCTGAGAACATGTAGGGGTAGGGCTTGCCCTGCTCCGGATGGTGCAAGTTCGACCCAGCCTGGGGGACGGCAAGCCGTCCCCCTACAATCTGTGTGCTGAAGGCACTTGCAGTGCGGTACCGCCAGCCACCGCCGTTTGCTCGAATTCCAGTGCGGCAGCTTCGCTGCCGCACCCCAAGGAGCGTCGGGCATTTTCTTCGTAGCGCAGGTGAGATGCCCGCGCCACATCAGTTCGCCGCCGGCGTCTGCTGAGCCTGCACCGTTTGCTTGGCCTTTTCAAAGGCGCTCGCTGCGTCAGTGCCGGCGCTGTAGCGGGTGACGATGGGCAGGGCAACCAGGAATGAGGCAAGCGCGCCGGTGGCAACTCCCGACAGGACCGGAATGAGACCGCCTCTAGGCGCCATCGCAATATACGCGAAGATGCTTCCGGGGGCCGGCGTGGCGACGAGGCCCGCATGCATCATGACAAATGTCGCTGTCGCTGACATCCCTCCGGCAATCATGGCCAGCACGGTCGCGGGGTTCATCAGGACATACGGAAAATAAATCTCGTGAATGCCGCCCAGAAAGTGAATCACGATTGCCCCCGGAGAAGATTGCTTGACTGCGCCCTTGCCGCACACCCAATACGCGGCGAGCAGGCCGAGGCCCGGCCCGGGATTCGTCTCGAGCAGAAAGAAGATGGACTTGCCGGCTTGCTTTGCCTCCGCGATTCCGAGCGGCGCCAGAACGCCGTGGTTGATGGCGCCGTTCATGAACAGGACTTTTCCCGGCTCGATGAGCAGGGAAATAAGCGGCAGGACTCCCGCTTGGGTAATTCGCTTGGCGCCGCTTCCGAGAGTAATCGTCAGCGCCTCGATGAATGGGCCGGCGACTGCGTAGGCTAATAGCGTCAGTCCTAAGCCCACCAGGCCGGCAGAGAAATTCGAGACCAGCACTTCCAGGCTTTTGGGCGTGCGTTTCTCCAGCGCCTGGTCAAGCTGCTTGATGGTCCATCCGCCCAGCGGGCCCAGTACCATGGCGCCGATGAACATCGGCACGCTGCTGCCGACGGCGACTCCCATCGTTGCTAACGCGCCCACCACTGCGCCACGGATGCCATAAACCAGTCTGCCTCCCGTGAACCCGATCAAGACCGGCAGCAAGTACATGATCAGCGGGGACACCAGCTTGGCAAGGTGTTCGTTGGGAATCCAGCCGCGAGGAATAAATAGCGCGGTGATCAGACCCCAGGCAATCAGAGCGGCAATGTTGGGGATTACCATGCCTGCCAGAAATGCACCCAGCCGCTGTAGTTTTTCTCGCACCGTTCAACCTCCGGGAGACAGGAGTTAGAAGGAAGTGGTGAAGGGTAAAGGTAAAAGGGTAAAGGCTATAATTTACGGTTCGCGATCCACGCCCCGCCGCCACCGTGCATTCAAGGCCCCGAACTTTACCCTTCACCCTTTACACTTTACCCTTTGCTGATGTCTTCGAATTGCACTTCGGGCAGCAAGCGGTTGATAGCTGCTAGATCGGCGAACTTCGTACCTTCCAAGGTCACGGATGCGGCGCTGGCGGCCATGGCGAGGCGGAACGACTCGCGAAATGACAGGTGCGTGATTTCCCCATAAGCAAATGCGGCCACCATGGCGTCCCCAGCCCCGGTGCTGCTGCGCACCGCCACCGCCGGAGGGCGCGCCGACACGAGTTCCCGTTCGCTGGCTGCGACAGCGCCCTCTGCCCCCAACGAGATCAGGGCTATTCCTGCGCCCAACTCGAGCAGCTTCGAGGCAGCGTCGGCCAGGTCACGCCGGGTCGGCAGGGAACGCTCAAGTAGTTCTTCAACTTCCGCCCGATTAGGTTTGACAAGTGTAGGCTTGGCCTGTATGCCAAGCCTCAGGGCCGCGCCGCCGGTGTCCAGCATGCAGTTTGACCCTTGAGCCATTGCGATCCTCATGAGTTCGCGATAGGTGTCGGGCGGGGCGCCGGGCGGCAAGCTTCCCGAAAAGGTCATCACCTCACAGTGCGCCGCGTATTCTCTGATCCTTCCTTTTAGCGCGTCGAGATGCTTCGGCTGTACGTGGAACCCGGGCTCGTTAAGCTCGGTTTCCGTTCGCAGGATGGGATCGCGGATCTTCAGGTTTACGCGCGTTTCACCCGGGACGGTGACGAAGTCCGCTGGGATACCGTTCGAGGCCAGCGCCTCGAGGATCAACTGGCCGTCGTTTCCTGCCATAAAGCCGAGCGCACAGACCTCCGCGCCGAATTGCTTCAACGCCATTGCGACGTTGACCCCTTTGCCGCTTGCATCGGTACGCGCAACTTCTCCACGGTTCGTCTTGCCGACCTCAAAGCGGGGAACCGTGAGACTCTTGTCAATTGCCGGGTTCAGCGTGACGGTTGCGATCATGCGACCTGCTGTCTGGCGTCGATTTCCTGGCCTTCACATTCCAGCGGGCGATTTTACCCGAAGTGGAAGGGCATTGGGAGAGCAAAGTCCGCCCGCACAGAATCCGGAGGTAGCGCGGGCGGAGCCTGCTCGTAGGGGGACGGCTTGCCGTCCCCGCATCTGTGCTGGCCCGACGCGGGTAGGGCAAGCCCCATAAGCGTTTACTTAAGGCGCCGGGACTTCGAAAGCCGCGGAGCGGCGCCAGAAAGTAGCCCACGGCGTGAGCCGTGGGACGGAACGTGGCGTTAATATTCACAG
>JBEKLY010000258.1:0-11309 GCA_050010015.1 Terriglobia bacterium
CGTGCGCCCCCCGTCCGTTGAGCGTCGGGCCCAGAATCCCGGCTGAAGACGTCCGCCCGCGATGGTCTCCAATCCGCCATACCCTCACATCCCCACGAAATCGACTTTGACGCTACCCTGGGGTCCGAGTTCCCCGCCTTTCCGTTTTCACCATTTAGGTGATATAATACTTCGTACTTGACAACCGCCCCCTAATAAGGTTTACTGGTGTCCGCCTTCTATTTCAGGGGGCATGAGATAATTTCTTACTTTGTTGGTCTGTTTGGCCGCTCTTTGCGGCCTGAGTGCGGTTGCCAGACGCGCCCGAACATGGCGTGAAGTGTGGGCAGGCACCCCTGCCTTTGCGGCACGTCAGGTTCATCGCGCCAGCTTCGCAAGCCCCGCTGCGGCGCCCAAACGAAGAGTCGCGCTGAGCCTGCCCGTACCGTGACTGAAGTACTGTTGGATGCTCAAGTTGGGTGTGATACGACAGTATTACCCGAGTCGATTGCTGGGTTGGAGGTGAACGCAATGAGATCAAAGAGCCGTTGGTTCATGCGCCCATGGATGGCCCTGGTCGTTTTCACTATCGTCGCCGGAGTCGCGATAGTGATGTGCGGTCGGCTGCAGGGCTTGTTGGCTGACCCCCAGAGCAGCATGCACGTTCCCATCCTGAGGATTGGGCCGCAGCAGGAGCCGGCAGGGCTGCCGGGGTTGCCGGAGGACTGGACTCACCATCACCTTGTGTTTTCCGATCCCGGCACTGAGGAAGACGCCGTCGGAAACGGAACCCACGACGCCTGGGCCAGCATTGTCAACGATCCCCGCTACGTCATGCAGCAGTTGAAGCGGCACCTTCCGGCGCGGGGGCCTTGGGCCGACTACGTCGACAGGATGAACCAGGCGGCGCGGGATGAAGTGGCCGCTGCCGCGCGAGACGACATGGGCGACAGCCCCTTGGGTGACTTCTTCGCGCAAGTGCATGGCCACAGGGCAGGCAGGCGGACGCCGCTCCATAGTGACTGGAGCATGGACCCGGGCACCGGCAATATCGGCGCCGGGCAGTACCCTGCGAAGTTTACGTACAGCACAATGGCCACAGGACTCTGCAGCAATTCCTCTCCCGCAGATTATGTTGCGTACAACACCGGCACAGCGGGAGTTGCGGCCACCGCAGCCACCGGCACGCTGACGTTCGCCGGCACGCCGAGTTCTAGCGCCACCAAGACCGCCGCTTACGCCATCACCCTCGATAGCGTAGCCTACTACTACACGGTCGCTTCGGGGAGTGTAGGATCGCCGGCAAGCGGGCAATGCCTCGTTTCCACTGGGGGAAGCGAAGCCAACGCTAAGCTCAATCTCGCAGGCGCGATCAGCAACGGGGCGGTGGGGAACGCCGCGGGCAGTTCAACCTGGCTCTGCTATAGCGGCGAGACGCCCAATTCCGCTGTCACCAGCGTCGCCAATAACGCCAGCACGATCACGATGAATTCGTCCATAACCGGCACGGTGGGTAACCTGACCTTGACCGTTGGAGGGTCCGTTTCGAATGTCACCGCAGGCACCACTGCGGGTGCAAACGGTCAAGCAAACATCATTGCCTACGACAATATCTATTCCGGCTGCAGCACCTATGGCAATGTGCCCATGATTTACTGGTCTTACTACACGGGAACGGGAACCGCCTCGACGTCATCCGTCACTTCGTTTAACGGGGATAAGGTGGCGTTCATTGAAAGCGGCAATCCCTCCAGCAGCTCAACTCTCCGCATTGTAAGATGGAAACCCGGCGAGGGTTACGATTTCACTTCCCCGGTTGCTCCGGACAAACTCTACACCAACACAAATGCCGGGAACGGCGCGAATACGGCATGGAGTACCTGCCCGGCAACTGGTTCTTGCATGATCAGCGTAGCCTTCTACGCGAACGGTCATACCGACACGTCCTCCGCGCCCTGGTACGATTATGCCTCGGACACGCTCTGGGTGGGAGACAGCGGCGGTTATCTCCACGAATTTACTGGGGTATTCCAGGGAACGCCGGGAGAGGTCTCAACTAACTGGCCTGTTGCCGTAGCGAGTGGCTCTGCGTTAACCAGCCCCGTGTACGATAACACCAGCGGGCACCAAAAGGTATTTCTTGGCTCCTCGAATGCCGACCAATACCTTTATTCTGTGACCACCACTGGTACACCAGCCGTTGCTACCTCTGGCCAACTGGGCGAGAGCACTACAGTCATGAACGATGCCCCACTAGTCGATCCCAGCGCCGACTCGGGAACGGGCACAGTGTACGCCTGGTCGAACTATCGCACGGACACGAGTCACAACGCTGCCGTCTGGTTATTCTTTGAGAATGCCATCAGCGGCCAAACACCTTCAACACACGCGAATTTCACAGCGGGTAGCACATCCATTCCGCTCTACGCTGGGACCTTCGACAACGAGTATTACACGTCGGCCAGCGCGGGGACTCCGACCGGAAATATGTGGGTCTGCGCCGGCCCGACGGCCGTTTTGTATGCGGTCGCGATTAGTGGTAACAGCATCGCGAGCAGTTCGGTGACAACGGGGCCTACGGTGGGCTACGGGACGCACGCATGCTCCCCGGTCACTGAATTCTGCACTACCTCGACCGGTGCTGCATGTGCTGCGGGCACGGACACCACCGGCTCCACGCAGAAGGACTACATTTTTGCCAGCCCCACGGACCTGACCGCCGCCTTAAGTGGCACGAATTGCACGGCAGGCAACGGCTGCGTGCTCAGTTACACAATCACCATAGCTCCGGCAGCCACTTACGTCGGGTCCGGGCCCTTCCCGGGGGGCGCCAGCGGAATGATCATCGATACCCAAAACACCACCGTCAGCGGCACGCTTCAGCTTTATTTTGGAATCCTGGGCAGCGAGAGTTGTGGGACTAGTGGGAAGCCGGGATTCGGTACCGGCGGGTGCGCCATACAAGCTCCGCAAACTGGGCCATAGGTCTCCCAGCGCGCCTTTCCGGGTGCACGAAGTGTTTTGTGTGGATGCGCCACAGACTCTGCCGATAGCAATAGTGGCGCCCTCGGCTTGCCGGGGCGCCACCGGACGCGGAAAGAACGATACAAAATGAGCGAGGTTGGAATGAGCGAATCAGATAAAAGCAAGGGGCTGAGTAGCGCGGGCGAAGCGAAGCTGAGGGCCAAGCGGCCTTACCAGAAGCCGGTGGTGCGCTACGAGCGTGTCTTCGAGGTGCAGGCGCTGACCTGCGGTAAGGTGCAAGGTACAGAGGGGGAGTGCCACTTCAACCGGAAGTCTTCGTAGCGGCCCTCTGGCATGGGTGACCTGTGAGTGAACGATGTCAAGCACGCAGCGGGCGAACCCCCAGGGGGGTTGGGGCGGGCGCTCATGTTACGCAACTGCAAGCTACTCGTTAATAACCTACCTGACTTAGGGCTCTGAATTTCATTTTCAACGTACGGCGAGAATCCTCGTCCCCTGAGACTCCTCGAATTGAAGTGCCCTGGGCAGCCCTGCCCGTGTAAGTTCACCGCCAAGATGGCCATACCATTTCAAACTGGAACCCTGCCCTGAAAATGACTCCCCTCCTCAGCGGGAGGAGGGGCAGGGATAGTGGGTGCCAGCACCACGACGGGAGCAACCACCCCCTACCACCCTCCTTAGCTAAGGAGGGGAGTCGTTTTCATGTTTTCTGGGTGCCCGTCTGCAGGCGGGCATGAGCGACTACTCTCCGCCACTCCGGCTTGACCCAGGCCGAATTGCCTCCTCAAGCTAGATATAGAACAACCATTACCTCTGTGGATACTGGGAATCCTGAGGAGAAGCTGGTATAAACGGGCAAGAATCTGATTTAGAGAATCAGCAAACACTACGCTGGATGGCGGAAATGGCGGGCGAACCGAAGCCGAGGACGAAGTCAGAATCAGGGAGGGTACGTTCATGAGATTTACGAAGCGACTTTTGTTGAAGCTGTGCGTTGCGGCAGGGGCGGTGGGCATGGTTTTAGCGGGGAGCATGCTGACCCGCAGCGAGCAATTGCCGCATTTCGGCTTGGTGGACGATTGGACAACCCGCCACCTCATCTTCTCGAATCCCGGCACGGCGGTTGAGGCGCTCGCGCAGGGGCGCATGACGCAGTGGTATCGGATTGTCAACGACCCGCGCTACATCATGCAGCAACTGAAGCGCAGCCCCGCGCCGCGCGCCGCCGCTGAGCAGCGCTTTTCCACGTTGGCGGGCCGCTTGGCTGAGCCGCCCGCGGAAATGCAAGCCGTTCTCGCCCAAAAGCGGGCGCCCAAGTCGCAGCGCGATTGGGCCGTTTCCTTGGGTGCGGGCACGGTGGCAGAGAATATGTTTCCCGCCAAGTTCACCTTCTACGTTAACCAGGCGCCGAGTTGCGCGAATGATTTTGTGGTGTACGGATTGAATCATACCGGCGCCACGGGCGGACAAGGCAACGTAGTGGCGTTCAACCAACTCTATTCGGGAAGCTCGTCAACTTCCTGCAGCCCGTACACAGCCGCGCAGCCCTATTGGGCCTACAATGGCACCAATCAGGGCGGCACGGTCACAACCTCGGTGGTGCTTTCGCTCGACGGCACAAAAGTGATCTACGTCGAGAGCACCTCGACCGCTTCCTACCTTCACGTGCTGGTATGGAACAGCACAGACGGTGGGACGCCCACTGCCAGCAAGGCGCCCGCGCATATACTGAGTACTGGAACGGGCTTAAGCAGTTGCCCGACCGGGTCCTGCCTGGTTACCATCGCGTTGGGGTCCCACTCCAGCACTAACTCCCCGCCGTTCTACGACTACCTCAACGATGTTGTCTACGTCGGAGACGACAACGGAAGCTTATACAAGGTAACGGGGGTGCTAAATTCCGGCACGCCGTCGGTTAAAGCCCTGAGTGTTTCGTCAGGAAACGTGCTGACCGGGCCCGTATATGACACCACCAGCGGCTACGTATTTGTTGGTGGAGGAGTCAGTGGCAATCTGTATGCCGTGACTGCGAGCACTTTCTCCGCCGTGGCCGGGAGACGCTCCAGGTCGGTGCCAGTTCCTGCAGCGGGGCAGCCAACGGTGAGCTTGTAGACCCCCCAATTGTGGACAGCGGCAACGGTTGGGTGTACGAGTACGTCACGGACGACCCGTCGGATAACACGGTCGTGCGACAAGCCACCACCGCCGGCCCCTTTACAACTACCCACTCGGCGACCGTGGGAGCGGGCGATTCCAGTTGCGATAGCGGCACGTTGTTCCCCACCCACGCGCCAGCCTTCGACAACTCCTACTACAACTCGCCTTCCACGGGTCACTTGTGGGTGTGCGGCAGGAGGACCGGAGGGAATTCGGGGGCGGAATTGTGGGAGGTCCCCACCAGCGGAACCAGCGGCGCGTTGACGGGAGCGCCGGTTGCGCAGGGCACCAGCGTCATCAACGACACCAGCCACGGCCAGTGCTCCCCGTTTACCGAGTTTTATAACACCACCAGTTCGGTCGACTATCTCTTCTTCGGCGAAGGCCTGAGCGGCAGCTTCGGCGACTTGTACGGTTTTACCCTCAGCACCACCGGCGGGCAATCCGCTATCTCGGGCTCGCCCATCAGTTATCCAAGCGCGACGGGCGGCACTAGCGGCCCGGTGATCGACAACGTCAGCTCCGAAGCACAAGCCTCGAGCATTTATTTCACTACGCTGGGCACGTCCACGACGCTTTGCGGGTCCTCGTCCGCTTACTGCGCAGTGAAACTTACCCAGTCGGGGCTGAATTAGGGTAGAAGGCGGAGTTCTTTCTTCATCGGTTCGATTTTTCGGCTAGTGCTTGGTTGGTTTAACCCGAATTCCGAAGTTGCGAGGCCCTTTGGGAAGGAACCCCTCACCCAGCTCGCTACTCTCGCCACCCTCTCCCCAAGGGAGAGGGCTGAAATCCATCATCGTTGACGGCCCTCTCCAGTGGGGAGAGGGTGGAACGCAGCCGGCGTAGTCATCAGCCGGTGCGGGACGGGTGAGGGGTTACTTCCGAAGATTCCAAACATCCGTTCCGTTCTCGAGGTTATCAAGGCAGGCAATTCAGATCCAACGAGTTGGCCTGCAAGCGCCAAATTCAACCTCGGAATTCGGGTTCAAAGAGTTTTTGCGGAGCCTCCTCGCTCCTAGTCTCCTGTCCCTGCCAACGGGATGGTCTGCGGCGTGTTGTTGGCGCTGTCCGCCACCTGCAGCGTTCCCGCCCGGCTTCCCGTGGCCCCCGGCGTGAACGTCACCCGGATCGTGCAACTCGACTTCGCCGCCACATTTCCTACGCAGTTGTCCGTCTCGCTGAAGTCCCCAGGATCCGCTCCTCCGAACGAAATCCCGCTCACCGCCAGCGCCGTGGTGAGATTGTTGGTCAGCGTCACCGCCTTCTGACCGCTCGGCGTCCCCGCCTTCTGCGTCGCGAACGTCAGCGAGGTGGGCGCGAGCGCCGCCTGCGACAATCCCGTCCCCGTCAGCGCGGCGGTTTGCGGTGTGTTCGAGGCTGTGTCATTTACCGTGAGCGTCCCCGTCTCCGCCCCGATCACGCTGGGCGTGAACGTGATGGTGATCACGCAACTCCCCTTCGCCGCCACGCTCCCGTTGCAGGTGTCGCTCTCGGCGAAGTCCGGGTTCCCCGTCGTGATGGTCCTCAGCGTCAGAGCCACCGTCTCCCGGTTGCTCAAGGTCAGCGTCTTGGGCGAACTCGCCGTGCTTTGCGCCACGTTGCCGAAGCCCAGGCTGGGCCCCGACAAGACCACCGGCAAGATCGACGTCCCGTTCAAGGTCACACTCTGCGGGCTGGTCGAGGCATTGTCCGTCACCGTCAGCGTGCCGTTGTCCGTGCCTAGCACACTCGGCGTCAGCGTCACCGTGATCGTGCACGTGCCCCTGGCCGGCACCGTCCCTACGCAGTTGTCCGTCTCCGCATAGTCCGGATTGCTCATCCCGATACTCGCCACGTTCAGCGCCACGCTTTGATTGTTGATCAACTTGGTGGTCTGCGCAGCGCTGGCGCTCCCCTCCCCGATGTTCCAGAAGGCCAGGGTCGTGGCCGAGAAGGTCACCGGCGAGATCTCCCCGCCCCCGTCAACGCCACCGTCTGCGGGCTCCCCGAGGCATCGTCATTCACCGACAGCGTGCCGTTGTCCGTCCCTACCGTGCTCGGCGTCAGCGTCACCGTGATCGTGCAGGTGCCCTTCGCCGCTACCGTACCCACGCAATTGTCCGTCTCCTTGTAATCCCCGTTGCTCATCGCGAGACTCGTGATGTTCAGCGCCACCGTCTGATTGTTGGTCAACTTGGTGCTCTGCGAGGGGCTCGGCGTGCTCACCCCCACGTTGCCGAAGGCCAGCGTGGCCGCCGAGAAACTCACCGGCGCGATTCCCGCCCCCGTCAGCGTCACCGTCTGCGGGCTGTTCGAGGCATTGTCGGTGATGGTCAGCGTGCCGTTGTCGGCCCCCGCCCCGCTGGGCGTCAGGGTCACCGTGATCGTGCAATTCCCCTTCGCCGCCACGCTGCCGTTGCAGGTGTCGGTTTCCTTATAATCGGAGGGGCTGGGCACGATGCTCGTAATCGTCAGCGCCTGGGCTTGCTGGTTCATCAAGGTGAAGCTGCGAGGAGCGCTGGCACTCTTCACCGCCACGTTGCCGAAGGCCAGGGTGGTGGCCGACAAGCTCACCGGCAACACCCCCGTCCC
Source organism: Terriglobia bacterium (assembly GCA_050010015.1). Taxonomy (GTDB): domain Bacteria; phylum Acidobacteriota; class Terriglobia; order UBA7540; family UBA7540; genus CAVROP01. Next base: position 7,693 of record JBEKLY010000258.1, read on the forward strand.
CGTCAAGCTCACCGACTGCGAACCGCCAAAGGCGCTGTCATTCACCGTCAGCGTGCCGTTGTCCGTTGTTAGTACCGTGGGCGTCAGGGTCACCGTGATCGTGCAGGTGCCCTTGGCCGCCACCGTCCCTACGCAGTTGTCGGTCTCCGTATAATCCTTGTTGCTCATCGCGATGCTCGCAATGTTCAGCGCCACCGTCTGCTTGTTGGTCAAGGTCAGGGTCTGTGGGGCGCTGGCACTCTGCTCCCCCACGGTGCCGAAACCCAGGGTCGGGGACGAGAAGCTCACCGCCGCCACTCCCGTGCCGGTCAGAGGAATCGTCTGCGGGCTGCCTGAGGCGTTGTCATTCACGCTCAGCATGCCCGCGTCCGTCCCCACCAGCGAGGGTGTCAGGGTCACCGTGATCGTGCAACTCCCCTTGGCCGCCACGCTGCCTACGCAATTGTCGGTCTCCGCGTAATCCTTGTTGCTCATCCCAATGCTCGAGACACTCAGCGGCGTGCTCTGGTTGTTGGTCAACTTCAGGCTCTGCGAGGCGCTCGGGCTGCCCTCCGCCACGCTGTTGAAGCTCAGCGACTGGGGAGCCCAAACCACCGCCGCCACTCCCGTCCCCAGCAAGGAGACGGTCTGCGGGCTGTTCAAGGCATTGTCGGCCACGTTAAGGGTAGCAGTCTCCGGCGCCAACAGGCTGGGCGTGAAGGTGAGGGTGATGGTGCACTTGGCCCCCGGCGCGAGGCCACCGGAACAATTGTTGGTCTCGGCGAAGTCAGCCATGTTGGCCCCCGAAAGAGAGATGTTGACAGGGGACAAGGCCGCCGTGCCGGTACTCGTGAGGGTTACGGTCCTGGAGGAACTCGTGACGTTGATCACCTGCGCTCCGAAGCCGACCGAAGCCGGGGAGAGGCTGGCCGTCGCGGTAGTCGCGGTGCCGGTGCCGGTGAGGGTGACCGTCTGCATACTGCCCGCCACGCCGTTACTGTTATCGCTGATGGTCAGGGTGCCGTATCGCGCCCCCCCGGTTGTGGGCGTGAAGGTTACATTGAGCGTGCAACTTTCGCCGGCCGGCAAGCTGCCACCACAATTGTTGGTTAGGGCAAAGTCGCCACTCGTCGTGATTTCACCGAAGTCCAGCACGCCGCTTCCGGGGTTGGACACCGTCACGGTCTGCGCCGCACTCGTCGAGCCAACGTTCTCGGTCCCGAAGTTTAGTGGGACGGGGAGGGTGCGGTTCAATTCATAAACACTCTGGCTGAGGTCGGTAACAAAGACGTTGCCGAACGGATCTACGGTAACCCCCTGCGGCCCCGTCAGGCCGGTAAACTCGAGGACCGACGGGGTGCCGCCTCCCGCCGGTATCCTCACGACCCGCGCGTTTCCGGTGTCTGCCACATATAGGGCGCCGGAGGGATCGACCGCCAGGGCCTCAGGAGTGGTGTACCCGCTACCCAGCGAAATCGCACTGCCACCGCCGACCGGATACTCAAACACCTGGGTATCGCAGGCGACATATAGATTGCCCGCCGCATCAACGGCTACCCCACGGGGATTCGACAACCCGGACGCCACAGTCGTCTGGCCTGCGCCGCCGGCCCCAAATTCCAGCACGCGGCCATTCCCGGTATCAGCCAGATAGACGTTGCCGGAACTGTCCACGGCCACGCCCTGCGGCACGTTTAGGGGGCTGACGGTGAAGGTTACCGCATCCGTGGGGTTGAGGGTTCCGTTTTCGTTGGGAAGCACGAAAAAGTAGCCCAAGTAGCCCGTACTCCCTTCGTTGGGACTGAGGCCCGCGATGGCAGTAACGCTGGTGATAAACAGGTTACCCGCCCCGTCCGCAGCGATGCCAATATCGGGTTCTCCGGTCATCTGAAAGGCAGCGGCCGTGCTCTGGACGAGGCTGGCTACCGTCAAATTACTCACGAATGCCGAATTATATCCTGCTACGACGTAACCATTCACACCGGACAGGAAATCGAGGTTTCCGGCACCGTAAGCGGTCAGGCCGTAAACCACCCAAGGCGGCGAATCGGAAATCGAGGCCAAGGTCGATTGCGTGGCTGGATCGATTGCGGCCACGCCCGCCTCTCCCAAGCCCGACAAATACCACGTGATCAGGGGGAGGGTGTCGCCTTGCTCAAAGAGCGTCACGGCTCCTGCGCGCGGTCCCGGCGCGGAGGGCGTAAAGGCCACCGTCACCGTGCAATTCTGCCCGGCCGTGTAGGCCGTGCCCAGGGCACACGTACTGCTTCCCCCATCGACATAGTCCAGGCCAGTCACGCCTAGAGTCAGTATATTGATCCCTGAAAGGGTCGCTGAGGCGCCGAAAGTGTAGGTAAGCGTCTGAACCGGGGCTGGGGTTCCCACGTTCTCGGAACCAAAGTTGACCGTCGCGGGGGGCGTGGAGACCGACCATGAACCATTGACGAAGCCGGCATCCCCCGCTTGTCCTCCGGGCCCTGTCCAGTCTACGTAATCCAGGGTCCCTGCGATACTATTCGTGGAGACGAGCATATAATTAGTATTAGCAACATTGCCATTAATTTGAAGAAACCAGGAAGTGAGGTTGCCTTGGGAATCGGTCTGGGGTGCAAACTCCACAACCTGCGAGTTGCTACTGTTATACGTGTTAACACCGTCGAAGAAAGACCAAGTCAAAACGTTCTGGAATTCTCCAAAGACATAATTGGCCGGGATGCGGGACGTCGTGGTTAGTTGCCCGGAAATGGAATCCCCTGTTGTGTAGGGCGGTTGGCCTCCATAAAAAGGGCCCCCCCGGTAGGTGTAGGTGGTCAAATTCTGAGCATTTGCGGACACTGCTCCTAGCGCCAGCACCGCGCTTAAACAAGTCAGACTCGCCATCAGACGGATGAGGAAATACCTGGTGAAGTGAAAGAACTCGAACGATTTTCGCACGATCTCCCCCCATAACTGTTGATTGCAGGGCGTTGCCGGCGGAAGTCCGTTCGGCGGATCGCTCCCGTCAGGGAAGAGCCTCTCTGCGGATTCAACCGGCAAGCCGAGCGCAACATCATTATTCTGCCTGCATCCTCAGAATCTTCTTGCCATCCAAGGCTCAGGCAAAAACCAAAGCCTCGGACCCTAATCCTTGTCCCGCGCCAAAGCGACGCTGCGAAGGGCTAGAAACATAAACGGGTCCGAGGACCGGACTCGTTCCCTTTCAATTCGGCACTGCGCGCTCGCGGCATCCTCGGAGTAACCACGCACATAGGATGGCCGTTCAAGTGAGGCCATATGGGGCTGCATACCGCAGCCCTTGAGGACATCGTGCATCTGTCCCGAGTTCCGACACTACACCACTTAATAACATTGAATTCGAGGATTGCTTTTCGTAGATATGACTACTATCTTATGCCCTGCCCAGCCGGGTGTAACAACAGTGCGCAGCCGACCCCCCAGGTGCTCCCGGCGGAGACTGGATAGCGGGGCAGACGATACTCTTGCGGCGTGAGGATGTCAAGTAACAAAGAAGTACAGAGCTGTGATTCAGACAGTGGGGGGAGGGCGCGAGGCTGGCGGGAGGCAGGAGAGGCGAGACGAGGGAAATTGGGCGCTGGAGTGGGGGTGTGTTGAGACGGGTGGCGGCTGTGTCGTAGGGT
>JBEKLY010000259.1:0-11272 GCA_050010015.1 Terriglobia bacterium
ATCAAGGGCAACGACGAGGCCAGGTTGCGCCGGCTCTTTGCCGATGCCAAGCTCCGCGAACTCATCAGCGCCCAGCCGACCATCCATTTTTGCGTAAAGGATGACGAGAACCGATTTTGGGGCGGCCGGAACTTTCCGCCGGATGTGGACGAACTGTATTTCCAAGTGACCGGCGTCATCAAGGACGTGGACCGGCTGAAACTATTGTACGGCCTGTTTTCCGAAACGCTGGATGAACTCTGCCGTATGGGCGCAGCTTACGAAAAGAACCCCGGCGTGATGCTCTGATTCCAATAGACCCGTGAAGGGTATGGTCGTCGCTCGCGTCTCGCCTGCGCCAAAAATGCCTTGCCGCGAACGTCACCGTATTTATGCCTCCGACCGCTAAAGCGCGCAGGATTTTGGGACTCTGGCGAGGCGCATATTCGCAGCGATCTGCAACCAGGAGCAACAAAGCCAGCAGGCCCGCCCCGCCGCAAGATCGCCCGGGATATTTCAAAACACGGCAACGTGGCCGAATGTCACCGCCCGCAGCGTGAAGCGAACGAGATTAATGCGCCTTCGACGCCAGCCTGACGTTGACGACGAATGGAGTTTCGGGTGGGCTGGCAACGGCCTTTTCAATCGATGAAGCCAGAGACTCCCAGGATCTTGTTTCATTTGCCCAGACGCCTCCGAAACGTCCGTCAATGGCTCTTTGTCCAAGCACAACACTTTCCGCGAATTCCCAGTCGTCTTTTGGGTTTTGCGCCGCTCCCTTCAAAAGACAAATGGAAATTCTTGCACCGGTTAAGTCTTCATCTCTGCGAGCCTGGAAAATCAAACCCGATGTCCCAGGCTCCGGGTTGGCAGAATAAGTCGTGAGCAGATTGACAACGTTCATGCCCGCCAGGGGTTTGTCCCTAAGCGCCTCGATGCGCGCGGCAAACGCGTCCGACGGTTTCACCGAGTCAGCGTCCCATTCGATGGCGGTCACATTGGCGGCCTCGTTGGTTGAAACGTGTCGGGCAGGCGACGGCGGTGAAAGAAGCGCCTGATTGTGCGCCCGTCGCCAAACATTCTGGCACTCGACACGCTGACTGTCGCGGATTTTGAGAGAAGCGGCGAGATCAAAATTGTAGCGCTCCGGCCAGAGCTGATTGAGAAAGAACCCCGCCATGTCACACACGCGCGGATCGGTGTAATTCTTGCCCATGCGCGAGCCGCTTTCACCCATGACCTGACCGGTATCCTGCAAAGCCGTGACGAGCAGTTTTTCGGCGGCTTCCTGGGTTGCCGTGGAGCGGTTTGTTGCCGAAGAGTGTCCATACCACCATGAGCCGCCTTCGCCAACGGTTTCGACCACGGCCATTCTGGCATTCAAAGGGCAATCCTGGAGGTTTCGCCCCAATGCGGCGATGGCTTCGGACGAATCCACGCTGGCGAGGAAACGGACCAGTTCATTGGGGCCGTGCATGTTCTCAGGCCCGGTGTTTGGGGATTTCTCCCATTCATGGATCATTACGGTTATGGCCTCCGGTCTGCCCTTGTGGCTGAGAATGGCGGCGGCGGCAACGCTGGGGGAGCTTGCTCCCTTGCGCATTTCCTGATCGAGAAATGCCAGCGCCTCGGGTGAGTCAAACTTCTCAAAAAGCTGCACCAGACGCGTCTTGACCCAATCATCCGTCGCGGTTTGTGTTCCTTTGATCAAAGACGCCAAGGCCGCATTTGGGTAACGGCCGATCAGGAGTTCGGCCTGGGCCGGCGCATTGCCGTCGCCCGCTTCCGTGCCCTTGATGAGCATTTGCTCCTCGCCTTCTTTCTGGAACTCCGCCCACCACGCCTCCACTGCCTTGCGAGTCGCCGCATTCTTGTTTTCATTCGACATGTATCCGGATGTGGAAGCCGGCTGGTAAAATGCCTTTCCAGCAATGCGTTGAAGAATGGCAACCGCGCAATCCCCCACGGTCAAAACCGTGTGGGAAAAAGCGAAATTCCGCCAAAAGCCGACGGAGCGCGTAAAAGTCGGGTCCTCCAGCGCGGCGATGAGTTGGGGCACGGCGGGAAAACCAACGTTGACGAGTTGGTGCGCCGCTGTGTTCGTGCCGCGGGGATCGTTGAAAATATCACACCAACCTGGCTGGCTGAATTGCTGGCCATTCTGCTCGCGCAATTGAAAGATCAGTTCATGCACCCGATCTTCGACGGGCAGGCGACCGAGGGTGGCGGGCGCCGCTTTGGCGTGCGCTTCATCCTCCGCAATCATCCTCGTCAAAATCTCAACGGTCTGCGTGGCCCGCTGTTCATATTGACTGTTGGGATAATTTGTGAGAACCGCCTGAAACTCGGCCAACAATTGCGGCCGGCTCACCGAGGTCTTTCCAAAATCCAGCACCGCGCGCCACATGGCTGAGTAGGCGGGATCCTCCTGCGGGTTCTGGGGACTGGCTGCCCCTGCGGCCAGCGAACACAATCCGCTGGTCAAAAGGGCAAAGGACAGCGGCAAGAATTTGGTGAGTTTCATATTGGGAATCTGGACTTTTAAGGTGGCGGAAAACGCGGATATTTCGGGCCCGGCTTGGCGACCATGGTCCAGTGTGATTGTATCATCATCATCGCCTCATTAGATTGTTTCCTTATCAACTTCGTAAATCAAATTATGGTCGTCCACCTGAATGATCCTGAAGTCCACATTTTCGCCAATGGACCACTGGGGTTTGATGCCGGTCGCATCTGTGATTGTCAAACGCAAGGCCGGATCTTTCAGAATAGCCATCCAAGTCCCACGGTAGTTGTTCGTGTGATAGTGGTTGGACCTCGTCAAAGAGAAACGGCCGCCGGGATCAATGGTCATCGTGTCAGAAGCCCCGTTTGTCCAAGTGCCGTCAAATTGCCGGACATAACGGGCATCTTGATCCTCCTCCTCAATTTCTGGAATCGTCTGTTTCATCTCCATGGCATCCTCGGCCCACTGCCAAAATCCCATCTGCCATTCTTTCCCCAATATGGCGTTCCGTTCAGCCATATAGAGACGCACTTCCTCGTTGGTTCTGATGGCATCGGCTTCCGGGCTCCAGCCAATATTCAGATCATGGGAGGTGGAAGCGAATTGCCCCTGTATTCTGGCAGACCAACGGATTCTGCCATTGTCGGCGTAGCGCTTGATAAGGAGAGGCGAATAACCGAGCACACCGTTCGCCGGTCCGCTCTCAGCGTCCACATAATGTCCCGCAACATTCCCTTCGGAATCAGGTATAAGCAATTTTGGAATTGGGCGTGAGAGGAACTCCTTTGCGCGCACTTGCAATACTCTGCGTTCGTGGCGAATGTGGAGGTCCAAAAGGAAGGGGCCGATGACGAGGGTCCCCATAAAGACAGCCAACCCAACTTTGGCTCGCGCCGGCAGCACGGACCGCCGCCTTAAAATCAGAAGCAGACCGAAGGCGACCAGGCCCAAAGTAAATAAAGCGGGGACAAAGGCAAACCAAAGGCTCCCCCAACGGAGGCAGATCCAAGCGAACGGCCCCAAGAAACACGCCGCAACCAGACAACCAAGTCCGGCTATGACTTTCACGGCTTGCATTTGTCGGGAATGACAGCATTTTCGGCGTCAGGAGAAGAAACACGCCGTTCGCGCGATTTTAATCTGAATCGTCCACCAGCGAACAGTCCTCCAAGAACAAGGAGCAATGCGTTCACAAAGCCCAAAATAAGGAAGCCACGCTTTTCGACGGCCAGCATCACATGCTTGCTCCACAACACCTCAGTCGAATCGCCAATATTAAGGCGGTAAAATCCGCCACTCGCAGGAAAGTCGTAGGTAAACGATTTGCCTGGATACGGCGAAAAAGAAACATGCGCACGCCCATTCTCGACGGCCGTCACAATGCCAGGCCTCTTGAGACCTGCGTCTGCCCTTTCCGCCACGAAGAGAAAAAAAGTCCACAAAAATCCTATCGCCACCAATGCGGCAACGAGCTTGTCCACGACAGCCGAGGAAACGGAGGCATTTTGTTTTAGACGCGGCACTCCGAACACACATGCAGCCGAAAGCGCCGTCGAAGCCAGTATCCAAGTTGCAGGATGGCCGCCAGTCCAAGAAGCCTTCCAGCCGAGAATCAGCAAAATCACAATCACCGGACACGCGACCACAGCGATCGGAATGAAAAGCCAAGGTTTCATTAATCCCTCCTCCTTTGACGCACGAGCACTCGCGGCGGAGTCAAGCTGGCCCGCTCCGGGAAACCAATCTGTAGGCTCGTTGCATCACTGGCCATGCAAAAAACATACACAAAATCACAGGCTGTTGCAAGAAGCGATTCGTCAGAAATTGACAGCTTGCCTTTGGGCCACAATCGTCGGTTTTGTGGCCGGTTGGCATCCAATTAGTTTTGCTCGCCACCCGGAATCAATTCCTCTCGATTTCGCTCCAAGCCAGTCAATCCACGGGCCGTCAAGGCCATCATCCCCACCTATAAGGATTGGAGTGGGCTGCGCGTTACGCCCGACAGTTTGCTCAAATTGAAAACACCGCCGCAGAAGATTGTGGTGGCGAATAACAACCCTGAGCCGGGAGTTCCTGCGTGGCTCTCAGGATACCCGATAGGCGTTGTTGATTACGCGGGCAATCTTGATCCAGCAAAGGCCGCGCAACTGGGTCAAAGGGCGGGCGAAATGAAGCTGGCTTTTGCTGATTCTGGCCAATTTTCACTCCGCAGACTGCCCGTACTCGGCTTGTTTATGTCACATGACGCCGTCCAAAAGCGGCTCTCCGCGAACGAAGCGTTCCAGATTTTGCAGGAAGTGACAAACCAGCGTTTTGGCTTCGCCAATGTGTCCTCCTGCCATATGCGGGGTAATGAAGCAATTTGGTTCCACCCGAAGCGGGTGATTGTCTGGCAAAGGCTCCGGTTCGGTCACGTCCAGCCAGGCGGCCTTGAGGTGTCCTGACCGCAAAGTGTCCGACAAGGCATCCTGATTGACCGTCGTGCCCCGCCCAATATTGTAGAAAATCGCGCCCGACTTGATGGCGGCAAGGCGGCCGGCATCGAAAAAGTGGCGCGTCTCCGAGCTGTCTGGAAGGAGGTTGACGACGTGGTCGGCCGCAGGAGCGCGCGGACGAGCTGGTCTTCCGCGATGACCGGGACGGATTCATTGCCCCGGGCCTTTCGGCGATAGCCGATGACCTTCATATCCAAAGGGCCGAGCAGTTCGGCCAACCGCCTGCCAATCGCGCCGAAACCGACAATCAGAACCGTTTCCCCCTTCAGCGTCGAAGAGGCGCCACGAAGCGCGTGCCAGGCGTCACTGCCGTTGGCAGCCCGGCTCTCGAGGGCGCGCGGGAGATTTCTGGCTTGGGCCAGCATGAAGCCCAAGACGTGGACAGCGCACGCCTCGTTGAAGACGCTCGCACTGTTGGACACGGCGATTTTGCGTTCCGCCACGAGCGAACGAAAGCGCGGGTTGTCATAGCGCGTAATGCTCGACGAGCTGACGTGAATCCACTTGAGCTGACGTGCTTCCGCAACGGCCTGCGGGTCAGGTTGGCCAAAAGCGATGTCCGCCGTGGCCAACTGCGGGTCGTGTGCCGGGGTGCCCAGGATGGAGGACGCAGGGGTTCTGGGAAAAAGCAACTGCTGCCCCTTGGTTCCTTGCCGCAGCAGTTCCAACGCATCGGGCGGCGCGGCAAAGTCCACATAGATTCGCAGATCGTTCATGGCGTCGGCTATTTAAGCCCCTTTCAAGAGCAAGGCCAACCAATTCGACCCAACGGTGTCGCCGTGTCGAGAAGAAAGCGCGTTGCGGCACGGAGTTCATGCGTCCTGACATTCAGACAAATTCCACTTGTGATTTTGCCGGCGCGGTTGAAATTTACGCGAAATGAGAATTGCGAATCTGTGAAATCGTTGGACCCACCAGACACCTTTCATCTGTCCGCCGCACTTGGCTGGCTGGAACTGGGTAATTGGCAGGAGGCGAACGAGGAATTGGAGAAAATCACCCCCGCTCTCCGTGTTCACCCTGAGGTGTTGGAGGTTCGCTTCCAGGTTTACGCCGCGGCCAAGAAGTGGGATCTGGCGGCTGAAATCGCTACCTCGCTCGTCCAGATTCGCCCCAATGATCCGCAACTCTGGATTTCTCATGCCTACGCGGCCAGACGAATGCCCGACGGTGGAATCCCGCAAGCCAAGGGAATTCTCCGCAAGGCCCAGCAGTTATTTCCGAAAGAGCCGCTGATCGCGTATAATCTCGCCTGTTACGAATGCCAACTGGGGGATTTGAAAGCAGCCTGGAAATGGCTGGAAATTGCCTTCGATCTGGGTAATCCCAAACGGATGAAACTGATGGCCTTGAAAGACCCGGATTTGGAACCGCTTTGGGCGGAAATCGGAGGAATTTGATTCAAGGGCCGGGCTGCCGTAATCTCACGGATGTCAGCGGTGCCACCAACCCAGCATTGAAGTTTTCTTTTCGCTTCAGGGCGGCTGCGTGGAGATGCAGGAAGGCTGCAAAAAGAGTTGACGCGGCTGAGGGCGGGACTAAATTTCCCGTTAATAGCGCCGCAATGGGAAAATTGGCGCCAGTTGTTTTCGACTGGGAATCTGGCCCGTTGTGGCACGAAAATATGAGGGATGATCGATGCTTGTAAAATGCAAGTGCGACAAATGCTCAGGGGAATTGGCGTTTGACAATTCCAAAGTCGGCGGTGTTGCGAAGTGTCCGAGTTGTGGGGGTGAAACCGAACTGGTGGCCCCGCCCATCCCGCCCACCTCCGCGGCGTCCGCCAACAGGTGCTTTTTCGTATGGCTCGACGACAAGGCTGAGGGGCCGCTTCGCGAGGACCAACTGTTGGATCTCAGCGCGAAGTTTCCGGAGATGTCTTGGTGCAGGCCAGACGATGGACGGTGGCGGCAGCTTTCGAGTTTTGCTCAAGATCTGAAAACCGCATCTGAGAAGAAAGTGGCTGAGGAGAAGAACGCAGTACGTAAAGAGGGCCGCATTACCAAACTGCAGCTACAGCAGCGCAAGCGCGAGATTACTGCAAAAATGACAGAGATAAGAGCACAAGCGCGATTGGAGAGTGCTCAGGCTGGCAAGAGCTGGTTGGGCCTTTACGACAGCTACCTCGCGGCAGACCAGCGGCGCAATATCCGCTATCAAAAGGAAATGGCGTTGAAGAATTTAGAGCAGGAGAAGCAATCAATCGAGCAGGCGATAATGAAAGTCGACAAAATCCTTTTGGGGCTGGAGAGTGAACAGCCTTCGAGTTGATATGAGCACCTCAGCAACGACCGATCCATCGGCAGCGCAAATCGGAAAAATAATCGAGGAGGCAGAAGAGGGTTTGCCCCTGTGGCTGGAGTCTCTAGATCATGAGCAGCAGGCGCGATTAACCGTGGAACTCATGTTGCTTGACTCAAGCGGTGACCCGATTGCCTTTGCAAAAAGATCCTTCCGCTGTGACAGTGTTATCGTTGTTGGGTTTGTCCTTCACGGCGGTAAGCCTGTTCTTTCAACGGAAGAGAATCGATTTATCAGAACTTTAGTGGACTGCGCCTTGGAAACGGTCCCTCCAACGGATTGTGCGGTGAAGGATTTATTGAATGCCCTTCTTGAAAAAGGGCGCCCGGACATCCTCAGCGTTCCGCGATTAGCAGGAGTATTACCGCAATGGGATGAAACTTACTCTCATATGCGCGCTGCACTTTTTGCGCTCGCCAATTTAGCAATCAAACTCGATGGCGACATTACTGAGGCTGAAAAGCAATCTTTAAACTGGATGGCTGACGTGCTTCCTGATAAGGTCGCCCTCAGAGCAACCGAAAACGCTGAATCAATGAACCCGAAAGACATACAAATCTACGACCGAAAGACGGATGGTTCGGCCAAACCCGTCGTCCATTGTGAGCTGGATCCGGTGCAGGATATGCTGAAAGCGGTCGAGGAAATCAAGGCTTTGGTGGGGCTTTTGCCCGTAAAAGAAGAACTGCAAAAATTTGTCAATTTGGTGCGGGTGTCCAAAGCTCGGGAGAAGCAAGGGCTTGAGCGGGTCGTGACAAGCATGCACATGGTGTTCACGGGAAATCCTGGGACCGGGAAAACAACAGTCGCCCGGCTGGTGGGCAGGATACTCCGCGGATTAGGTATGCTTGCGAAGGGCCACTTAATAGAAGTAGATCGGTCGCAACTAGTCGCCGAATATGTTGGGCAGACCGCCGGGAAGACATTGGAGTCCTGTAACAAGGCGTTGGGCGGGATTCTGTTCATTGACGAAGCCTACGCATTAGCAGGTGGCGGTGATAAAGATTACGGTCGTGAGTCCATTGAAACGCTCCTGAAATTTATGGAGGATCACCGCGACTGTATGGCTGTGATAGTCGCTGGCTACACGGGACGCATGCGGGAATTCATTGACGAAAACCCGGGGCTTCAGTCGCGATTCAACCGCTATGTGGAATTTCCGGACTACGACCCAGATGAGTTGACTTTGATACTTGAGCGACAAGTCGCCAGCAAGAACTATATTTTAGAGCCGGCTGCGCGGACGCTTGCCAAGCGCATTTTTGAGGAGTCGAGTAAGACACGGAGCGAAAAGTTCGGAAACGCGCGAATGGTCCGGAATTTCTTTGAGCGCGCCATTTCGATCCAGGCTGATCGGCTTGCAAACTGTGAAAAGGAACTGACTAAAGAGCAACTTTTAACGATAACGGCTGAAGACCTTCCAGTTTCGGATTTTGCCCCTGGACTCGATGTTCACAAGGGAGGGGTAGAAGCATCGGGCGACGCGTCAATGCCGGATATTCGCCTGACATGAAAGCCAACGCAACACAAGGCCAACGAACCGGGCAGCAGGACGTGAGCTTGAGGCAAGCGGCGGGGAAGGGACTCGATGTGCCGCTGCTGCGTCAAACGCTGGCTGAGGTAAATCAGACGGTGTCAATGGTGGGTAAGGCATTTCCACCTCTGCCGTATAAGAAATTCTACGAAGCGTGTATGACGGGGGATTCAGCGATGGTCAGCACCCTTATTTCATCCACTTTGGATGTGAACTACCAAGGGCCAGGTGTCACTGGATTACACGTCGCTGCTATTAGCGGGCAGTTGGAAGTTGTAAGAGTTTTGCTTGATGCGGGTGCGGACGTGGACCCGCGGATCCGCAAGGGAAAACAAGCGAACCCAGATGCGTGCGGTGCCACCCCCTATTTTCTGGCGCGAGTAAACAAGCATGAAGCAATTGCTGAACTGCTGCTGGAGCGCGGGGCGAATTCGGACGTGGTCAACGACTTTGGGCAGTCGTGGCGTGATATAGGCCACAAAACACTCACATTATCGATTATTGGTGGCTAGGGGTTGAAAAAATCAAGATGGATATGAAACGCGTAATTCTCTTGATGCTTTTGGGGTGCGCGCTTGCAGTCGATGCATTCGACTGAGAAAGAATCCATATGAAAATGACAGTCAAAACCAAGCTGGCAACCATCTTAGCCGCAACCTGTTTAACCCTGTTGCTGACGGGGTGGTCCGTTTCAGCGTATGCCGGCCCGACCGACCTCCTGATGGGCAATCCAAGTCAGGCAAAGGCTGACACTGCGCAAAAGGATAATTTCTTGATGGAGAAGAGTCATTACACGCTCTCCTACAATAACGGCAAAGGCACGCCGAATTGGGTGAGCTGGCACCTGAGCAAAAAGGACCTAGGCAATGCGCCACGCAAGGCTTTTCATCCCGACGAGAGCTTGCCGCGGGGATTTACGCAGATCACGCCGAAGGATTACACCGACGGTGGATTTGACCGGGGCCACATGTGTCCACATAGTGACCGGAGTGCGGATGATGACATGAGCTACGAAACATTCCTGATGTCGAATATGATTCCGCAGTCGCCGGATGTAAATCAAAAAGCATGGGCGCAATTGGAAATGTATTGCCGGAACTTGGTTGAGAACGAGCACGACACTCTTTATATCGTTGATGGACCGGCTGGCCAGGGCGGAACCGGAAGAAATGGCTTCAAGCAAACAGTGGGCAATACGCATCAGGTAGTGGTGCCGGCCAAATGCTGGAAGGTCATCATGGTTTTGGGCGAGGGTCCTGGCAGCGATCTGAATAAGGTGAACGAACACACACGGATTATTGCGGTTATCATGCCCAACGACATGACCGTTGGCGAAGGGTGGGCTGGTTTCCGGGTTTCAGTCAAAGACGTCGAGGCGCTCACGGGCTATAAATTCTTCGACAAAGTTCCTGCTGCGATCATTGGTCCACTCAAAGAACGGGTGGATGACGTCGCGATTGCCAAAGTTAAGCCGATCGTTCACGGCGGTGGAGAGTAAACTATGCAAGAAGCAGTTCTGAGCAAACTAAGGGAAGCTGTCGAGGATTTGCTTTACCAGAGCGAGTCAGATGAGCCATTCGAGGTATTGCACTGGAACGACGCGGGAGATATTTGTGACCCGCAAAAAGTGCTTGCTTTGTCGAAATGCAAGACTGGGACTTTGGTCAAAATGATGCCGGTAGAGGAGTTCTTCAAAGATCTGGTGGAGGAGAAGAGCTGGCATGGCGAGGACGAAAAGGAGGATGTGCGAAAATATCGGATTCTCAAAGAAATCATCGGCAAGCACCTGATGAAGCCGCAGGTTTTCCGTGTAGGACAAATGGAAGTCGTCATCTGGATTATTGGTAAAGCAGGCAAAGATGATTGGTTTGGAATCAGAACGAAGGCCATTGAAACATGATGTGATTACCCGTTTGCCCGGGAGAATGCATTCGCAATAATCGGGTGTTAAATCTCCCCCAGCGCCTCATGCCGGCACATTGAGAGCTACTCCCTCGCCTCTGCCAAGTCCTCCTTCGACCCCCTTTTCAGTTCCAGTTTGCCGTCCAGGAACTTTCGCGCTCACGGACCAGGGATGCCTGTCTTCGACGATTTGAGACGGTGGAAGGCAGTGGAATGGAGGCGCGGGCCGGTGGAGCGGTTAACTGCCCGGGGCTGGGATGGGGCGGAGCGGAACCGGCTTGAATTGGCGAGGTCAGGCCCCTCCGTAGCCGATGTGGCGTTGGAGGCGGCTTTCGGCGAGTCATTGGCGTTCGAGGGTTCGGAGGGGGCCATCCGTTGACTGTCCGCGAGTTGAAAAGCAGCGGCAGGGGTAATCATGCTAAGCTGTTTCACGCCAAACCAAAAGCAAATGAAGCTGGGAGACATACTGTATCTAACGTCGGCGGAATTGCCGTGCTCAACCAACGGATTGCACGCGGCCCTTGTCGTGGAGACCCAGCATTTGAAGGACGGACG
>JBEKLY010000260.1:0-11239 GCA_050010015.1 Terriglobia bacterium
TACGCATGCTGACTTCAACATAGCAAACAGTGAAGTTAAAGTCAGCATCTAAAACGTTCCAAAAAGCCCGTCAAATAAGGAGAAAACCACATTCACCATGAGTTTTCACGACTGATATAAGTTATACCGGAAGTCGAAGTGACTGCTACGAACACCGCGACAGGTGTTGAAACACGGATGAAAACAGACTCCAGCGGTGTCTATGAGTTGAGCTTCCTGGTGCCTGGACCGTACTCGATGACTTTTAGCAAGTCCGGGTTCAAGACCTTTGTGCGAAGCGGAATCGCACTGGAAGTGCAAGTGATCACGGTGAATGCGTCGCTGGCGGTCGGGTCAGTTGCGCAGGAAATCAACGTGAGCGCGGAAGTGCAGCTGGTGGAAACGGAAACGTCGAAGAAAAGCACAACGCTGGACGTCTCAACGGTTGAAGAGCTTCCCAGCGTGGGAGCGAGCTGGTATAACTTTACGGCCCTGATGCCTGGAGTTAGCGGTGGTGGTGGCCAGAATGCCAGCGGAGAGGGAGTCTCGGTCAATGGGGCTCCGTCGTACCAAGAAGTTTGGATGATGAACGGGGCCAACGCCAGTCAACCACAGAGCCAGAATGCCATTGGGTGGACGGCCAACCAACAAGATATTGAGGAAATCAGCTTTGACACCCACAATTTCAGCGCCCAGTATGGAATGGGTACAGCTATCTTCAATATCATCGCTAAAGGCGGCACTAACAGCTTTCACGGCTCGGTGTTTGAATTCGATCAAAACGATGCGTTCTCAGCCCGAAACTTTTTCGCCTCAGGCGTGCAACCACTGCGCTGGAACGACTACGGATTCAATCTGGGCGGGCCGGTCAAGCGTAACAAGGCTTTTTTCTTTGTGAATTACGAGCGTGTACCCTCCATCACGTATCCAATTGCCATCGACACATTTCCAACTCCAGCGATGCGGCAAGGCGACTTCAGCGCCGCCGGGCTGCCGCCGATCTACGATCCCAGCACGACGGCCGTCGTGAATGGGCAATACGTTCGCCAGCCCTTTTCTTCGGGCCAGATTCCATCAGGGGAGATTGATCCCGTGGCGGCCAAGACTCTGCAATACATGCCGCTGCCCAACCTGCCTGGGCTTGTGAACAATTATTACTTTCCCACTCGCCAGGACATACACACCTACTTTCTGACAACGAAGGAAGACTTTGATCTTACACCCAGTAACCGCGTTGAAGTGGTGTACAAGATCACCAGTTCTCCTTTCACCCGGTACGCGCCAACCTCCCCCGTTGGCAACTCAACGCGTTTCGGCGAAAATTCCTCGGCTCAAGTCACCGATTCGTGGAGCATTCGCCCAACCCTGGTGAATGAGTTTCACATTGGTATGGTTCGTGCCGGGCAGGGGTGGCATGACGGCGACTTGGGTAAGGGATATCCGGCCCTCATTGGGCTGCCGAATCTCACCGAAAACGCCTTTCCCAACATGACGATCTCTGGAACCATTCCGACCAGCATTGGCACGGGAACCAATGCAATCATGGGGCAACTGGGATTAACCCCCTCTGACACTGTCACTTGGGTAAAGGGGAAGCACATTCTAAAGTTGGGAGGCGAGGTCTTTAGGTGGCAGACCAACGTCGCATGGCCGAATATCGACCCCGGAGATTTTGCGTTCAGTGGCATTTACAGCCGCAACCCGTCGGATCCCACTAGTACCGGCGTAGGCCTCGCTGACTTCATGCTTGGCTTGCCCCAGACCTGGTACGTTAATGACCCAACAACGCCCGGAGGACGGATGTGGTCAGTTCAGCTCTTTGGCCAGGATGACTTCAAGCTCAAACCCAACCTTACGCTGAACATTGGCCTACGGTGGGGGACACAGCCGGGCTGGAGCGACAACCAGGGCAGGCAAGCCGATTTCGATCCTACGTTGTTGAATCCGGCAACCAATACGCCAGGGGCAATCTTGTACCAGGGTCAACTCGGCCGAAAAGCGCCACAGGCTACTGCTTATGATCTGTTTGCCCCGCGGATTGGCTTTGCCTGGTCCCCCAAGAACGCCTGGTCTATTCGCGGTGCCTACGGGCTCTTCTATATGCAGGAGGGAGCGGATACCTACGGAAATCAGCTCGGGATCGGCTGGGCAATTCAAGGCTACGATACGTCCCCGGATTTGATCTCTCCCATCTTCACGCTTTCCCAAGGTCCTCCATCACCCATCTACCCCACGGCCGCTAGTCGTACTCCCGCTCTCTTGAACGGCCAGTCAATCACCTATATCCCATATCACGCGCCTGTTCCATACCTTGAGGAATGGCAATTCGATATTCAGCACCAGCTTCGGGGTGGGGTCATGGTTGATGTGGGCTACGTCGGCAGCTACGGAGTGCATCTCACGCTGAACCGGGACATCGACACGCTTCCGCAGAATTTGATTTCCCAAATCAACACAGGAGCGAACCTGCAACTGCTTCGGCCTTACCCTCAATACTACGGGATTATGAGTACCCAAGACGGGGGCGTGTCGAACTATAACTCCCTGCAGGTGAGCGCCCAGAAACGCTTTTCCTACGGTCTGCAGTTCATTGCTAATTACACCTGGTCCAAAACCATGGACATGGACACGGGAAGCGGTTGGAGCGGCCCGATGGCCGAGGGCGATGTGTGGCAAGATAATTACAATCTGCGCTCCAATTATGGTTTGTCGTTGCTGGATATGCCGCAGGTCTTTAACGGTGATTTCATTTACCAACTCCCTGCCGGTCGCGGAAGGCGATTCCTGAACCAGGGCGGTGTCCTCAACGGAATCTTGGGAGGGTGGCAACTGTCTTCCCTTTGGCAGGTGCATTCGGGCATCCCCTTCACTCCCATCGTGGGAACTGCTAATTTGAGCGGTTCATTAGGCCAGTATTGGTATCCGAACAGGGTTGGCAACGCGGCTGTCAGCCATCCCAACGTTCAGGAGTGGTTTAACCCCAATGCGTTCGCCGTTCCGGATGCGGGCACTTTCGGAAACTCCGGGAGAGACGTTCTTTTTGGGCCACCATGGAAGGAAATGGACATCTCTCTAGCCAAGCATTTCGTTATCAGCAAGCTCGGAGAAGCGGGCAATCTTGAGATTAAAGCGGACGCCTTCGACGCGTTCAACCACGCCAATTTCGGCCAGCCCAACCCTAATATCGGAACGCTGGGAGCTGGAGTGATCACCAGCGCCAATTTCAATAACGGGAATTACCCGACTCCACTTGGGAGGACAATCCAGCTTGGTGCAAAGCTGAGCTTCTAAACATTGTGGGCACTTGCACCGGTGGACAGCGCGAGCCCAAGGTTGGTTCATACGACGGTTGACAAGAATATGCGAGTTAAGTCACTCTTTGCCGGGTGGTAGATTGAGGATCGGCAATTTGCTTCGCCACCTGGCTGCTTGCGCTGGTTTGCCCCACGCCTGATAGAGCTGGACAAGCCAAACGCGCGCGCGTTCCACGTGATCCCGGTCCCGGACGCCGGTCAGGTCTTTCCGCGCCTCCATCGGCTGGTATCCTTCAACCAGCAGCGGCTCCGCTTCGGCATATCGCTTCTGTTCACCCACTGCTCGCGGGCGACATTTTGTACTTGTCATTTGTTTTCATATACATTCTGGCTTTGTTCCGCCAATATTGGGACGTGTAGCGCGGAGGTAGCCGCAGTCTGGCTTCCTCCGCGGCCTTTCGACGGACCGAGCACTCCGAACCGGTCAGGCGCGTGCGAAACCAAAGAACCGCGGAGGAATGCCAGAACCGCGTACCTCCGCGCTACTTCGCTCGTTTCGCGCACTTTGTGCTCAAAAACAGGTTCCTTTTGGGTTCGTTTCTGCACCTTGTAACAACCGCCATCCTTTGTTTTCAATAACTTCCTAGCTTCGTTCCCACGATTTTTGTATAAGATGCCACCAACGGCCCTCTCCCCGGGGGAGAGGGTGGCGAGAGTAGCGAGCCGGATGAGGGGTTTCTTCGGGTCGTGCCTGCTCGACATTTTTACCTCTTCCTTTGTTTTCATATACATTCTGGCTTTGTTCCCTCGATTTTCAACATCCTTACACCGATTTCACGCCAAGGCGCAAAGCGTTCAAAGGCCACAAAGCCGCACCACTCCCGCCCCTCCTCACCCGAGGAGGGGAGTTTGGGATTCCCCTCCTTAGTTAAGGAGGGGCAAGGAGCGGTTGATTTCTCAGCCGATCCTTTGTTTTCATACACATTCTGGCTTTGTTCCCCCAATTTTTTAGCGCGGACCGCCGCCTTTGCGGTCCGCGGCTCGTCCCAGGTCTTGGAAAAGCCGCAGACCGCAGAACCGGCGGTCTGCGCTACCAAACTGCACAAAAGGAAGGAACCACTAGGAGTGATTACCGACGAAAACGGAAGAGGACTTTCTGGCATAACCTGTACGGCAGGGCCGACTGCCTTCTGCGACCTTGCTCAAAGATTCTAACCGATGATATAACATTTGTCAAGTATCAACAGAGTTAATTATCCCGATGGCACCTCGCCCGGCGCCCCACGCGTTGTTTGAAGTATTCGACGACCTGAAAAGGCGTCGCGGAAGTCGTCGGGCGGCGGCGACACTGGTTTTGATGTCGCCGACCCTGCATGCCGCCTTCGACCCAAGGTCCGGTACCACCGCCCAGCGGAATCAGGGTCGAAAAACCAGTCTCAGGCCGACACCCCCGAAGGCTGGCGAAACGCAGAGCTTCGCTCTGCGCCAGCCCGGGATTGCTGCCCCCGCCGAACTGGTACAGCGTCGTGAAGGTCTGCGCACGTAACGACCCCGACGCACCCAGCCAGAGCGCCACTAACATCACAGAAATTCCAGACTTCCTCATGGTGGACATTTAGTTTTCCTCCTTAACGACAAAACCAGTTCACAACCGCCAGCATAGCCAGACTCACCGGACCGCTTGTCATAAGCTTGTTAAGGGATGGTCAAAGTATCTGTCGCTTTCTTGATACCCTTGCCGCAGGCGCCCGCCTTGGAACCTGAATCGGCGGAGCCTGCGACTCCGCTTTGTCCAGGGCGAAATGATTGTGGCGTGACCGTCGCTGATTCTATACATGCGATTCACGGAGCTCTATGGCAGCACCTGGAAGGGCACGTTGCTCGAAAGCGCGCCAGTGGGCGTTACCACCTTGACCTCGCCGGTGGTGGCGCCCGCGGGCACGGCGGTAGTGATTTCCGAAGCTGAGACCACGTTGAAGACAGCCGCCGTGCCGTTCAAGGTGACGCTGGTTGCGCCGGTCAGATCGGTCCCCAGAATGTTGACGGCCGCTCCCAGCGCGCCAGAGGCAGGCTGTGTCGCTACAAATGGACCCAGACCTACAGACAGGCTGTAAAGCCCTTTTGCTTGACATCGCGCCTGCCCGGCGTAAAGTTGCATCGAGCGGAATGATCTCGGGCTGCCTTTTAGCCTTGCGGCTGGAATATTTTGCACCAGCCCTTCGGGCTGATTTCCCCTTCAACCGATGTGCAGGCGCTCGGCGACTGAAACAGTTTGCACTTGTCACATTGCTGGTCGCCTTTCGGCGTGTCCTGGTACGCGGCCTGCTTCTGCGTCATCTTGGCCTTCGCTGCTGCGGGCTTCGGGCCCAGGGTGAGGAGGACCACTGCGCTCAGGGCAGTGGTCGCCGAGCGCTCGCAAAAAGAGCGCCGTGAAAGTTCTTGAGATTTGGTTGCCATGGACATCCTCCTGCGTTATTGGCTTCAGGTACTTCCGTTTCTCCAGATCTCCGCCCAAATGACTATGCCTATATTCTTCGCCATTCGTACCCGGTTCGCAATCTTCTGTTCCGGTAAGTGCGGTTCCGCCGTAGCAATCAAGGGGTCTCACCCGCAAAAACGGTTAATACCTCTTGTGCTCGCCCGACAGGGGCACCTGCTGCGGGCTGCCGCCGCCGTTGTCACTGACGGAGACATCGCCGCTGAAGCTCCCAAACCCTGTTGGCTTGAAGGTCACGGTGATTGTGCAGGACCCTCCCGCCGCAACACTGGCGCCGCAGGTGTTCGTCTGGGAAAAAGTAGTAGAACCTGTGATCGTGATGCTGCTAATGCTGAGCGCCGTGCTGCCCGTGTTGCTCAGCGTCGTGGTCAGCGTTCCGGAGTTACCAAAGCTCAGGCTGGTCGGATTGAATTCCACCACCGTGCCTGTGCCCGTCAGGCTGATCGTTTGCGGGCTGGCCGGCGCATTATCGGTAATCGACAACGTCCCCGTTCGGGTTCCCCTCTGCGTGGGTTTGAAGGTCACGCTGATGGTGCAGCTCGCATCCGCCGCCAAGCTCGAACCGCAAGTGTTCGTCTGGCTGAAGTCCCTGCTCGCGGCGATACTGGTGATACTGAGCGCCGTCGTGCCCCAGTTGGTCAGCGTGACCGACTGCGCTGAGCTGGAAGTGCCCACAAGCTGCGTGGCAAAAGTCAGGCTGCTGGGTGAAGGAGTAGCGTTCGGTCCGGAAACGAGTCCGGTGCCGCTCAAGCCGATCGTTTGCGGACTTCCCGCGGCGTTGTCCGTGATGGTAATCGAGGCACTCCGCGGCTCAATCTGGGTCGGCTTGAAGGTTACGGTGATGGTGCAGCTCGCGCCAGCCGCGAGGCCCGTGCCGCAGGTATTGGTTTGGCTGAAATCGGCCGTGTTAGTTCCTGTGACCGCTATGCTGCTAATGGTCAACGCGAGACCGCTGGGATTGGAGAGCGTCACCTGGTCCGGCGCACTTGTGGTCCCGACCACCTCATTGCCAAAATTCAGGCTTGTGCTCGAAAGCGAAGCAAGGGGGATCTGCAGCAGGACGGAGAACGAATAGACATAGTCGGTGACGGCCATACCGAGCCTGCCCTCACCATTGAAGTCTCCCACCGCCACCGACATCGGCTGTGTCCCCGCGCCGTAGTCGACGGCGGCCTGGAAGGTGCCGTTGCCGTTGCCCAAGAGCACGCTGACGTTACTGCTCCCATCGTTCGCCACCACCAGGTCCAGCTTGCCGTCCCCGTTGAAATCTCCCACCGCCACCGCGTCGGGGTAGGTCCCGGCGCCGTAGTCGACGGCAGCCTGGAATGTCCCATCGCCGTTCCCCAAGAGTATGCTGACGTTATTGCTCCCCTCGTTCGCCACCACCAGGTCCAGCTTGCCGTCGCCATTGAAATCCGCCACCGCCACCGAAAAGGGCTCGGTCCCGGTGGCGTAGTTCACGGCAGCTTGGAACGTCCCATCTCCCTTGCCCAAGAGTATGCTGACGTTGTTGCTGCCCGAATTCGCGACGGCCAGGTCCAGCTTACCGTCCCCGTTAAAATCTCCCACCGCCACCGAGGTGGAATAGGTCCCGAAGCTCCCGGTGCTGTAGTTCACGGCAGCTTGGAACGTCCCATCGCCGTTCCCCAAAAGTATGCTGACGCTGCCCGCATAGTTCGCCACCACCAGGTCCAGCTTGCCGTCACCGTTAAAATCTCCCACCGCCACCGAATAGGGCCCGGTCCAGGTGGTGGCATAGTTCACGGCAGCTTGGAACGTCCCATCTCCATTGCCCAAGAGTATGCTGACGTTATTGTCGTTATAGTTCGCTACGGCCAGGTCCAGCTTGCCGTCGCCCCTAAAATCCCCCACCGCCACCGACTCCGGAAGTGATCCGGCGCTGTAGTCCACGGCAGCCTGGAAGGTGCCGTCGCCGTTCCCCAAGAGTATGCTGACGTCGCCCGAAAGATTCGAAGAATTCGCCACGGCCAGGTCCAGCTTACCGTCCCCGTTAAAGTCCCCTACCGCCACCGATGTCGGAAACGACACGCCGCCGAAGGCTGACGGGGCACTCAGTGCGATCGAGGAAGTAGAGGGAGTAACCTCGAAGAACATCACATTCGACGTGCCCCCGCCTGGACTCGGGTTCACCACGGTCACCGAAGCGGTGCTAGCCGCGGCGATGTCCGAAGCCGGTACGCTGGCCGTTAACTGTGAGTGGCTGACGAAAGTGGTCGCGAGCGAGCTGTCGTTCCAGTTCACCACCGCGCCCGAGACAAAGCCCGTGCCCTTCACCGTCAGGGTGAATCCCTTCCCGCCCGGCGCAGTGGCGTCAGGCGCCAGGGGCTGGTTGATCAGGGGTACGGGGTTTTCAGCGGCAAAGGCCCTCGAGCTCAAGATCTCCAAGGGGCCGAAGGCGGCCAACGCCACCCCCAAGAGAAGTCCATAAGTCAATCCCTGCTTTTTACGCGTCGACATGACATCCTCCTTATGTTTGGTGCGGGCTCGCTCCCCTCGGGGATCCCCCAAAACAGTTCGCAGTAGCGGCTTATTCATGGTGTCTCTTTGTTTTCTAGTTTCTTAGCAATCATCAACAGGTGCCAGATTAGCGAGACGCGATGGCAGGCTTGTCACCGCTAGGTCAAAAGATTGTAATTTAGAATAGTCACGGTCCACCTTGCAGCCGTTGACCCCGCCAGTCGCCGCTGTTCCGTAGAAGTTCCCATGGATGGCCTGGACCAGCCCCGCTGCATGCACGCGTCAGAACCTTGCTCAGGCTCAGTTGTGTATTCTGCCCCTTGCGCGGACGCCAATTGTCAAATACTTGTTTAGGCCTTGCAAAACTGTAGTGAGCTCTAATTGATCGGAAGCGCCCACTATCATTAGGGCGGCGACCGAACTGAGGCTGCGCGAGGGGTTGGCACGGCACCAACCCCTGCGTCGCAGGAGTGCGAGCTAGAGTTCGCGACGAGCCCTGTCTGCGTCTGCGGCCAGATCGCGCAGAAGGGCGAAGAATTGTCTCGACTGGCCGATGAAAAGTCCCATGGCGGTGAGGAAATTCACCACTCCCATAGCAATACCATTCGTCGCAGTGGGGCGGATGATCGAGACAGGCGGAAGTTCTCGGCTCAAGAAGGGGCAGGGTTCCGGCATGATCAGGTTGGTTTGGAACTCCTCCCCGCCGAAAGGAGCGGAATTGAGGTTCGGAAACACCAGACCATTCGTGGGATCGGTCAGAGGAGGCGCGTTTCCCGCTTTGTCCGACCAGGTCTGAAAGTGCATGGTCTCCGTGGGGCCGATGCTGATCAGGATTCGCAAGACTTCGACGCTCGTAGACCTCTGCGCCATCGCAGGATAGAGACTATTGCCGCCTTGCTCGATAGTCGGCATGTGGAATCCTGCGGTATTGGCGATGGCCTGGATATGGTCGCTGGGCGATAGGTCGGCATCGCTCCGGGGAATCGCTGGAAACTTCCCGGCGAACAAGCCCGGCACGGCTTGAGGAAATACGAAATTGGGGTCAAGATCAGGGTTGTTTGCGCTGCTGCGATACCGCGTCCACCAACTAGTGTCCAAGGTCAGTTGCATCAGGTTTGTGAGTCGTCCAATCTGTTGGGCGCCGCTTGCCGTACTACTCGGCAAAGTGCGGAACTCATCCAGATTGGCAGGGGCTGCGCCCTTCGACTCCAGATAGGCATTGAGAAACGTGAAGTGGGAAATTTCGTCGTCGGTGTTATCGTGAACGTACTGGGCAAAGTCGCTATCAAGCACTGCGAGGGCAGCGGTATAAACGGGATTACCACTGCCACCCGGCACTTCGTCGTCTTGAATTCCTCCGAGCTCGTTGTATTGTTGCCAGAAATCACTTTCCAGAATCTCGGCTGCCGCCGCGAACCGGAGCATGGCCGCGTCCCCCTTAGTCATCGAGTTGTCGTCATCATGCATTTCCTCTTCGCCGAACAGTGGTAGCCGGCCGGCCAGTAGTCCGCTGGTCACAGTTGCCGTGCCCACCGCCAGGCCAGTCTTCAAGAATCGGCGCCGCGCGGCGCCTCCTTTGGCTTTCTCGCACAGTTCTTTCATAGTCGTCTCCTTTTTCAGCTTCGCTGTCAAATCTAAGACTGCGAGCGTCCGTTCGAGTCAGCACGGCCTCGTCGGGCAAGTTTCGATACAAGCGCGATCCATGCGTTTGGAGGCTAATCCCGACTTCCTCTAAAGATCGGTGTGCATCAACCCCCCCCGGCGACCGTCACAAGCGACCTTAATGGAATCAGGCACAGGTCTTGTCAGGGGCATGTCGCGGTTCTGTTATTTGTTTGTCCAAATCGCTGAGGTGGGCTCGTGCGGGATTCGCTACGTGCAGACAATTCGATGACATTCGCCTTATCTGCACAGGACCAGGGAAAGCCAATTTGATCAGCCGTAAGTTGGCCGAGTCTTCTTAAGCCCTCTTCACACGCGAACCATCGAGATGCCAGTAAACGCAGGGGCCGACCTCATCCTGTCACCTCGATGATCATAAGGATCAACTATGTCGGTGGTAGAGTTCGAGGCCTCGAGACCTTTCGATGGTCAAGCCCATTGTGGGTCTGCCGCACTGATCCTGCCGTTGGGGTGAATTCGCGTATAACGGGAAGACGGCGCCGCACACCTGATACGACGAATTGACCGGTTATTGACTCAGAACGCGCTTCGCATACAACTGAAGGGCCGAGGTGCCCATTTTACATATCGCTTGCCGTCTGACAGCACTCAACGCCGCAGAGGCGAATTCGCCGTACGTGGCACTCCGGCACTCTCTCCACCGTCCACGCCAACTCTGCCGCCCAGGCACTCAGCCGGTTCACCACCTGCGTGCTCCAGAGCGAAATGGAGCTTCCCTCCCGCGCCATCAAGAGCAACATCGCCGACTCGCTGCACCTGATCGTCCATATCGAGCGTCGCCCAGGGCGCCGCTTCGTCTCCGAAATCCTGCAAGTGAAGAAGTACAACCCCGAAACCGATCTCTACAGCCTCACACCCGTATTCGCTCGCAAGGAGGAACCATGAGTAGAGACGCCAGCGACAATTTCCGTGTCCAATACGAAAGTGAGGAGCGCGACCGTGACCTCATCCGTCAGGAGCTCGAGCGCGGCGTACCGGAAGACCAGATCGAAGAACACGTTGCCCTGCAAAGCGACTTCGTCCGCCTCAACCCCGGCAGCGACGTTCGCGCTTACGCCCGGCACTTGATTGAAGATGAGAATACCGCCTCGTCTCTCGACCTCTCTCCTTCAGACCAATGGAAGCAGGACTTTAAGAGAGAGTTCGGAGTTGAGCCCCGCAAACCCGACTTGGAGGCTTCGAACGATACGCACCCAGAGCCGACGCCTACGCTTTCCGAGCGGATTCGCGCCGCTGAGGAGTCCGTGCGCAGCTACATCAACGAGAATTTTAAGCCGGACGATTGGCTCGCCGTTGTCGCGCTCAATCGAAAGAGTGGCGAGGTCGTGCAGCGCATCAGTCCCGCGAA